>NZ_JBEAIU010000055.1:0-342755 GCF_040065135.1 Klebsiella sp. CN_Kp066 | reverse complement strand
GAGCGCAGAGTGGCAGAATTTCCCGGAGGCGATGCTGCGCATCTGTCCGGGCTACCAGACCCGCAGACGGCGGTGAACCCGTAGCCCGGGCAAGGCGCATCGCGCCGCCCCCGGGAGCAGAGCGCAGAGTGGCAGAATTTCCCGGAGGCGATGCTGCGCATCTGTCCGGGCTACCAGACCCGCAGACGGCGGTGAACCTGTAGCCCGGGCAAGGCGCATCGCGCCGCCCCCGGGGAAATAGCCCTGATGCAGCTTGTTTACCCCTGCGGCTCAACCGCCGTTCCGGCATAGATATCAAAGCGATGGCCTTTGGTCACCACCGCGTTAGGGGTCGCAACATTCGCCAGCGGCGGCGCGTAGTCCGGGCGCTTAACCACCACCCGCCTGGTCGCCAGCTGACGCGCCGGCGCCAGCAGACCGTCGGCGTCTAAATCCGGCCCCACCAGCGACTGAAATACCCGCATCTCTTTCTTCACCAGCGCGCTTTTTTGCTTATGCGGAAACATCGGGTCGAGATAGACCACCTGCGGACGCGGGGTAATATCGGTCAGCGCCGTCAGGCTGGAGGCGTGAATCAGCAGCAGGCGCTCCTGCAACCACGAGCCGATTTCAGCGTCGGCGTAGCCACGCGCCAGGCCATCGTCGAGCAGCGCGGCAACCACCGGATTACGCTCCAGCATCCGTACACGACAGCCGACTGACGCCAGCACAAAGGCATCCCGCCCCAGACCGGCGGTCGCATCGACGACATCCGGCAGATAGTCGCCTTTGATTCCCACCGCTTTCGCCACCGCCTCGCCGCGGCCGCCGCCGAACCTGCGCCGGTGAGCCATCGCCCCGCCGACAAAATCCACGAAAATGCCGCCGAGCTTCGGTTCATCGCGCTTACGCAGCTCAAGATGCTCCGGCGTCATCACCAGCGCCATCGGGTTGTCATCGTCCTGCTCCAGCCCCCAGCGGTCGACAAGAACAGATAAGGCGCCGTCTCCGGCGCCCGTTTCATCAATTAAACAAATTTTCACAACAGCATTAACTCTTAATACCGTAATGCTCAAGCATCGCGTCCAACTGCGGCTCGCGACCGCGGAAGCGTTTGAACAGGACCATTGGCTCTTCCGAACCGCCGCGGCTAAGAATGTTGTCGAGGAACGACTGGCCGGTTTCGCGATTGAAGATCCCCTCCTCTTCGAAGCGCGAGAAAGCATCCGCCGCCAGCACATCGGCCCACAGGTAGCTGTAGTAGCCCGCCGCGTATCCACCGGCAAAAATGTGGCTAAAGGCATGCGGGAAGCGGCCCCAGGACGGCCCGGGAATCAACGCGACCTGCTGCTTGATTTCCGCCAGCGTTTCGAGGATTTTCGCCCCCTGCTGCGGGCTAAATTCCGCATGCAGGCGGAAGTCGAACAGGCCGAACTCCAGCTGACGCAGAATAAACATCGCCGCCTGATAGTTCTTCGCGGCCAGCATTTTCTCCAGCAGCTCCTGCGGCAGCGGCTCGCCGGTTTCGTAGTGGCCGGAGATAAACGCCAGCGCTTCCGGCTCCCAGCACCAGTTTTCCATAAACTGGCTCGGCAGTTCGACTGCATCCCACGGTACCCCGCTGATACCGGAAACGCCGGCGGTATCGATGCGGGTCAGCATATGGTGCAGACCGTGGCCAAACTCGTGGAACAGCGTGATCACTTCATCGTGGGTAAACAGCGCCGGTTTGCCGCTGACGGGACGGTTAAAGTTACAGGTCAGATAGGCAACCGGCTTTTGTAGCGTGCCGTCAAGCTTGCGCATCTGGCCAACGCAATCATCCATCCACGCCCCGCCGCGTTTATGTTCGCGAGCGTAAAGGTCGAGGTAGAAGCTGCCGCGCAGCTCGTTATTTTCGTCGTACAGTTCAAAGAAGCGCACTTCCGGATGCCAGACGTCGACGTCAGTACGCTCTTTCGCAGTAATGCCGTAAATACGCTTAACGACTTCAAACAGGCCGTTAACCGCTTTGTTTTCCGGAAAGTACGGGCGCAGCTGTTCATCGCTGATGCTGTAAAGATGTTGCTTCTGTTTTTCGCTGTAGTAAGCGATATCCCACGGCTGCAGTTCATCCACGCCGAATTCGGCTTTGGCGAAGGCGCGCAGCTGAGCCAGTTCTTTCTCACCCTGCGGACGGGCGCGTTTAGCCAGGTCGCTCAGAAAGTCGAGCACCTGCTGCGGATTCTCCGCCATTTTGGTCGCCAGCGACTTATCGGCATAGCTGTCGAAGCCCAACAGCTGAGCCAGCTCGTGGCGCAGGGCGAGGATTTCCGCCATTACCGGACTGTTATCCCACTTACCGGCATTCGGCCCCTGGTCAGAAGCGCGGGTGGAATAGGCGCGATACAGCTCTTCACGCAGCGCCTGGTTATCGCAGTAGGTCATTACCGGCAGATAGCTCGGGATATCCAGGGTCAACAGATACCCTTCCTGCTCTTTGGCTTCAGCCTGAGCTTTCGCCGCAGCAAGCGCGCTTTCCGGCATCCCGGAGAGCTCGGATTCATCGGCGATCAGCTTCGTCCAGCCCATGGTGGCATCGAGGACGTTGTTACTGTACTGATTGCCCAGTTCAGACAGGCGTGCGGCGATTTCGCCGTAGCGTTTCTGCTGCTCTTTGGCCAGGCCAATACCGGAGAGTTCAAAATCACGTAGCGCGTTATCCACCGCTTTTTTCTGCGCGGTATTCAGGGTGGCGTAATGGTCGCCATCGCGCAGGTCGCGGTACGCTTTGTACAGACCTTCATGTTGCCCAACCCAGGTGCTGTATTCGGAGAGCAGCGGCAGAGTTTGTTCGTAGGCTTCACGCAGCTCAGGGCTGTTTTTAACCGAGTTCAGGTGGCTGACCGGGGAAAAAATACGCCCCAGCACGTCGTCCACTTCCGCCAGCGGCTGGCAAAGGTTTTCCCAGGTATACGGCGCCCCTTGCGCCACCGCGCGTTCGACCGCCGCCCGGCAATCATCCAGCGCTTTGGTGACCGCGGGGACCACGTGCTCGGGTTTGATTGCAGAAAAGGGCGGGAGCGAAAAAGGCGTCAGTAATGGATTGGTCATATGCGCAGTCCTGTTGAATTGGGTGAATGAAGCGCGCGTCCGGCGCTATAGCATGAGATCTAGAATGGGGGATAGTTTGCTGAATTTCAATGTCAGGCGCCGCGCGCAGGCGGGTATTACTGCGATAAGTCTGGCCGTGGTAGCCATTGCGCATAAAAAAAGCCGGGTTCGCATCGCGGCGACCCGGCTCGTTTCAGACTGACGACCAGCTTATACCACCATCCCCAACAGCAGGCAGCCAATCAAACCGCACACTGAGATGATGGTTTCCAGCATCGACCATGACTTGATAGTCTCGCCAATGGTCAGGTTGAAATATTCCTTAAACAGCCAGAATCCCGGATCGTTAACGTGAGAGAAGATAACGCTACCGGAGCCAACGGCGATAACCATCAGTTCCGGGCTCACGCCGGTGGTGGCGATCAGCGGCGCGGCGATACCGCCCGCGGTAATGGCCGCAACGGTGGCGGAACCCAGCGCGATACGCAGTACCGCAGCAATAGACCAGGCCATAAACAGCGGAGACATATTGGATTCGTGCATGATAGACGCAATGTACTTATCCATGCCGCTATCGACCAGCACCTGCTTGAAGGCGCCGCCGCCGCCGATGATCAGCAGCATCATGGCGATAATTTTGATCGAGGAGGTCAGCGTATCGTTAATCTGCTCCATGGAACGACCGCGGTTGAGGCCGAAAGTGAACATGGCGATCAGCACTGCGATCAGCGTTGCCATCACCGGGTCGCCAAAGAATTCCGCAATCGGCAGGAAAGCGTGGCCTTTCGGCAGCACCATTTCGGCGACGGCGCGCATGGCCATCAGAATCACCGGCACCAGAGAAGTCCAGACGCTGACGCCAAAACCCGGCATCTCTTCTTCAGTGAACGTCTTCGGGTTGTGCAGGCCTTCCGGAATCGGCTTATCGATGCCTTTCAGGAAACGTGCGTAAACCGGTCCCGCAAGAATAACCGTCGGAATCGCCAGAATCGTACCGAACAGCAGGGTCTTACCCATGTCGGCATGGAAAATAGTAGCAATCGCGGTCGGGCCCGGATGCGGAGGCAGGAATCCGTGCGTGACCGAGAGCGCAGCCGCCATCGGTACGCCGATATAGAGTAGCGGAATACCGGCGGAAGCAGCGATGGTAAAGACCAGCGGCAGCATCAGTACAAAGCCGACTTCATAGAACAGCGCAAAGCCGACGGTAAAGCCGGTCAGCACGACCGCCCATTGAATATGTTTTTTACCAAATTTGGCAATCAGCGTGGTGGCGATACGCTGCGCACCGCCGCAGTCCGCCAGCATTTTTCCGAGCATCGCGCCGAAGCCCATGATCAGCGCGAGGCTGCCGAGGGTTCCCCCAACGCCGTTTTTGATGGATACGATAACTTTATCCAGCGGCATACCCTGCATAAGCCCGACGGCAAGCGCCACCAGAACCAGAGCGATAAACCCGTTAAGCTTGAAACGGATCATCAGCAACAATAACAGGGCAACCCCGATAGCAACGATGACTAATGGCATGATTTACCTGGCCTTAATTTGTTATGGGTAACGTCATAGTTTCAACATTGACTTCATCCGTTCCGACCGGAACAAAAAATGTCTGACGCCGTAGAAGCTGGCTTTATCCTTACCCAGAGAAAGGATAGCTGGCTATTTTTTTATCTGTGGCGCCTGATGCGAATGATACGGGTAACATGACGAGTTTGAGAATCACCTGGGCGGTGAAAATTTCAAATATGAGACTTAAGTCATACTCTTTCCCGGGTTTCTGGCGGGTCGCTTAGCGGGGAATGTTGCGCGGTAACATGAAGAGAGTTGCCCGGCAGCGGAAAGCTGCCGGGCGGGGAATCAGTAGTAAGAGTGCTCGCCGCGCTGATGCTCGGTGAGATCGCGTACGCCTTTCAGTTCCGGGAACTCGTTCAACATCTGTTTCTCGATCCCTTCTTTCAGCGTTACGTCGACCATCGAACAGCCGTTACAGCCGCCGCCAAACTGCAGAATCGCCAGGCCATCATCGGTGATTTCCATCAGCGTGACGCGCCCGCCGTGGCCGGCCAGCTGCGGGTTAATCTGCGACTGCAGCAGATACTCGACGCGCTCCATCAGCGGGGCATCGTCAGAAACTTTGCGCATTTTGGCGTTGGGCGCTTTCAGCGTCAGCTGGGAGCCCAGCTGGTCAGTAACAAAATCGATTTCAGCGTCTTCCAGGTACGGCGCGCTAAGCTCATCGACGTAGGCGGTGAGCTGCTCAAATTTCAGCGCAGTATCGGAATCTTCCACCGCATCCGGTGGGCAGTAGGACACGCCGCACTCGGCGTTAGGGGTGCCGGGATTGATCACAAATACGCGAATTTGTGTCCCTTCTTCCTGATTTGCCAGCAGTTTGGCAAAGTGCGCTTGTGCAGCATCGGAAATACGGATCATAGCGTTGGCCTAATAGTTGACTATTTTACTGGGTTATTATACGCCCATCAGCAGGGGTCTACAAGGTACGGCATATACACCATACCTGAACCGTCGCGGCGCCGTTTCGCAAAAGCAGGCGGGATATCTCAGCGACGGTGCTTCCGGTTGTGACGACATCATCCACAATGGCGATATGGTGCCCCTGTAGCGACAATTCAAGCTGGAAGGCGTTTTTCAGGTTCTGTTTGCGCAATCTGGCGCTGAGCTGATGCTGAGTGGCGGTGCGGCGTCTGCGGGTCAGCGCATCGCTACGCCAGGCGCAGCCCAGCCAGCGGGATAGCGGTCGGCACAGCAGGTCGCTCTGATTAAACCCTCTCCTCCACTGGCGGCGCTGCCAGAGCGGCACGCTAATTATCCGGTCCGGATGAGGAAGGTCCGGGCTGTGACGTATGCGCATCAGCAGCAGACGCGCCAGAGCGGGCGCCAGCTCGGGCCGCTTATTGAATTTCAGCTGGTGAATCAGGCCGCTCAGCGGCGGTCGATAGTCATTAACCGTTACCAGCCGCTGCCACGGCGGCGGTTTTTGCAGGCAGCGTCCGCAGGGCAGCGTGTTGGACTGGGCCGGCAGTCCGCACTGAGGGCATAGCGGTTCGCAGGCCAGCAGCGCCGACGCGCATCGCGAACAGATCCCCCAGCGGGCGATGGCCAGCGGCATTTGGCATAGCCAGCATAAGCTGTGTGCTGTTAGCATATTTCCCCTCATATTGGTGGAAAGAGAACAGTAACTGATGAACGCGATCGAGTGGCAGACCATGGGCGAAGGGAATTGTCATCTTGTGCTGCTGCACGGATGGGGGCTGAATGCCCAGGTGTGGGATTGCATCACGCCGCAGCTGAGCTCGCATTTTACGCTGCACCTCGTCGATCTTCCTGGCTACGGCCGCAGCGGCGGCTTTGGCGCTCTGTCGCAGGAAGAGATGGCGCAGCGGGTGCTGGAGAAAGCGCCGGAGCGCGCTATCTGGCTAGGCTGGAGCCTCGGCGGGCTGGTAGCAAGTCAGGTAGCATTATCCCATCCCGATCGCGTGCAGGCGCTGGTTACCGTGGCTTCTTCCCCCTGTTTTAGCGCTCACGACAGCTGGCCTGGCATCAAGCCCGAAGTGCTGAGCGGATTCCAGCAGCAGCTGAGCGAAGATTTTCAACGCACCGTCGAACGCTTTCTGGCGCTGCAAACCATGGGTACCGAGAGCGCACGCCAGGATGCGAGAATGCTGAAAAGCGCGGTGCTGTCGCTACCGATGCCATCATCGGAAGTCTTAAACGGCGGGCTGGAGATCCTCAAAACCGCCGACTTACGCCAGCCGTTATCTACCCTCAAAATGCCGTTTTTGCGCCTGTACGGTCGGCTGGATGGCCTGGTACCGCGTAAAATCGTCCCGATTCTCGACGCCATGTGGCCCGGCAGCACGTCGTTCGTCTTTGATAAAGCCGCCCATGCGCCGTTCATTTCGCATCCGCAGGCGTTTTGCGCTCAACTGGTCGAACTGAAGCGTGAGGTCAGTAAATATTTTTAGCGGGACGTGGTAAAAACGCAGGGTGCAGCAATACTTAGGTTGTTGCGGAGGTTGACTATTTCACGCCGGACCCGCGACCTAAAAAAACAACCTAATGGAGAGTAGAGGCTATGAAACTTGTTACAGGAATTGTTGCATCTCTGGTGATTGGCTCCCTGTCCTTTGGCGCGTTCGCCGCCAAGGAGATCCAAAAAGACGAAGTGGCTAAGATGAACCTGACTAAAATCGGTTCCATTACGACCTCAAGAACAACCTCTCCGATGGATGCAAAGCGCGATCTGTCGAAAAAAGCGGATGAGCTGGGCGGCACTTATTTCGTGGTAATTGCCGGCGAGAAGAACGAAAAAACGGTTCACGCTAACGCGGACGTCTACAAGTAAGCCAGAAAGCGGGTCTCACGACCCGCTTGCACCCGAGGGCGCAGAGGCTTCCCCGGAGGCGGCGCGTTGCGCCTGTCCGGGCTACCAAACCCAAAACCGCACAAACTCGTAGCCCGGACAGATGCGCAGCATCGCCTCCGGAAAAAACACCGGAAAACATCTCAGCGCAGCGACCACCACTCCCGCAGGCAGGCCTTGCCTTCCGGGCAGCTTTTACAGCTGCCGGAGAGGCAGCCATCGGCATCTTCGGTGGTTTTCACCGCTTTACCCATTGCTTCCAGGCGGCCCAGCATGGCGTCGATTAACGGCTGCGGCGCACGCAGGCGGGCGCTGATCTGCTTTGCTTCCATCCTTCCCTGCAGGGCGAGCATATCGCGAACTTCAATTAACGACGCCATCATCGCTCCTTAGTGGCAATCGCCAGCAGGACTCTGGCAGCAGGAAGACGGCGTTTTGCGCGTCGCCAGCAGCGAAACGTCCACCCGGCTACGCGCTCTGCGCAGCAGGCCAAAGACCACGATATTGAACAGCACCACCGCCAGAATGCATACCAGGCTGTAGCGCGGATGCTGGCTAAAGCTGACGGTCTGGTAGTACAGCGTAGAGAGCGAATAAGCGATATTCAGCCCCCACAGGACGGAGAACATCATCCAACCGCGGCTCGACTCGCGGGCAATCGCCCCCATAACCGAGATGCAGGGAATATAGAGCAGGACGAAAATCAGGTAGCTATACGCCGCCGCAGCGCTGCCGAATTTGCTGCCCATCACGCCCATCGCACCGGTTTCCATTTCGCCGTCGCCTTTACTGGCTTCGATGGGGTTGGCCAGCACGCTCAGGCTGAACGTATCTTTCAGGCTCTGCCAGGTCTCGTCCACTGCAGCCAGCAGCTCATCGCCGAGGCTAAACGTCTGCGGATTGAACTCTTCGTTCTGGATATCTTCGGCGGTGTAGAGGGTGTTCAGCGTCCCTACCACGACTTCCTTGGCCATCGCGCCGGTGAACAGTCCGACGGTCGCCTGCCAGTTATCCTCATGTACGCCAATCGGTTTAAACACCGGGGTAATCACCCGGCTGACCGACGCCAGCGCCGAGTCGTTGATGTTATCGACAATCTTACCGCTCAGCGAGAAGCTGTTCAGCGCGCTGAGGAAGATACTAACGATAACGATCACTTTACCCGCGCGCAGCACGAAACCTTTCAGGCGCTGCCAGGTCTGAATAATCAGGCTCTTCACGTGCGGAACGTGGTACACCGGCAGCTCCATGACGAACGGCGAAGCTTCGCCGCGCATAATGGTATGCTTCAGCATAAGACCGGTGGCAATCGCCATCACGATACCCAGCACGTACAGCGAGAAGACCGCCAGCGCGCCATTCTGGCCGAAAAAGGCGGCGGCAAAGACGGCAAAAATCGCCAGCCGCGCGCCGCAGGACATAAACGGCGCCATCATAATGGTCATCAGACGCTCGCGCGGCGCATCAAGCGTACGCGCGCCCATCACCGAAGGAACGTTACAGCCAAAACCCACGATTAACGGCACGAAGGATTTCCCCGGCAACCCCAGCGCCTGCATCAGGCGGTCCATCACAAACGCCGCCCGCGCCATATAGCCGGAATCTTCAAGGAAGGAGAGGAACAGATACATCATGCCGATTTGCGGCACCAGCGGCAGCACGGTATTGATCCCCCCGCCAATCCCCTGGGCGAGGAAAACGGTCAGCCAGTCCGGGAAATGCAGGGTATAGCCAATCCACTGAATGCCGTGGATAAAGATCGCCACGGAACCGGCGTCGAAAATGGGCTGCAACGCGCCGCCGATATTGATCGCCAGTAAGAACATCAGATACATAACGAACAGGAAGACCGGCAGTCCGAGAAAACGGTTGAGGATGACTTTATCCATCGCTGCGGTAAAGCGGCTGGGCTCGGCGGTAAGCGTGTTACTGACCGCATCGCAAATAGCAGCAATGCTTTGGTAACGGGCATCGGCGATATGCAGCGCGGGGTCATCCAGCTCTTCGCTCAGGTGCGCCAGGGCCACGTCCAGCTTATGGGCGGCATCACCGGCGTAGGCGCGGCTGTAAATATCGCCTTCAAGCATCTGTAAGCCCAGCCACCGACGCTGGCGCTGCGGGATCTCCCCGGACATCACCTGCGCCAGCTTGTCCGCTTCGCGCAGCAGCGGCTGCGGATAGTGCACCAGTTCTACAGGCTGATTTTGCTGATGGCGATCGATCGCCATTTTCAGGGCTTCAATACCGCGTCCGCGGGTGGAAACCAGCGGGATAACCGGGCACCCGAGGCGGGCGGCCAGCGCGTCGACATCGATACGGATGTTCTGTTTTTCCGCGATATCGAGCATGTTCAGCGCGACGACGCAGGGGATGCCCAGCTCCAGCAGCTGCAGCGTCAGATAGAGGTTACGTTCCAGATTGGACGCATCGACCACGTTAATCAGCATGTCGGCGTCGCCGCTGAGAATATAGTGGCAGGCAATCTGCTCATCCAGCGAGGTTTGTGAGGAGATAGTGGTTAGCGAATAGGTGCCCGGAAGATCCACCAGCGTGACCTGATGATCGGTGGTGTTGAAGCCCCCCTCTTTACGCTCAACGGTCACCCCCGCCCAGTTACCAACGCGCTGGCGCGCACCGGTGAGCTGGTTAAACAGGGTAGTCTTACCGGAATTAGGATTACCAATTAAACCAAGGGTTAATTTTTTCATATTCATGCTCTTAGTGCCGGTCAGGCATTATTGTGCAACCGCTTCCAGCTCAATTAACGCAAGATCCTTTTTACGTAATACCAGGCTCACGCGTCGGGTTTCAATATGGATAGGGTCGCCGAGCGGCGCCACGCGAACCACATTAAAAGATGAACCCGGCAGCATTCCGAGGGACAGCAGTTTCTGCCGATACGCCGGACTAATATCGCGGGAGAAACCAATGATTTTCCACGCACTATCAGGTGTGAATTGCATAGGACCTACTTGTGTATCGCCAACTGAAAAAGAGTTTTCCGTACGCGCCGAAGATGCGGCGCAAGGGACCGTAGCCAACGAAGAATAAAAAACATTCAATGCAAATAATGATAATGAGAATAGTTTTTATCATCAATACATATAATGCGGTCGATTGTTTTTTTAAACAGGAGATTGAGCTTTTGTTGATATTGAGCAAACTCTATTTTGTAACAGGCGTCGAAATAATAATAATTCTTAATGACCAAATGTTTAATTAAGGTTTCGATAGTTAACGAAATGAAAATAATAATCTCACCGTCCGCATTTCGCGCTTATTACGACGTTATAAGAAAATACTGATGCTTGTTTGCACAATATGGCTAATGCCGGAAGAAATGCGGCCCCTCGACAAAAGGGGCCGGAGAGTTTAGCGTTTTTTACCCATCGCCGCCGCCAGCGCGTCCATCATCGCGCTGTTGCCCGCAGGCTGCGTCTCACGACCGCGAGGTTTAGCAGCCTTCGCCGCCGGGCGGTTGCCATGAGGGCGATCGTTCCCACCGCCGCGGCGCGCGTTGCTGTCGCCGGGCTGTTCATCCAGACGCATCGTCAGCGCTATACGCTTGCGCGGCAGATCAACTTCCATCACTTTGACCTTCACGATATCCCCCGCTTTCACCACCGTATGCGGGTCTTCAACGAACTTGTTCGAAAGGGAAGAGATATGCACCAGGCCGTCCTGGTGAACGCCGATATCAACAAACGCGCCGAAGTTGGTGACGTTGGTCACCGCGCCTTCGAGGATCATCCCCGGCAGCAGGTCGTTCATCGTTTCTACGCCATCGGCAAACTGGGCGGTTTTAAACTCCGGGCGCGGGTCGCGGCCCGGTTTTTCCAGCTCTTTGATGATGTCGGTGACCGTCGGCACGCCGAATTTCTCATCAGTAAAATCAACGGCTTTTAGATGACGTAGCTCGCTGCTGTTGCCCATCAAATCTTTCAGCGCCTGCTGAGTCGCCGCCAGAATGCGCTCCACCACCGGGTACGCTTCCGGGTGCACGGTTGAGGCATCCAGCGGGTTATCGCCATGGTTGATACGCAGGAAGCCCGCGCACTGTTCAAAGGCCTTCGGCCCCAGACGGCTAACCTTCAGAAGCTGCTGGCGGTTCTGGAACTGACCGTTCTCATCGCGCCAGGAGACGATATTCTGCGCCATCATGCGGGTCAGGCCGGCAACGCGGGTGAGCAGCGGAACGGAGGCGGTATTCAGATCGACGCCAACGGCGTTCACGCAGTCTTCCACCACCGCGTCCAGCTTACGCGCCAGCTGGGTCTGGCTGACGTCATGCTGATACTGGCCGACGCCGATGGATTTCGGGTCGATCTTCACCAGTTCGGCCAACGGGTCCTGGAGCCGGCGGGCGATAGAGACCGCGCCGCGCAGGGAAACGTCGAGGTCCGGGAACTCCTGCGCCGCCAGCTCGGAGGCAGAATACACGGATGCGCCCGCTTCGCTGACGATGACCTTCTGTGCGGTCACTTTCGGGAACTGCTTCTGGACGTCGAGGAAGAAGCGCTCGGTTTCACGCGAAGCGGTACCGTTGCCTATCGCTACCAGCTCAACGTTGTACTTTTCGCACAGTGCGGCAACCGCTACCGCCGCTTTGGCGGCCTGTCCGGTATGCGGGTAGATGGTATCGGTAGCCACCAGTTTGCCGGTGCCGTCAACGACGGCGACTTTTACGCCGGTGCGCAGGCCAGGATCGAGCCCCATGGTGGCGCGTAGTCCGGCCGGCGCGGCCATCAGCAGGTCGTGCAGGTTGCGGGCAAAGACGTTAATGGCTTCGTCTTCCGCGCGTTCGCGCACGGTGCCCATCAGCTCGGTTTCCAGGTGCATCAACACCTTGATACGCCACGTCCAGCTCACCACGCCCTTACGCCAGCCGTCGGCCGGAGCGTTATTCAGGCGCAGGCCGAGATGGTTGATAATAATCTGCTCGCCGTGGCTCTCTTTCGGCGGCTCATCGAACTGCGGGTCAGCGTTCAAAGAGAGCTGCAGCACGCCTTCGTTACGGCCGCGGAACATCGCCAGCGCGCGGTGCGACGGCACGGTGGAGATCGGTTCATGGTGATCGAAGTAGTCGCGGAATTTCGCACCTTCCTCTTCTTTGCCGCTAACGACGGTGGCCACCAGATGGGCGTTTTTCCACAGATAGTCGCGCACTTTCGCCAGCAGGCCCGCATCTTCAGCAAAGCGCTCCATCAGAATATAGCGCGCGCCATCGAGGGCCGCTTTGCTGTCCGCGATGCCTTTATCAGCGTCGATATATTTGGCAGCTTCGGTTTCCGGGTCATGAGAGGGCTCGTTCCACAGCAGCTCGGCCAGCGGCTCCAGCCCGGCCTCAATGGCGATCTGCCCGCGAGTGCGGCGCTTCGGCTTGTACGGCAGATAGAGGTCTTCGAGCTCGGTCTTACTCAGCGTCCCGTTGATGGCTTTTTCCAGCGCCTCGGTCAGCTTGCCCTGCTCGCCGATGGACTTCAGGATCGCCTGACGACGGTCTTCGAGTTCTCGCAGGTAACCCAGGCGGGTTTCCAGATTACGCAGCTGCGTGTCATCCAGACCGCCGGTGACTTCTTTACGATAGCGTGCGATAAACGGCACGGTATTCCCTTCATCAAGCAGGCGAACGGCAGCTTCTACCTGTTCAGCCCTGGCCTGAAGTTCACCCGCAATAATGCGGCAGAGCGAATCATTCATCATCGGTTTAATTCATCTTTAGGATCAAAAATCAGGGGGATAGTTATACGGACTGGCACGCTAAAATGCCAGCCGCGACCCAAGCCTCTCGGAATGTTCCGCACCTATTTAGCTTTGACGTATTCAATTTCGTTCACGTACCAGGCAGCCTCGCCCGCGGGCGTGTTAACGATAGCTAAATCGCCGACCTCTTTTTTCAGCAGCGCGCGCGCCATTGGCGAATCAATGGAGATGTAGTCATTGCGGCCAAAGATTTCATCGTAGCCGACAATCCGAAAGCGCTTCGTCTCGCCCGCATCGTTTTCAATCTCTACCCAGGCGCCGAAAAAGACCTTTCCTTCCTGCTGCGGCGAATAATCGACGATTTTCAGCTGTTCGAGGCATTTGGTCAGATAGCGCACCCGGCGGTCGATTTCACGCAGGCGCTTTTTATTGTACTGATAGTCGGCGTTTTCGCTGCGGTCGCCAAGGCTCGCCGCCCAGGTCACTTTTTTAGTGACTTCCGGACGTTCTTCGCGCCACAGGGTATCCATCTCTTTCTTCAGTTTTTCATACCCTTCACGGGTGATCAGCGGCGTTTTCATCGAAGGTTACGGCTCCTGATTACAAATCTTTGTGCAATGCTGCGCACAATTCGTCGCGCGTCATAATAGCAACAGGATAAATAATGCGTCTTATGCTTAAATGTATACTTAAGCTGCTGTTAAATATGCTTTGTAACAATTTAGCCTGGAATATATACCAGATTTCGCTGGTGGGCGACCCGGGCTTTTTTGAGAATACGTACTGACAATTGCAGTGAACCTTTGGGAGTATAAACAATGCAAGAGAATTATAAGATTCTGGTTGTCGATGACGACATGCGCCTGCGTGCGCTACTCGAACGTTATCTGACCGAGCAGGGCTTCCAGGTTCGTAGCGTGGCGAACGCTGAACAGATGGATCGCCTGCTGACCCGCGAATCCTTCCACCTGATGGTGCTGGATCTTATGCTGCCGGGCGAAGATGGCTTGTCCATTTGCCGCCGCCTGCGCAGTCAGAGCAACCCGATGCCGATCATCATGGTCACGGCGAAAGGGGAAGAAGTTGACCGAATCGTGGGCCTGGAAATCGGCGCCGACGACTATATCCCAAAACCGTTCAACCCGCGCGAGCTGCTGGCCCGTATCCGCGCCGTGCTGCGCCGTCAGGCCAACGAACTGCCGGGCGCGCCCTCGCAGGAAGAGGCGGTTATCGCCTTTGGTAAATTCAAGCTGAACCTCGGCACCCGCGAAATGTTCCGTGAAGATGAACCCATGCCGCTGACCAGCGGTGAATTCGCGGTGCTAAAAGCGCTGGTGAGCCATCCGCGCGAACCGCTGTCCCGCGATAAGCTGATGAACCTCGCCCGCGGCCGTGAGTATTCAGCCATGGAGCGTTCCATCGACGTACAAATCTCACGCCTGCGCCGCATGGTGGAAGAAGATCCTGCGCATCCTCGCTATATCCAGACCGTATGGGGCCTGGGCTACGTTTTCGTCCCGGACGGCTCTAAGGCATGAAACGCGTGCGCTTTTCGCCGCGAAGCTCGTTTGCCCGTACCCTGCTACTGATCGTCACCCTGCTGTTCGCCAGCCTGGTGACGACCTATTTAGTGGTGCTGAATTTCGCGATCCTGCCCAGTCTCCAGCAGTTTAATAAGGTTCTGGCCTACGAAGTGCGTATGCTGATGACCGATAAACTGCAGCTGGAAGACGGCACCCAGCTGGTGGTTCCGCCGGCGTTTCGCCGCGAAATTTACCGCGAGCTGGGCATTTCGCTCTATTCCAACGAAGCGGCGGAAGACGCAGGCCTGCGCTGGGCGCAGCATTATGAATTCTTAAGCCAGCAGATGGCGCACCAGCTCGGCGGGCCGACCGAAGTGCGGGTTGAGGTCAACAAAAGCTCCCCCGTGGTGTGGCTGAAAACCTGGCTTTCCCCCAATATCTGGGTGCGCGTACCGCTGACCGAAATCCACCAGGGCGACTTCTCGCCGCTGTTCCGCTACACCCTGGCGATCATGCTGCTGGCGATTGGCGGCGCCTGGCTCTTTATTCGTATACAGAACCGACCGCTGGTCGATCTGGAGCACGCCGCGCTGCAGGTCGGGCGAGGGATTATCCCTCCGCCGCTGCGCGAATACGGCGCATCAGAGGTGCGTTCGGTGACACGTGCCTTTAACCATATGGCCGCAGGCGTTAAGCAACTGGCGGACGACCGTACGCTGCTGATGGCCGGGGTGAGCCACGATTTACGGACTCCGCTCACGCGTATCCGTCTGGCGACGGAAATGATGGGCGAAGAGGACGGCTACCTCGCCGAGTCGATTAATAAAGATATCGAAGAGTGCAACGCCATTATCGAGCAGTTTATCGACTATCTGCGCACCGGTCAGGAGATGCCGGTGGAGCTGGTGGACCTGAATGCGGTGCTGGGCGAAGTGATTGCGGCGGAGAGCGGCTATGAGCGGGAAATCGCTACCGATCTGCAGCCGGGAGAGATCCCGCTGCGCGTGCATCCGCTCTCCATCAAGCGCGCGCTGGCGAATATGGTGGTCAACGCCGCCCGCTACGGCAACGGCTGGATCAAGGTCAGCAGCGGCAGCGAAGGTAACCGGGCCTGGTTCCAGGTCGAAGACGATGGACCGGGAATCAAGCCGGAGCAGCGCGAACATCTGTTCCAGCCTTTCGTTCGCGGTGACAGCGCCCGAACGATTAGCGGAACCGGCCTTGGGCTGGCTATCGTTCAGCGCATCATCGATAACCATAACGGCAAGCTGGAACTTGGCTCCAGCGAACGCGGCGGATTATTAATTCGCGCCTGGCTGCCGGTGCCGATGCATCGCGCCCTGCCGGCGGTAAAACCCACAAAAGAGAGCTAATTCCGCAATCATCAGCTGGCTGCGGGCCGGTAGCCCGGACAGGTGCGCCAGCACCGCCTCCGGGGAGTCGCATCTCACACAACACCAGCAGGAATTAAAACAGCACGGTACCGCAGCGGTAATCCAGGCGGATCTGCGGTAAACTATCGGTTATCTTGTTTAATTCCCGGAATCACCGCATCCATGCTCAGTTATCGCCACAGCTTTCACGCAGGCAACCACGCCGACGTTCTAAAACACACCGTTCAGAGCCTGATCATTGAATCGCTCAAAGAGAAAGAAAAACCGTTTCTCTATCTGGACACCCACGCCGGCGCTGGCCGCTATCAGCTGAGCAGCGAACATGCCGAGCGCACCGGTGAGTATCTCGAAGGTATCGCCCGCATCTGGCAGCAGGATGACCTGCCCGCCGAGCTGGAGCCGTATATCTCCGTGGTCCAGCACTTCAACCGTAGCGGCCAGCTGCGCTACTACCCCGGCTCTCCGCTGATTGCCCGCCAACTGCTGCGCGAGCAGGATAGCCTGCAGATGACAGAACTGCATCCCAGCGATTTTCCGCTGCTGCGCGCGGAGTTCCAGAAAGACGACCGCGCCCGGGTTGAAAAAAGCGATGGCTATCAGCAGCTGAAGTCTAAGCTGCCGCCGGTATCTCGTCGTGGCCTGGTGCTAATCGACCCGCCTTATGAAATCAAAAGTGACTACCAGGCGGTGGTCACCGGAATTCATGAAGGCTACAAACGCTTTGCTACCGGCACCTACGCGCTGTGGTATCCGGTCGTATTGCGTGCGCAGATTAAGCGCATGATCAAAGAGTTAGAGGCCACCGGCATTCGCAAAATTCTGCAAATCGAGCTGGCGGTGCGTCCGGATAGCGACCAGCGCGGGATGACCGCCTCCGGGATGATCGTCATCAACCCGCCGTGGAAGCTGGAGCAGCAGATGAACAACGTTCTGCCCTGGCTACATAAAAAGCTGGTGCCGACCGGTATCGGCCATGCCACCGTCAGCTGGATCGTGCCTGAGTAACAATCACAGCAATCGGTGGAACCTGGTGATTTCAGGTATACAATCGCGCCAATCAGACATTAAGGATAAGACTCATGAGCAAGCATTATGACTATATCGCCATTGGCGGCGGCAGCGGCGGTATCGCCTCCATTAACCGTGCCGCTATGTACGGCCAAAAGTGTGCGCTGATTGAAGCCAAAGACCTGGGCGGCACCTGCGTGAACGTCGGCTGCGTACCGAAGAAAGTGATGTGGCATGCGGCGCAGATCCGTGAAGCCATCCATCTGTATGGCCCGGATTACGGTTTTGATACCACAATTAATCACTTCGACTGGGATAAGCTGGTCGCCAGCCGTAGCGCCTATATCGATCGTATCCACACCTCTTACGATAACGTGCTGGGCAAAAACAAGGTCGATGTCATTAAAGGCTTCGCCCGTTTTGTCGATGCGAAAACCGTCGAAGTTAACGGCGAGACGATAACCGCCGACCATATTCTGATCGCCACCGGCGGCCGTCCGAGCCATCCGAGCATTCCCGGCGTCGAGTACGGTATTGATTCCGATGGTTTCTTCGAACTGCCGGCGCTGCCGAAGCGCGTTGCGGTAGTCGGCGCGGGCTATATCGCCGTTGAGCTGGCGGGCGTGATTAACGGACTGGGCGCGGAGACCCATCTGTTCGTGCGTAAACACGCGCCGCTGCGTAGCTTCGATCCGCTGATCGTTGAAACGCTGGTTGAGGTGATGAACGCCGAAGGCCCACAGCTGCATACCCATGCCATTCCGAAAGCGGTAGTGAAGAACGCCGACGGCAGCCTGACCCTGGAGCTGGAAGATGGCCGCAGCCAGACCGTGGACTGCCTGATTTGGGCGATCGGTCGCGAACCGGCAACCGATAACTTCAATCTTGCTGCTACCGGAGTGGAAACCACCGATAAAGGCTATATCGTCGTCGATAAATTCCAGAATACCAACGTTCCGGGTATTTACGCCGTCGGCGATAATACCGGTGCCGTCGAGCTGACTCCGGTCGCCGTTGCCGCCGGCCGCCGTCTCTCCGAGCGTCTGTTTAACAACAAGCCGGACGAACATCTGGACTACAGCAACATCCCGACCGTGGTATTCAGCCATCCGCCAATCGGTACCGTCGGTTTAACCGAGCCGCAGGCGCGCGAGCAGTACGGCGATGAGGCGGTAAAAGTGTATAAATCCTCTTTCACCGCCATGTATACCGCCGTCACTTCACACCGCCAGCCGTGCCGCATGAAGCTGGTCTGCGTCGGCCCGGAAGAGAAAATTGTCGGCATTCACGGTATCGGCTTCGGTATGGATGAAATGCTGCAGGGCTTCGCGGTGGCGCTGAAGATGGGCGCAACCAAGAAAGACTTCGACAATACCGTGGCGATCCACCCAACCGCAGCGGAGGAGTTTGTGACGATGCGGTAACACGGCGCACCGTACATGAAAAAGAAGCTCTCCGGAGCTTCTTTTTTTATCTTTACGCCACGCCGTTATTGCCGTGGCGCTTAAACGCCGGGCGCTGATTCAGCGCCATATACCAGCGCTCCACTTCGGCCATTTCCGGATGCGCGAACGGCGTCATTTTCCAGCGGTGCACCGACAGTCCCAGGACGATATCCGCGAGCGTAAACTGGCTGCCGGCAACCCATGCCCCGGTTTGCTGAAGCTGCGCATTGAGGATCTGCACGCAGCGGGTCCAGGCGACAATGCTCTCTTTGATAGCCGTCGGTTCCTGAAAACGCGGGTCCTTGCGCACCAGTCCCATAAAGGCGTAGCGCCAGGCAGTATTGAATTCCGTTGCCTGCCAGTCCATCCAGCGCTCAACCTCGGCGGCAGCCTGCGGCGCCGTGGGGAGCAGGTCTTCCCGCCCGGCTTTGCGCGCCAGATAGCGGCAGATGCTGTTTGACTCCCACAGCACAAAATCGCCATCCAGCAGCACCGGGACCAGGCTATTCGGATTAAGGGCGCGAAACGCCGGGGTCTCGATGGACTGGAACCCGCTACCGTAATCCTCCTGCTGATATGCTATTCCCGCTTCTTCACAGGTCCACAGTACCTTACGCACGTTAATTGATGAGCGTTTGCCCAGTATTTTTATCATTGTCAGCAATTCCTCAATCAAAAGAGATGGTTGTTTCACAATACTGCATCGGCGGCTCATGTACAGCCGGATAATGTGTATAGTGGATTGCACGATTTTTCTCCAGAACAGGTTACCCGACATGTTGACCTCTTTTAACGTTTTAACTCCGGGCAATATCCGCTTTGGGCGCGGCCTTGCTCTAAGCGCGGCCCCCTGGCTCGCCGGGCGCTCGACAAAGATTCTGCTGATTCACGGCGCCACCCCGCAGCGCGCGGAGTGCTTGCTAAGCGAACTCCACGCGCTTCGGCTGCACGTCACCACACTCTCTATCGCCCATGAACCCTGCCTGCAGGATATTGAACGGGGCGTGAGTCTGGCACGGGAAAAAGGCGTCGGCGCCATCGTCAGCCTCGGCGGCGGCGCGGTCATTGATGCGGGCAAAGCCATTGCGGCGCTGGTTCCCGCGCAGGGGCCCGCGATCGAATACCTGGAAGTGGTGGGTAGCGGCCGCATATTAGAGGCCAATCCGCTGCCGTTCGTCGCCATTCCCACGACGGCCGGTACCGGCGCGGAAGTCACAAAGAACGCGGTGATTAACGTCCCCGAGCAGCAGCGCAAGGTCAGCCTGCGTGACGACCGCATGCTGCCGGACCTGGCGATTATCGACCCGTCCCTCACCGACAGCGCGCCGCGCGCGGTGACCTTAGCCTCCGGTCTCGACGCTATCACCCAGGTGATTGAGCCCTGGCTGTGCACCCGCGCGAATCCTTTTACCGACGCACTCTGTCGGGAGGCGATCCCGCGCGGTATGAAAGCGCTCAGAACGCTGATGGAACATGAGTGTCCGGATAGCCGCGATGAGATGGCGTGGGTCAGCCTGTGCGGCGGACTGGCGTTAGCCAATGCCGGACTCGGCGTGGTTCACGGCCTGGCAGGCCCGCTGGGAGGCCTGAGCAACGCTGCCCACGGCGCACTTTGCGGTAGTCTGCTCCCCTTCGGCCTGGCGCTCAACGAAGCACAAATTAGCGACGCACGCCTCCGCCAGCGTTTTGCGGATGTACGCCAGTGGCTGGCCGCTGGGCTGGATTCCGATCCTGACAGCGCATGGGAGAGCCTGCGCGAATGGAGCCAGCGCGCCGGTCTGGGTAATCTGCGCGATCTCGGCGTCCCCCGCGAAGCGCTGGAGCCTGCGGCCCTCGCCGCCAGCAGCTCCTCATCCATGAAGGCTAACCCGGTCACGTTGACCAGCGAGCAGCTGCTGGAGCTGCTGGAAGCCGCGTGGGAGTAATGGCTGAATAGCGGCAGCGCCCGGGAATTTAGATTTTGTTGCAAAACGAAATCTCCGAATTTTTCGACGCAATACGCAGCGGTTAAAACGGTTTTAATCCGGTAGATCAAAAAGTTAAAGCAAAAACTCCGAACCGATTGTTCCGAGGAAAGCGTGATCTACCGCACACTTCTCTTTTCGTTTCCCGCTGCGAATGTCTAAGCTTATTAGACAGGTCGGGCGTGCCCGGCATCCTCTACTGACGCAATCCGGAGGTCCGTACCCCTATGTTCAGCCAGAAATTACGCAACGTTGATGACGATGAGCTCAGGATCGACACCGATCCGTGCTACGAAGCCGATCCGTATGAGTTAAAGCTGGATGAAATGTTCGACGCCGAACCTGAACCGGAGATCATTGAAGGGCTGCCCGCCTCGGATGCCCTCACCCCTGCCGATCGTTATCTGGAGCTGTTCGCCCACGTCCAGAAATCGCGAATTTTCGCCGATAGTAAAACCTTCCCGGACTGCGCGCCGAAGCAGGATCCGCTGGATATCTTGATTCACTATCGTCGCATCAGGCGCACCCCCGGATTCGATTTACGCCAGTTTGTGGAAGATCATTTCTGGCTGCCGGAAAGCCGCGCCGAGGACTACGTCTCCGATCCCACGCGATCCCTCAAGGAGCATATTGATAATCTGTGGCCAATCCTCACCCGCGAGCCGCAGGATCATATTCCGTGGTCGTCGCTGCTGGCGCTGCCGCAGTCATATATTGTTCCCGGCGGGCGCTTTAGCGAAACCTACTACTGGGATTCCTACTTCACTATGCTGGGGCTGGCGGAAAGCGGCCGCGAAGATCTGCTGAAATGCATGGCCGATAATTTCGCGTGGATGATCGAAATCTACGGCCATATTCCTAACGGCAACCGCACCTACTATCTCAGCCGCTCGCAGCCGCCGGTCTTTGCCCTGATGGTCGAACTGTTTGAAGAAGATGGCGTCCGCGGCGCTAAACGGTACCTTGACCACCTGCAAATGGAGTACAGCTTCTGGATGGACGGCGCGGAATCGCTGATCCCCAATCAGGCGTATCGTCACGTGGTGCGTATGCCGGACGGCTCTTTGCTGAACCGCTACTGGGACGATCGCGACACGCCGCGCGATGAGTCGTGGCGGGAAGATGTTGAAACGGCGAAGCGCTCCGGGCGCCCGCCGAATGAAGTTTATCGCGACCTGCGCGCGGGGGCGGAGTCCGGCTGGGATTACTCCAGCCGCTGGCTGCGCGATATCACCCGACTGGCAAGCATCCGCACTACCCAGTTTATCCCCATTGATCTGAACGCCTTGCTGTTCAAGCTGGAGAATACCATCGCCAACCTCTCCGGCCTGAAGGGCGACCGGGAAACCGAGGCCGCTTTCCGCCAGAAGGCCAGCGACCGTCGGGCGGCGGTGACCCGCTATCTGTGGGATGACGAAAGCGGTTGTTTCCGCGATTATGACTGGCGCCGCGAGCAGCTGGCTCTGTTTTCCGCCGCCAGCATCGTCGCGCTCTATGTCGGTATGGCGACCCACGATCAGGCCGACAGGCTTGCCGATGCGGTACGCGCCCGCCTGCTTACCCCCGGCGGTATTATGGCGACCGAATATCAAAGCGGTGAACAGTGGGATAAGCCCAACGGCTGGGCGCCGCTGCAGTGGATGGCGGTACAGGGTTTTAAAATGTACGGTCAGGATCCGCTCGGCGATGAGATAGCCCACAGCTGGCTGCAAACGGTGAATCATTTCTATAAACAGCACTTTAAGCTGATTGAAAAGTACCACATCGCCAGCGCCACTCCCCACGAAGGCGGAGGGGGTGAGTACCCGCTTCAGGACGGCTTCGGCTGGACCAATGGCGTGGTGCGCCGGCTTATTGGTCTGTACGGCGAACCGTTGTAACGGCAGACTGTTCCGGCAGTCGATGTCCTGCTATGTTCATGGCATCGACTTTTGCCGGAACCCTGCTATGCCAGAATTGATGACCCCACGTCTGCGCTGTTCCCCGCTGCAGCTTGACGACTGGCCTTTTTTCCTCGCCCTCCAGCAGGATCCCCAGGTGATGCTTTACGTCGCGGATCCTCGCCCGGTCGCCGACATTCGTGAGGCTTTTGATTCGCGGCTTCCCTTATGGTCCCCGGGCGCGGCCCACTGGCTGTGTCTGGTCGTGCGCGATCGCTTCACCCATGCTCCCCTTGGCCTCACCGGCTACCAGCATCACGCTGGCGATAGCGCTGAAGTGGGTTTTCTGTTCGCTCCCCACGCGCAGGGGAAGGGGTACGGCAGTGAATCGCTGCGCGCGCTGTGCGAGTACGCTTTGACTACGGGCGGTATCCGGCGGCTGACGGCGACCGTCACCGCGGGTAATCTTGCGTCAAAAAATCTGCTGCTAAAGGTTGGTTTTCATCAGGAAGGCGAGCTGCGTGAATGCTACTGGCTCAACGGTCGCTGGCACAACGATTGGCTTTTCGGCCTGCTGCGCCGCGAGCATAACCAGCCTGGGCCATCTGGCGAATAGGGCGCGGTTAACTTTTCCTCTACACTGCGGGCCAGCCAAAGAGGAAGAGAACATGTCCCCCATAACACCGTCGCTAAGCCCGCAGGGCCTGGACTTTATTAAACGAACTCAGGGATTAGCACTCGCCCCCTATCGGGACGAGAGCGGCCTGCGCGTGATTGGCTATGGCCACGTTCTCAACGATTATGAAACGTTCAACCACTTCACGCGCGAGATCGCGGAGACCTTGCTTACCGTCGACCTGGTGCAATGCCAGCGCCAGCTTAAGCGCAACCTGCGGGTGAGGCTTAACCCATCGCAGTATGATGCGCTGGTCTCTTTAGCCTTTAGCTGCGGCCCGGCGTCTCCGGAGCTTGATATTGTTTTAACTCACCTTAACCATCAGCGGTTTGCTGAGGCGCTGACCGCCTGGGAAAATATTCGCAGCGGCCACGAACAGCGGCGTGAAGAGTGCGCAAGATTCAAGGCGACAACCGATTAAGTTTCGCTGACGCCATTAAACACCATCGCCGCCTGGGTACGATTCTTCACATCCAGTCGGCGATACAGCGACTCCAGATGCGCCTTGACCGTGCCCGCGCTAATATTTAAGGCGCGGCTAATCTCTTTATTGGAATCTCCCGCCGCCAGCAGCTGTAAAATCTCGCGCTGACGCTGGCTTAAATGAACCAATTTATTATCCCGCGCTTCCGCCGTCATTAGCCAATCGCCCGGCAAACAGAGCAGGCCATGCATGATGCTGTTGATCGCCTGGGCGAATGTTTGCAGGCTTTCCCTGCGTTGAATGATCCCGCGCACATTCCAGGAAAGCGCGCGCTGTAGCCAGCTTTTATTATCGTCGGACACGATCAGCAGCACCTGAGTCGCCGGGAAGCGGAGCTGCTTTTCCTGCAGTAGCCAGCAGCAAAACTCGCTGTGCATATCGCCATCCAGAATGAGCAGTGCTTCAGGATTCGCCGTTAGCTTCTGCCAGAGCTGATCCGCCTGACAGGTGCCAAAAATATCAAGTTCAGGAATGTGTTGCTGGAGGCCAATTTTCATTCCGTGAATAAATATCGACTGCCTGTCAAACATGATTACCTGCATGGATTTATCTCCAACAAAGAAATGCCCGATTAAAAGAGGGGGAAGGGTAATATCAGCAAGATAAAATAAGAACTCGCTGTTTGGCCTGGGGCATTTTACCGATAGGGAGGATTATCTAAACATCATAACAATGAATAGTTACAGGCCTTATTCACGCCATTACTTATTCACAATATTTATTACATTTAAATTAAGGAAATCCTTAATGAACCAGGCAGGTAAAAATAAATATAATATTATTTTTCTATTTTAAACGAACCCGCAAACGCAGGCGATGGCAAAGCGGGGAAAGTGTGTTACGGAGTAAGAAAGCGCATGAAATGCGTATACCCCTTCATGATCCATGAAGGGGCTGGGGATTACAAAAACATTCCGCCAGAGACCTCAACGCGCTGGGCGTTCATCCAGCGCAGATCGTCGCTGAGTAGCGCGGCGATAGCATCACCAATATCATCCGGCTGCCCCACTCTTCCCAGCGCCGTTTGCCCGGCGATATGCTGATTCACCTGCGGGTTATCGCGTACCACGCCGCCGCCAAAATCGGTTTCAATGGCGCCAGGAGCAATGATATTGACCGAAATTCCGCGTTCCCCAAGCTCCTTCGCCTGATAGCGCGTCAGTACCTCCATCGCGCCTTTCATCGCGGCATAGGCCGCATAACCCGGCAGAGCAAAACGCGCCAGTCCGCTGGAAACGTTGAGGATGCGTCCCCCATCCTGCAATAGCGGTAACAGACGCTGGGTAAGGAAGAACGGTCCCTTAAACTGGATGTTCATTAATTCATCAAACTGCGCTTCGCTGGTTTCGGCAAAAGCGACGTTCAGGCCAATACCGGCATTGTTTAATAAATAGTCGAATGTCTCCCGCTGCCAGCGTTGTTGAAGCACTTCCCCCACCTTGTGTGCAAAACCATCAAAACTGGTGATATCGCCGACATTTAACGGTAATGCTGCGGCTTTTACGCCTTTTTTCTCAATTTCAGCTACCACGTCAAGCGCCGCCTGCGGGTTGCTATGCCAGGTCAGAATAATATCGGTTCCCTTCTCCGCCAGCTTCAGGGCGGCGTTTTTCCCCAGCCCGCGGCTGCCGCCGGTCACCAAAGCGATACGTTGTGTCATCAGAAAACCCCTTTTCGGTTGCGTTTGCCTCGTTAAAGAGCTTATTAGCTGCTATAAAAACAATAAATACTGAAAATTACGCTTTACTGTTTCATTAAGAGCAACAAAAGGTCTGCGGAATGGATAAAATTCACGCAATGCAGCTGTTCATCAGAGTAGCGGAGCTGGAGAGTTTTTCCCGCGCTGCGGATACGCTTGGCCTGCCTAAAGGGAGCGTTTCGCGCCAGATTCAGGCACTGGAAAACCATCTTGGCGTTCGTCTGCTGCATCGCACCACCCGCCGGGTGCAGCTGACTCAGGATGGTATGGTCTACTACGAACGCGCCAGAGACCTGCTCAGCAATCTCGATGAGCTGGACGGGATGTTTCAGCTCGATCCCTCCAGCATTAGCGGACGCCTGCGGGTCGATATGCCGGTCGCCGTGGCGAAAAAACTGGTTATTCCGCAACTGCCGGCATTTCTGCAGCAGTATCCCGGCATCGAACTGGAGCTCAGCAGCAGCGACAGGTTGGTTGACGTAATCCGCGAGGGTTTTGATTGTGTGATACGCGTCGGTACGCTGAAAGATTCCGGGCTGATTGCGCGACCGCTGGGCAAGCTCACGCAAATCAACTGCGCCAGTCCTCAATATCTCACCCGCTTTGGCTACCCGCAGTCGCTGGACGATCTCGCCGATCATGCGCTGATCCACTACGCCAGCAATCTGGGCGTGCGCCCGCTGGGATTCGAAGTGGTTAGCGATGGCGCCGTCCGCTGGGTCAAAACCGGTGGCGTTCTGACGGTTAACAGCACCGAAACTTATCAAGCCTCGTGCCTGGCGGGGCTGGGGATTATTCAGGTACCCCGGGTGGGCGTTCGTGAAATGCTGCGCACCGGGGAGCTGATAGAAATTCTGCCCCACTACCGCGCCGAGCCGCTGCCGGTTTCGCTCATTTATCCGCACCGGCGCAACCTTTCACGTCGGGTACATCTGTTTATGGAGTGGCTGGGCGGGCTCATGAAAAACTATGTTGATGAGTCCGCATGATGAAAAATCCGTATTTGTGGGAGTAGCGGTATTTTATGTCGGGTAGCAGCTAACGCCTTATCCAGGATAATTATAGATAACTATCAGTGAATTATGAATTTTCCGCGGCCCTGCGCAAACAAAATGCCGGCGAGCGATTAGCGCAGAACAGGCGGCAAACAGGAACGTATTCATGCCTCCGATGACCCCGGCACGCCTTATCCGTGATTTTACGTATATAATTTTGATGAATATCGCTGTAAAAAAGGAAGAAATAATTTATGACGCCGGAAAACGACGCCCAACGACCAGCCCAGGATCCGGGCCAGCAGCCGGATGAAAATAAAAGCGCCCTGGCTGCGATAAATGACTCCACCGTGGCGAAAAAAGCCAACCAGGCGCTAAAAAGCGTCACCGGAACGGCGGAAAAAGTCCAGCGTAACCCCATTATTGCGCACCTCATCCGCGCCGCAGAGCGTTTCAACGACAGGCTGGGCAATCAGTTTGGTGCGGCGATCACCTACTTCTCATTTTTATCGATGATCCCGATTCTAATGGTCTCTTTTGCAGCAGCCGGTTTTGTTCTGGCCTCGCATCCTACGCTGCTACAGGACATCTTCGATAAAATCCTGCTTAACGTCAGCGACCCGACGCTCGCGGCAACGCTGAAAAATACCATCAATACCGCCGTACAGCAGCGCACCACCGTCGGCATCGTCGGTCTGCTGGTGGCGCTCTATTCCGGCATTAACTGGATGGGCAACCTGCGTGAGGCAATTCGCGCCCAGTCCCGCGACGTCTGGGAGCGTACGCCGCAGGATCAGGAAAAAATTTGGGTGAAGTACTTTCGCGACTTTATCTCGCTAATCGGCCTGCTGGTGGCGCTGGTGATCACCTTGTCAATCACCTCCATCGCCGGGTCGGCTCAGCAGATGATTATCTCGGCGCTCTATCTGGACTACATCGAGTGGCTGAAACCGGCGTGGCGGCTTATTGGCCTGGCCATTTCCATCTTCGCCAACTATCTGCTCTTTTTCTGGATTTTCTGGCGACTCCCGCGCCACCGCCCGCGCCGTAGGGCGCTGATTCGCGGCACCCTGATTGCGGCGGTCGGCTTTGAGATAATCAAGATCGTCATGACCTGGACGCTACCGTCGCTGGTCAAGTCGCCGTCCGGGGCGGCATTCGGCTCGGTGCTGGGAATCATGGCCTTCTTCTATTTCTTCGCCCGCCTGACGCTTTTCTGCGCCGCGTGGATTGCGACCGCCGAGTATAAAGACGACCGCCGGATGCCGGGCAAAGCCCACGACTAAACCATCACTGGGCTGAATAAAAGACGCAAAATTCAGCCCAACCTGGCATTTCAGCAGATAAATCCAATATGTAACTTTTATTTAACCTAAACCTGGTTTTATCAACCATTATTTGAATTGTGTGAAGCATTTCATAGAACTTATTTTTCTGGCACAGAAATTATTCACTTTTTGCCTGTTTTTTAGCCTCCCCGTCCCCTTGTTACAGATTGAAATGTCCCCAAGGCTGTGGCTATATGGCCTTTCGTTCGCAAAAAATAAGAAAGATCTATGCAAGCCACAGCCACAACACTCGACAATGCTCAGGAAACCGTTCCGGTTAACTCACGCAACAAGGTCGTCGTCGCTTCGCTCATTGGCACCGCCATCGAGTTCTTCGACTTCTATATCTATGCCACCGCGGCGGTCATTGTATTTCCGCATATTTTCTTCCCGCAGGGCGATCCCGCCGCCGCGACGCTACAATCGCTGGCGACCTTCGCCATCGCGTTTATTGCCCGCCCTATCGGTTCTGCGGTATTCGGCCATTTCGGCGACCGCGTAGGCCGTAAAGCGACCCTCGTGGCCTCGCTGCTGACGATGGGGATCTCAACCGTAGTTATCGGCCTGCTGCCCGGCTATGAAACCATTGGCATTATGGCGCCGGTGCTGCTGGCGCTGGCCCGCTTTGGCCAGGGGCTGGGCCTTGGCGGCGAATGGGGCGGCGCGGCGCTGCTGGCGACGGAAAACGCCCCGCCGCGCAAGCGCGCGCTGTATGGCTCATTCCCACAGCTGGGCGCGCCTATCGGCTTCTTCTTCGCTAACGGCACCTTCCTGCTGCTCTCCTGGCTGCTGACCGACCAGCAGTTTATGGAATGGGGCTGGCGTATGCCGTTTATCTTCTCCGCCGTGCTGGTCATTATCGGCCTGTACGTCCGCGTTTCGCTGCACGAGTCGCCGGTGTTCGCAAAGGTAGCCGCCGCGAAGAAACAGGTCAAAATCCCGCTGGGCACCCTGCTGACAAAACACGTACGCGTCACCGTTCTCGGCACCTTTATCATGCTGGCGACCTACACGCTGTTTTACATCATGACCGTCTACTCCATGACCTTCAGTACCGCCGCCGCGCCGATTGGTCTCGGCTTGCCGCGCAACGAAGTGCTGTGGATGCTGATGATGGCGGTCATTGGTTTTGGCGTGATGGTGCCGGTGGCGGGCCTGCTGGCGGATGCCTTTGGCCGTCGTAAGAGCATGGTCGTGATCACGACTCTCATCATCCTCTTCGCGCTGTTTGCCTTTAAACCGCTGCTCGGCTCCGGCAATCCGCTGCTGGTCTTTGCCTTCCTGCTGATTGGCCTGAGCCTGATGGGGCTGACCTTTGGCCCTATGGGCGCGCTGCTGCCGGAGCTATTCCCGACCGAAGTTCGCTACACCGGCGCCTCGTTCTCCTACAACGTCTCGTCGATCCTCGGGGCGTCCGTAGCGCCGTATATCGCCGCATGGCTGCAGGGCAACTACGGTCTGCCCGCGGTTGGGCTCTACCTCGCCGCCATGGCGGCGCTGACGATGATCGCGCTGCTGCTGACTCACGAAACGCGTCATCAATCGCTGTAACTCTCCGTCCACTCCCCCGGCCATCCGGCCAGGGGAGTCTTCTTCCCGACTATTTTTTCATCTGCGACAAGATTGCCCGACACTGGTTCGCCTCGCCTTCGGCAGGTGATATCAGCGCCAGCAGCGCTGCTGCCGGCGTCACCAGCGTCGCCAGCGCTGCCGCTACCGCGCCGCGGGCAATCAGCGGCCCCGCCTTCACGCCCGCATTCGGCGACTTAAAGCTGCCGCGAACGTACAGCGGGGAGCGCAGGGTGATAATACGAAAGCCCTTACTCTCCGGATCGATAGTGAGGTCCAGCTGCTCCGACGCAAAGCTGGCGGTCCCGGTCACGTTGATCAGCGCGTTTTCGGTATCAAACGCGAACACCTGCGGCCGGGCGACGCCGTTGACCACGTCGATATTCGCCGCCGCGCAGTTCACCCGCACCTCATCATCGCCAAAGATCTGGCCGATAATAAAGTTACCGACGTTCAGGCCGAGGATCTCCATCAGGTTACGGCTAATCAGCCCGTCGTTCATCAGCAGCTTCAGGTTACCGTTACTGTTGCCCAGCAGCGCGGCGACGGAGTTACCGGTGCCGCGAAGCTCAACATCGCCGTTCATTTCGCCGAGCGTTTTCTGCATCATCTCCACGTTTGGCATCAGCGCTTTGAGCTTCAGGCGGCGCGCCTGCAGGTTGGCCGTCCCCTGCAGCGGTTTTTTATCCCCTTCAAGATGAATGCTGCCGGCGAGGGTACCGTTAGCCAGCCCCAGACGCAGCGGCTGCAGGCGCAGGTCGCCTCGCTGCAGGATGATGTGCGTAGAAAGGTCGCTGATGGGTAGCGTGCTGCCGTGCTCAATCCGCCGTCCTTTGAAGCGCACATCGGCATCCATTACCTGCCACTTGTCGGTTTCAAAGCGGTCATACGGCAACACTTTTCCGGCTGGCTGCGGAGAAGCTTCACCTTTACGCCGTTCAGTCTGGCTGCCTTTGCCGCCGGAATCGACGCCAATCAGCGGCCCCAGATCCGCCAGCCGTAGCTGCCTGGACTCCAGATCGCCCTCCAGCTTAGGCCGGGGTTTACCGGTGGTGTAGATCAGCGACCCGTGGATATCGCTCTCGCCAATACGGCCATTGAAATCCTGATAGGCGAAGCGTGAACCGTTTTTCTCCTTAAAGGTGGCGCGCAGATGGCCGTCGGTAGAGAAAGTCGGCGTATCCGGCAGCAGTACGCCGGTCAGATCGTAGAGATCGCCCAGCGAATCACCGGAAAACTTGAGGCGCAGATCGACGCCGCCGAGATTGAGCGGATCGCTGACCGTGCCGGTAAAAGCGACCCGGGTATTGCCGGAACGAAAATCCCCCTGCAGCGGGAACGGCGTCCCTTCGCTGCGCAGCGCCAGCATGCCGCCGATTTTGCCGTTACCGGAGAGCGGCTGCCCGTTGTAGCTCCCTTTCGCCTGCAGGCCGAAGACGTAATCGCCCACTTTCTGCGACGCTCCTTTCCCTTTTTCGCCGGTCACTTCACTAAACGCCAGCGGTTTACCGAGCGGATCAACCACGATCGTCACATCGGCGCGCGATACCTTGTCATCGATAGCAATCTTGCCGCGATCGAAAAGAATATTGTCGAGTCGGAAAGACCAGCTGGAAGGCGCCGCATCTTTCTCAGACGCTCCCGCCGAAGCCAGGTCGAAAGTCCAGTTGTTGCTCTTCTCCGACAGTCGAATCAATCGCGCGTCCGGCTGTTCAAGCTTAATCCACGGTAGATAGACCGTTTTGCTGAGCAGCGCCAGCGGGGCGAGGGTCGCCTCAACGCGCGGCAGGTGAACCATGGTGACCTGCGGGATGTCAGGCGGGTTGCCGAGGATAATATCTTCGGCATGCACGTGCGGCCAGGGTATCCAGCTTCGCCAGCCTCTTTCGCCGGGCTGGCGCTCCCACACGACGCCCAGATCGCCGCGAATCGCAAACGGACGGTTCAGCTCGGCCGACACTTTCTGATTAATCGTCGGCTTCAGGCGATTCCAGTCAAAGGTCGCCACCACAATAAAAAACAGAACGATCAGTACGACTATCGTTCCAAGGATAATAGCCACGGTTTTACGGGTTCTGGTCATCCCTTCTGCACTCCTTTTGCGTCTCGTCAGTCATGAATATAGTTGAGAAACGTCAGGTGCTCTGCCAAATGCGCTTTTCGTCACATAATCCGCGTCAGGTCAAAAAAATAATGGAACGTTGTTTTAATATCATTGACCATAAAAGCGGCCCAGCGCACACTAGGGTTAATATTGATTTAATTTCAGGTCATCACTATGTCTAAGAAAATTGCCGTCATTGGCGAATGCATGATTGAGCTGTCAGAGAAAGGCGCGGCGGTAAATCGCGGCTTTGGCGGCGACACCTTAAACACTTCCGTCTACATTGCCCGCCAGACCGACGCCAGCGAGCTGGGCGTACACTATGTTACCGCCCTGGGCACGGACACCTTCAGCCAGCAGATGCTCGAATCCTGGCAGAGTGAGAATGTCCAGACGGACCTGATTCAGCGCATGGCCGACCGTTTACCGGGCCTCTACTACATCGAAACTGACGATACCGGCGAGCGTACGTTTTACTACTGGCGTAATGAAGCCGCAGCGAAGTTCTGGCTGGAGAGCGAGCAGTCTGCGGCCATCTGCGAAGAGCTGGCGACCTATGATTATCTTTACCTCAGCGGCATCAGCCTGGCAATCCTGAGCCCGACAAGCCGCGAGAAGCTGCTGACCCTGCTGCGGGAATGCCGGGCAAACGGCGGTAAAGTTATCTTTGATAACAACTATCGTCCGCGCCTGTGGAGCAGTAAAGAAGAGACGCAGCAGGTTTATCAGCAGATGCTGGCCTGCACCGACATTGCGTTCCTGACCCTTGATGACGAAGACGCGCTGTGGGGCGAGAAGCCGGTGGCAGAGGTGATTGCCCGCACTCACGCCGCTGGCGTTGAAGAAGTGGTGGTGAAGCGCGGCGCCGACTCCTGCCTGGTAGCGATTGCCGGACAGCCGCAGCTGGAAGTCCCGGCCGTTAAGCTGGCAAAAGAGAAAGTCGTTGATACCACGGCAGCGGGCGATTCATTCAGCGCCGGCTATCTGGCCGTGCGCCTGACCGGCGGCGATGCCGAATCAGCGGCAAAACGCGGCCACCTGACCGCCAGCACGGTGATTCAGTATCGCGGTGCGATTATCCCGCGCGAGGCGATGCCGCAGTAATTTCGATGGAGTTACGCCCGCCGGCGAGAATCCCGGCTTGCGCTGCGCTTAGCCGGGCTACGGGTTTACCGCCATCTGCACGCCGGTAGACCGGAGAAGGCGCTCCAGCGCCGCCTCCAGGAAAATCACCGGGCCAATCCCGAGCAATAGTTAAAACAGATAAGCCATAAACCTCACCGGATAGCCACGCTATCCGGTTTTGCTTTACTGCGCAGGCGGGATATCCGTCGCTTCGCTACGTCCTTGCGCAACATCACCGGCGCTGTTCGACGCCGCGGCGGCCGCTGGCGCTGGCGCCATCAGCTTTTCCCACGTCGCCTGCAGGTCCTTCATGTTGTACTCCGGTTCGCCCTGCGGCTGCTGCAACACCAGCGCCATATCCTGCGAAAGTTGCTGACGCAGGTACTGATTCAGCATGTCAACCGTCAGCGAATTGAGGAACTCCTGACGCAGCTTCTGATACTGCTCGGGAGCGATATCCACCACCTGATTTTGCAACGAACGCATCCGCTGGCTAATCAGAAGATAGGTATCCGTGCGGGCATAGGTGGCAAACAGCTTCTGCAGTTCAAGGTTTTTCTGCGCAATCAGGGCATCAAACTCATCCTGCGGCAGACCGTTATCGCGCACTTTCGCCAGCTCGCGCGCCACGGTCGTTAAGTTGGCGTTCAGCCGCTCGCCCGGCGATTCGATATTGATCGCGCACTGGGCGCGCTGGTAAAGCACGCGGCAGTCAAAGCCCAGGCCGATATCCTTGATGTTACTTTTGCTCAGATTCTGCTGAACGTGCCAGAACAGCGCTTCTCTGGCGAGGTCATCTCGCCAGTAGCGCTGCAGCGCGACCGAGTCACGAATCGGCTGCCACGGCGCATCCCACATCAGCGACAGCTTATCCTGGCGCACTGCATCGGTCATGATGCTGACCGGCGTCGTCGGCAGCGGCGACAGGGTAGGAACCGCCACCGGCGTTTCGCGCTTGCCCTTCAGGCCGCCGAAAGTTTTGTTAATTTGCTCCGCGACGCTGCGGCTATCGACGTTGCCGACCACAATCAGGGTCATGGCATCCGGCGTGTACCACTTGTGGTAATAGTCTTTAAGCTGAGCAATATCCACCGGCTGCTTCAGCGGCGCCGCCGGATCATGCCCCAGCATGGTGGAGCCTTTCAGCCGATAACGCCACCAGCCCTCTTTAGTATCCGCAGGCCAGGTGACCACCATATCTTCGCCCTGCAGCGCATGGTTGACCGCTTCCGGAGTGATCGACATTTTACCGCTGGCGCTCGCCAGCCAGCTCAGCGCCTCTTTCAGCAGGTCGTTACGGTTATTCGGTAAGCTCAGGTTAAACAAACTGTAGTCATAAGAGACGATGGCGGGCGGCAGAGGACGTTTCGGGTCAATACTCTGCTGCCATAGCGAACGGGCCTGCATGGTCGGGAGGCCACCGTTTTGCGTCAGCGCGAGGCGCGGGATAAAGTGGCTAAAGCCGCTCTGCTGAGTGCTTTCGCTCAGCGAGCCAATATTCACGGACAGGCGAACTTCGATACGATCGCTGGGACGCTGCGGGGTGGCTAAAACCTGCCACTGAAACCCGTTTGCCAGTGTGCCCTGTTGCCAGGCCGGGTCCGGCTGGAGCGCTTCTGCCTGCACATAACCGACCGTCGCCAACATCAGCAAACCACCGGTTAAGAGTCGAATTTTTGTGCCCTGCATGTGAACCCCTGATGAACAATCCTGGTTACAACAGCGGCCCACGGGAGGGCCGCCGAAAAAATGGTGAGTTAAGTACGTCGGTTAGACCACACGGAGACGAAAATGTCGCATGTTGACGTGAAATAATCATAAGGGTCACCGCCGCGCATGCGGCAGCGACCCCTAATTATGCGCAGGAGCCCATAGTCCAGCAAGGGACTATGGACCTAACAGATGGATTTATGAGGATAATTCGTGCGATTTGTCTACCGGCGTACGGTTATTCAGCACATCATCGAGCTGCTGTGAGTCCAGCTCTTTAACCCATTTTGCGACCACAATAGTCGCTACGCCGTTACCCACCAGGTTGGTCAGCGCGCGCGCCTCGGACATAAAGCGGTCAATGCCGAGGATTAACGCCAGGCCGGCGACCGGCAAATGACCGACGGCGGAGATGGTCGCCGCCAGGACGATAAAGCCGCTGCCCGTCACGCCCGCCGCGCCTTTCGAGGAGAGCAGCAGCACCACCAGCAGGGTAATCTGATGGAAAATATCCATATGGCTGTTTGTCGCCTGGGCGATAAACACAGCCGCCATCGTCAGGTATATTGAGGTGCCATCGAGGTTAAAGGAGTACCCCGTCGGGATCACCAGCCCCACCACCGATTTACGGCAGCCCAGCTTCTCCATCTTATCAAGCATCCGCGGCAGCGCCGACTCGGACGAAGAGGTTCCCAGGACGATCAGCAGCTCTTCGCGGATATAGCGGATGAACTTAAAGATGCTGAAGCCGGTGGCTTTGGCGATCGAGCCCAGTACCACCACGACAAACAGGATACAGGTGATGTAGAAGCAGACGATCAGCTGACCAAGCTGCACCAGCGTACCGACGCCGTATTTCCCGATAGTAAAGGCCATGGCGCCGAATGCGCCAATCGGCGCCAGGCGCATGATCATATTGATGATGCCGAATATAACCTGCGAGAAGCTTTCGATAACGTTAAAAATCAGCTGGCCTTTGCTGCCCAGACGATGCAGCGCAAAACCGAACAGCACGGCAAACATCAGCACCTGCAGAATGTTGCCACTCGCGAACGCGCCAATCACGCTGCCGGGGATAATATCGAGCAGGAACGCCACGATACCCTGATCTTTCGCCTGTTCGGCATAAACCGCCACGGCCTTCGCATCAAGGGTGGCCGGGTCAACGTTCATACCCGCGCCGGGCTGCACCACGTTAACAATGATCAGACCGATGATCAGCGCGATGGTGCTCACGACTTCAAAATAGAGCAGCGCCACCGCCCCGGTGCGGCCGACGGCCTTCATGCTCTCCATCCCGGCAATCCCCGTCACAACGGTACAGAAGATAACCGGGGCAATAATCATTTTAATCAGCTTAACGAAGGCATCGCCGAGGGGTTTCATCTGCGCACCCAGCTCCGGGTAAAAATGGCCCAGCAGAATACCGATCGCTATGGCCGATAAAACCTGGACATAGAGGCTTTTAAAGAAAGAGATTTTCATAGGGTGTCCTTTGGAGATAACCACAGACTGTGAGGGGGTATTGCGTCTGTGGCTTAAAAATAACACCCATGAAACATTTCAGAAATAACGAGTGATGAAATTGCAATGCAATTGTTAATTTATTTGAACTGACTCGCATAAGCTAACAATGTTGTTACAAACTTGCATCCTCAACAACAGCCGGTAAAAAGCGGGCCTTAAAAGCCTCAGGCGGCATGGCGCAGCCAAAAAGATAACCTTGCACCGTCTCGACACCCGCCTCCTGCAGCCAGCGATACTGCTTATCGGTTTCAACGCCCTCCGCGACGATGTGCAGATTCAGCCCCCGCGCCAGCTGGATAATCGCGGGCACCATGCTGATGTCATCAGGTAGCATATCGATAAAGACTTTATCGATTTTCAGGATATCCACCGGCAGCGATTTAATATGCTGCAGTTGACGCAGCCCGGCGTAGCCCATACCAAAGTCGTCCAGCGCGATCCGCACGCCCGCTTCACGCAGCGGACGCAGCAGAGAAATCATGGCCTGCGGGTCGTCTATTCGACGGCTTTCGGTGACTTCGAGGATCAGCGTGCCCGGCGCGATACGATAGCGCGCGAGCAGCGCCAGCATCTCCGCGCCGCGATCGTGATGCAGCAGCTGTAGCTGCGACACGTTGACCGATAGCGGCAACATGATCCCCTGATTTTGCCAGGCGGCAAGCTGTCGGCAGGCCTCTTCCATCACCCAGTAGCCGACCGGGACGATCAGCCCGCAGGCTTCGATACGCTCAATCAGATCGCCAGGCAGCGACCAGCTCCCGTCAGCCTGACGCTGACGCAGCAGCGCTTCTGCACCGCAGACCTCGCCGCTGATAGTATCCACCTGCGGCTGCAGCCAGATGGCAAACTGCTGATTATCAAGCGCCGTTAAAATATCGTGCTCTTCCATCAGGCGGCGCTGCGCTTTTTCCATCTGTTCCGGATCGAAGAACTCAATCTGATTTTTACCTTTACGCCGCGCGGTAACGGCGGCGGAAAACGCCCGGCGATAGAGCTGTTCGCCGTTAATTTCGCCGTTAAACATCGCAATGCCGACGCTGGCGCAGGGGCGCAGCTGGATGCCGTGCAACGGTAAACGTTCGCTTAAGACAGTAAGTACTTGCTTACTTAACGTCACCGCCTGCCAGGGCTCGGTAATTCCGTGGGCCAGAATCGCAAAGTCGTAGCCGCTCACCTGGGCCAGGACCATCTGCGTCGGGATAACCGCCCGCAGTTTTTCAACGAGCGTCAACAGCAGCATTTCGCGCTGCGTCTCTTTGAGTACGCCAGCGGTATCCTGCAGCGTTTCGCAGGCGACAATCAGCAGCGCAGACGCCTGCCCACGGGCGACGGTTTGCTCCAGCATCGCCATCAAAAAGGCTTTATTTGGCAGCTCGGATACCGGGAAACGGGTCGATTGCAAAGAGAGTTCATCGTGCAGGCGCAGCAGAGTCTGCTGGTTACGGTTATAGCTGCGCACCAGCATGCCGATTTCATCGTCATGATGTAAGCGCGGTATAGAAAGCTGATGGCCAAGACGCTCCTGCTGCGGGACATCATTCAGCTCGCGGGCGATTTTACGCAGCGGTCGTACCATCAGACGGTTGATGCACCAGGTGATGGCTACCGTCAGCATCAGCACCAAAAGTAAGTAAGCAGTCACTAATGTTGCCAGGGCGCTCATCACGAATTTATACATGCGATATGAATCGGCTTGCAGCACCAGATAGGCCAGCGGCTGTGGGTTAGCGGGCCGCTCAAGGGAGTAGATAGGCAGCGAAATCTGTACCGGCAGTTCAAACATGCGGGTGATGGTTACCGGCACCGGACGCTCGGGGATAAAGCGCATCCGCAGCGCCTGGAACTGATTAGGCAGGACAACATCCGCCCGGCTGACGATGCCAGCAGGCTGAATGCGGCTCAGAATAGCTTCCGCCTCCGGGATATCGGCTTTCAGAATAGCCGCTGACAGCGGTTCGCGGACGGAACGCGCAATGCTCTCTAACTGCGTGGCCGTGGTATAGCGACTCTGCTGAACAAAATGGAACAGCAAAATAGAACAGAAGACGAGTACAAACGCCATGGACACGCTCGCGACCATTGCCATCTGTTTAATTGTAAGTGAACGGCTGACGCGCAACGGGGTTCTCCACTGAAACTGAACGCATACCCGGTTTAGATCCATCATCTCCGGTCGTTTTCAGGCTGATTATATACTCAAATTGTTCGCTCACGCCCGCAAGGCGCGAAGCAATGCCATCGGGAGGCTTTCCCGGCGGCGGCACGGACCTGTAAGCATAGCGCGACCCGGGGACAATTCCCGGGCGGCGGCTGACGCCTTACCCGGGCTACAAAACGACAAAACCGTCCGGGGGACAAGTTCACCACCGCCATCGGGTCGGTAGCCCGGACAAGGTGCCTCTGGCACCGCCTCCGGGATACAGTGCGCAATGCAGCTTCGCTAGCTCTCCCCAGTGGCGCCGCGCTTACCGGAGCTAAAGGTTCACAATCGCCACCGGAGGGGAAATCGGGCTGTATGGCCGGAGGCAACGAGTATACGCGAAGAGCGCCGTGGAGTGACGCCCTGTCGCATAATTCAGCCTAATCTGCTACCAGTCGGCGTAAGGGACCAGCGGCTGCGGCGGCATATCCATATCGCCCTGCCAGCCGGAAGCCGAATAGCGGACGTACAGCAGCGCATGGCTCGGGGTATAATCCTTCGCCTGCTGAATATCCACCGCCGCCCCAACAAACCAGTTGCTGGTTACCCGTCGTTCAATCAGCGCCCGCGCGGTATAGCCGACGCCAGAGCTGCTGCTGCCTTCTTCCGTAAGCTGGCTGGCATCATGACGATACTGAGAGGGGATCAAATTGAGCAGCGGATAGCGCGCCTCGGTTTTGGTCCGCGAGTGGGACCACGACACCGAGCCCCCCAGCTCCCATGACCAGTTCTCCGTCCGCTGACGCCAGGTCACAGGTACCGAGAAGGAGACATATTCCTGCGGACTGTAATATCCCCCCTGACCCAGGGTATAGCCGCTCAGGTCTTTATCGTAGTGCCAGAGCATATTGTTCAGGCCGACGGTGACCCGGCGGTTATCTTCGTTGATCGCTTTATAGTAGTAGCCGGTCATCCAGCGCACGCGCCAGTTGTCGGCAACGTTTTTCCCGGTCAGTTGGTCGACGCCCAACGAAGACCAGACCCCGTTGGCCTCGCCTTTATCGTAGCTCAGACTCACACCGCCGCCGTTGGCGCGCACCCCGCCCCAGGTCTTGCCAGTATGGCCGCCGTTAGGGTTATCTTTCTGCCCGCCGAAGGCCAACAGCGAGCTGGAGATGGGTCGCCGATGAAGATTAACGGTGTAGCCCAGCGGGCCAACGTCGCTGCTGTAGCTCAGGCCGCCCACCACATCAACGACGTTAAAGCCCATCGGCGTGGTGCCGATATCGCCGCTCCAGGTCTCGTTCTGCCAGCCCACCGCTACGCTGGCGCCGCTGTCGCTCTGATGTTTGCTGCCGCCGGTACAGGCGATTTCGCCGCAGGTGCCCCAGCTCGGCGCATAGCTGCCGTCGTTATTGGTAGAAAAACTCCCGGCATCCATATTAACCAGATCGGTACGGAAGAACATTCGCCCGTCGGCCAGCGGGGCATCTACGTGTAACATGGTGGTATGCGCTTTCAGATCGGAATAGCCGCCGGTACCGCTGGAGCCCCAGTAATCATGCTCGAGGGTGACGTTAAGATCCTGCTGGCGATAAAGATCGGCGGCATCACTGCGGATCCCGCGCTTGAGCCAGTCATCGCTGCTGTCGTTACGCGTTAAGCGCGTAAAGGTGTCGTTATCCTGCGGGCGCTCGCGAGTAACCCCGGAGGCCACCATGGCATCCTTATAACCTTCCAGCGCCTGCTGCGGCTCGCCGTTCTGCGCCTGGAAACGCGCGGCGTCGCGCAGCACCAGCGCGCTTTCCATCGACGGCGGCTGCGCTTTCGCCTGGGGCACGATGCGGGCGAAGGTTTGCTGCGCCTGAACGCGATCGCCCAGACCGGCCTGCGCGAGGGCAATACGCCGCTGCATATTGATAGAATCGATGTCTTCGCCCTTGAGCTGCGCCACCTGAGCGCGGGCAGCATTCTTATCGCCGTCGGCAAGATACACTTCCGCGAGTCCCAGACGCGCATCGCCGTTATCCGGCTGCTGGCCAAGCACCCGCTGATATTCCGCTATCGCAGTCTGGCTGTCGCCGCGCTGCTGCGCCCAGTCCGCCAGCGTGAGCGCGTAGCGCACCGACGTCGGTTGCTGTTTAATCAGCGCGATAGCCTGGGCCTCCTGGCCGCTATCGCGCAGCTGGTTTGCCTGCCGCAAGATCCTGTCGCTTTGCAGACGCGCCTCCAGCTCGCGAATATTGTCCGTCCACTGCCCTTGAGGCAGGGCGTTTATCTGCGCCAGCGCCATCTCATCCTGATTATTACCGGATAAATAGAGGCCGTAGGCGTAAACACGATCAGCATCGCCAGGCTGGCGGTTGACCATCGCGCGCATCAGCGCGTCAGCCTCGCTGCGGCTGCCCGCGCTGACCAGATCCCGCGCCAGGCGGTAGGTTATCCACACGCTATCCGGATCCAGCGCCAGCCGACGGCGCTGCACTTCCGCCGCTTGCGCCCAGTTCCCCTGGCTCTCCAGCGCTTCGGCCTGTTTCTCCAGGCGTTCGTTCGTCAGGCTACGTTCAATATCATCAATGCTGCGCCGCTGGGCCGGCGACAGGCTGGCGATATACGCGCTGGCTTTTTCCGGCGATTCGCCGCGATACAGATTCGCCAGACCGCGTACCGCCAGGCTATTGCCGCGATCCATTCGCAGCGCGCGCTGGTAGTAACGCTCCGCCGCGGCGTTTTCTTTACGCGCCGCGGCCACGTCACCCAGCCCCAGCACCGCATAGCTATCGGTAGTGTCTATCCGCTTCGCCTGAGCGTAAGCATTTTGCGCTTGCGCCAGCTGGCCGCTTTTCAGAGCGCTATCGCCCTGCTTGATCAGCAGCCAGTAGCGGTTAGTCTTGAGCAGGCTGTCCCACTTATCGCGGCTCGGGCTATCCGGGGCCATTTTGATAGCTTTACTCAACTGAGCAACCGCCCGCGCCCGATCGCCGCGCTGGGAGTACGCCTGCCCCAATGCGCCAACCGCGTCGCTGTCTTTGGCATCCGCCCGGACAGCCTGTTGTAAATCGGCCACGGCCACCGAACCTTTCCCGGCCTTCACCGCCGCCAGCCCCTCCGCGCGATCGCGGAACGTCGGATCTTTGAGCTGGGTCTGCTGCTGATCGAGCAGAACGCGGGCATTTGCCGAGGTGGAACCGGTGGGGAATTGCACGATAAACCGCTGTAGCGCCTGTACGCTGGCCCGGCTCACCGGCATGCTTTTCACTTCGTTAAACCAGATGTCTGCTGCGATGCCACGACCCGCCGCCGAGCGCGACATCTGTTCAAGATACGCAAATCCCTCTTCCGACTTATTATCGCCAAACATCTGTTTCGCCAGCGCCGTTTGCAGCTGGATGTTGTCCGGTAAGCGGGCGTTGAGTTTTTTCAGCTGATTGATGCCTTCGTTATGTCGGGCGGGCAGGCGCGCCACCAGCGTCCAGTACTCAATCGCCGCCTCATCATCATCCGGGACGCCGTTAAACAACTTCTCGTAAGCGGCGATGGCCTCGTCAACTTTCCCGGCCACGCCCAGCAGGCGCGCCTGCTGCAGCTCCTGGCGGCCATCGCCGGTGCTGCTTTTCATCTCGTCGCGCGAAGCTTTCAGCTCCGCCGATTCCGGCGCCAGCTTCGCCAGACGCGCCAGCTGCTTCTGCGCCCCGGCCGTATCGCCCTGGCGGAGAAGATAGCGCACTCGCGCGGCGACAACGTCCGGATTGTTCGGATCGATCAATTCCAGGCGGTAGAGCGACTGACGCACCAAATCCTCTCGTTTGCTGGCCTCGCCGAGGCGCACCTGCTCCAGCAGATGCTCCTGAACAGGCGTGTTCACGGCGTGAGCCAGCGGCATCAGCGCGACGCTTAGGGAGAGCGTGAATAAGCTTAATGAGAACTTGTGCATTCCTGGTTCCAGTCAGGCCGTAATTCGCCACCGGCAGTGAAGCGAAAACGGTGTTGATCCCATCCCTGGCCGAAAAGGGTCAGGACCGTGCTGTAGTAAGCATCCGCGCCGGGATAGTGGTCGGCGACGCGCTGCCGCTGAATGGCCCGGGCATCTTCATTCTGCAAGAAAGGCAGTAGCGCCGCGGAGAAGCCCACCGGACCGTTGCCGGTGGTTTTACCGGTCGCAACGTTGGTTTTTTCCGGCGGCACACCCTGCTCTACCGTCCGGGCCGCCATCGGTTTAAAGCGCGTCAGCAGGCGGGCTTTTTGCTTATCGCCGTCATCGAGCATACCGGCCCACAGATAGACGCGAATGGCGTCATAGCTGCCGATAATGGGTTTCTCCGCCTTCAACTGCCAGCCTTTGCCTTTTTCGTAACGGACCCAGTCAGGCGAAAAGCCTTTCGGCGCGGTCTCCAGCAGCAGGCGCAGATTGCCGTCGCGTATCTTTGGCCAGGGAGCGCCAAACGCCGCAAAGTAGGTCGCCAGCTGCGGCGGCAGATAGCTGGGATTAAAACGCCAGCCGCCGTCATCGACGAAGCCGACTCTCCCCGGCAAAATCATCGGCCCCAGCCCCGGTACGGTAGCCACTTCTTCATCAGCAATACGCGCCAGCAGCGCTTTGCCGACTTCCGTATACTGGGGCGTTTCCCACAGTCGTCCGGCCTCCAGCAGCGCCCAGGCTATCCACAGGTCGGAATCCGAGGCGGAGTTGTTATCGAGCACCGTCCATTCGTCATCGCTCTTTTTCCCCCACAGCCATCCCGGCAGATGCGCGCGCAGATCGCCCTCGGCAAGGTTGTTTTGCGTCCACTCGAACAGCTTGCGGAAGCCTTCGCGGTCGTTGGCCGCCAGGGCAAAGAACAGCCCGTAGCTTTGTCCTTCCGAGGTGGTGATTTTTCGTGAATCGCTGGGGTCGATAACCCGCCCTTCGGCGCTGACGTACTCTTGTTTAAACTGCTCCCAGGCCGGCCACCGGCAGGCGGCGCTCGCCTGCGCCGCCGCCAGCATGCATATCGACAACACCACTGCACGTACCGCGTTCATCAGCAACTACTCATCATCAAGGTGGAGGCGACGGCGGCTGATAATACGCAGCATGCGCCACAGCACCCACGCCAGTAGTACGATGCTTAATGCCGCCAGCACCGCCAGCAGTACCGGGTGGCTGGAGAGCGCAAACCAGATGCGTTCGAACCACGGCAGATGCCCGATATAGTAAACATCACCTACCCGCAGGCTGTTGACGCCCGACTCGCGAATCACCGAGACGGAGCCAAACATCGCCGCGCGTTTACCGCTATCGTTAAGCGCCTGGGTGAGCAATTCGTTACCGCGAGGGCTATCGGCCAGCAGCGCCACGACGCTGCGTTGATCGTTGTAAGGCGACTGGAAGCCGATTATCGCCGCCATCGACCCGGATGACGTGATATCAGTGCGGGTATTCGGCGTTCTGGCTTCGGTATCGGGGTAGATGCTCGCCAGGTCGTAATGGCGCATCGGCATTTTCACCCAGCTTTTGGTCGCTTCAACCAGCAGGTTAATTTTCGTTTCGTCCTTCAGCGCCTGCGGAATAGAGCCAATCAGCAGCAGGTCGGCGTCTTTGTCCTTAATCTGGCTGCCGTCATCGGTCATGCGCAGGTTAATCGCCGCCAGGCCGGTTTGCGCGCCGATGCCGCCGGCCGTTTCCAGCAGCGTGGCCACCTGGCCCTCGGTCGGCGCTTTCGGCACCACGACTAAGGTATCGGAGAGATCGGCCATCCGGCTGTAGGGGAAGCCCGCGTTAGCAAACACGCGCAGATCCGGCATGGCCATAAAGTGATAGTACTTCGAGAAGTCGATGGTCGAGTCGTCCCCAATCACCACATGATTCTGCACCGGCTGGAAGGTAATACAGTTATCGATAGAGCCGCCGGGCATCGGGTTCATATACTGAAAATCGAAGCGCAGCTGGTTCATCGCCCCAAGGCGCAGCGCCGGGATTGTCACTTCCGTTTTGCCATCCAGCAGCCCCTGCAGCACCGGCAGGCGCAGAATCAGCTTATTCACATCCTGCGAACTGTTGAGGCTGAAAGACTGTAAGAACTGATCGTTCAGGCTGATATCCATGCGCGAGCTGTCCTTGATCGGCGGCATGGTGTAGCGATAGTTCAGGTTCATATCGATGCCGTTGGCGCGCAGCAGGTAGAGATCCGGCGGCAGGTTCAGCGCGACGTTAATGGAATCCGGCACCAGGCCGCTGGATTGCAGCTGCTGTTCGTAGGTTTTCAGCTCGGCAAAGGTCACCGCGCGATCGGTGCGCACCCAGTTTGGCGCATCGTACGGTTTACGCGCCTGCAGTTGTTTGACATCGTCAACCGTCACGCTGCTGCCGCGGAACAGAATATTGCCCTGCGCTATCCCCTTCGCCGCCTGCAGCAGGTCTTTGTCATCTCGCCCAAAGACCACCAGTAGCTTAACGTACGGATTATCCGGATGGTCGATCATTTCAATAGTCGGCGCGTTAACCGGTGGATGCTCGCGCAGGAAGTCCGGGCGCTTATCGTTGGTCGCAAAAACAACGGCGTTGCGGTCCGGCAGCGCATTGAACTGCACCGGGAACTGCTGACCGCGCCAGCCCGCCTTGCTGCCGAACCAGGAGGCAACGATCGCCGCCGCCTGCTGCTGAAGGACACCCGGCGAGGAGGCAAAGACCATCGGTAGCGTCAACTGGCGGTTATCACGCGAATCGTAGAACGGCACAGGAAAATGCGAAAGATCGTTGCGCACGTTCAGCGACTGATAGGTTAAATCCAGATAGCTTTCGCGACCGACGTCCAGCCACAGGGTACTGCTGGCCGGGTTTTCACAGACGTCGCGATAGTGGCCGACGAACTCAAGGCGCACGCGGTTAAAGTCGGTGATATAGAGAGGATCGATTGGGATCTGCGCGCTGACTTTTTTGCCCAACTGCTCTTTGGTGACCGGCAAAACGCCCATCAGCTCATCATTAAGATAAACCTTCAGCTGCGACTGCACCGGCAGCAGTGACGGAGAGGGGGTGTAGTCGAGATTAAGCAACGCTTTCGCCACCACCTCATCGCTGCGCATGCCGAACTCGACCGAACCCTCGGGGCGCGCGCCGCGCAGTACCATGCTGCCGGGAGGCGGAGCGATTTTGGCGAAGGTCAGCTTCACGTCGCGGCTCGGGGCGTTATCGAGCACCACCACCGGTGCCGCCGGATCGGCAAGGGTCGCCGTTGGCTGGCCGTCCGCTACCGTACCGGCAATACCGGGCACGGTTGTCGTCTGCGCCGCTGCCGTTGCCGCTGTCGGTTCCGCATACGACGCGAAGGAGGACCAGCCGCCAATGCCCACCGCTACTGCACAAATCAAAGAGAGTTTTCTGTTCATCGCATTATCATCATTGTTGGGCCATCGCCGGTTCTGCCGAGAGTGTCGCCGCAGCGCGTTCCGGACGGCGCGGAATAAACGAAACAAACCAGGCCACCAGCATGGTGAGCGAGCGGAAAATAACCTTCACCGACGGCGGGGAGAACTCCGCCAGGTGACGATATCCACGGAACCCCAGCTTCAGGATGTCCAGCAGGCTTTCCATCGGCTTATCTTCCGGGAAGCTATCCTGCCAAAGCGCCCACGTATCTGCGCGGGCAAACGTACACTGCACAAAATCAATATGTTGTTGATTGCTTAGCGGCAGCAGCTGTAGCCCAACCTCACTGCCGTTGACCCGCGCGACCCGCACCGGGAAGGCATACTCCTGCTGCCCGCGTTTCAGCAGCAGCTTAACGTGCTGGCTTTCCAGCACCTGCGCCTCGCCGTGAATTCTGACGCCGAGGCCGCCGTCGGAGTAATCATGGACGGTACAGGAGAACAGGTGCCCGTCCTCGCGGGCAATCGCCGCCGGCATTGACATCTCCACGCGATGCGAGCGCCGCACCTGCTTGCTTTCAACCGATACCGCCACCGCGCCGCCGAGAATAATCAGGTTATAGAACACCCAGATAATGCTGACCCAGACGGTCAAAATTTCGTTTTCCGGGCCGTACATAAAGCGCCAGATACCCACGCCAACGCCGACCAGGTTCAGCAGCACGAGGTAGATATAGGGACGCGAGATCACCCAGTCGACGTACTCGTCCTCCACCAGGCCGCCTTTTGCCGTCACGTTGAATTTGCCCTTATGCGGGTTAATCAACGCGACAACGGTCGGCGGCGCGATATACCACGCCAGTACCGTTTCATAGATCTCACTCCAGAAAGAGTGGCGGTATTTACCCTGAATCTTCGAGTTAGTCAGGCTGGCGTGAATCATATGCGGTAGCACGAACAGGGCGATCATCAGCGCCGGCGCATAGATGATATAGGCGTGGAGGAGCAGAAACGCCAGCGGCGCGGTCAGGAAGATCAGCCGCGGAATACCGGACAGGAAGTGCAGCATCGCGTTGACGTAGCAGATGCGCTGCGCCAGCTTCAGCCCTTTACCAAACAACGGGTTATCAAGGCGGAATATCTGCACCATCCCGCGCGCCCAGCGGATGCGCTGGCCGATATGCGCCGACAGGCTCTCCGTCGCCAGGCCGGCCGCCTGCGGAATACGCATATAGGCCGAAGTGTGCCCGCGACGGTGCAGGCGCAAAGAGGTGTGGGCGTCTTCGGTGACCGTTTCCACAGCAATGCCGCCGATTTCATCCAGCGGGCCGCGGCGGATCACCGCACAGGAGCCGCAGAAGAAGGTGGCATCCCACATGTCGTTGCCGTCCTGCACCAGGCCATAAAACAGCGTGCCTTCGTTCGGCGTTTTGCGAAAACGCCCCAGGTTACGTTCAAACGGGTCCGGAGAGAAGAAGTGGTGCGGCGTCTGCATCATCGCCAGCTCTTTCTCCTTCAGGAACCAGCCCATGGTCATCTGCAGGAACGAGCGGGTCGGCACGTGGTCGCAGTCGAAAATCGACACAAACTCGCCTTTGGCGTACTTCAGCGCATTGTTGATATTCCCGGCTTTCGCGTGTTCGTGCGTGGTGCGCGCGATGTAATGCACGCCAACGTCTTTGGCGAACTGGCGGAACTCTTCGCGCCCGCCGTCATCGAGGATCCAGATATTAAGCTTGTCCTTCGGCCAGTCGATCCCCTGCGAGGCGTAAATGGTGTTTTTCACCACGTTGAGATCTTCGTTATAAGTCGGCACGAAGATATCGACCGTCGGCCATTGCGCCATATCTTCCGGCAGCGGAACCGGCTGACGGTTCAGCGGCCAGACGACCTGGAAATAGCCCAGTACCAGCACCACCCAGGCGTAGGTTTCAGCGAACAGCAGGATTATCCCGCACACCAGGCTTACGGGGTCGTCCCAGTTTAGCGTCGAGGTGTAGCGCCACCAGATATAGCGGCACGAGACCGTCAGCGAAAGCACGATCAGCATCAGCGCCGAGAAGCGCCCGGGGATGCGCCGTACCAGCAGCGCCACGCCCCACAGCAGCAGCAGAAAAATAAACTGCGAGAGCGGATTAAACGGCTGGGTAATACAGAGTAGCGCCAGGATCAGCGAGAAAAAGGTTATCGTGCCAAGGAGAAGCCGCCGCACTTTTGGATGCAGATGCCCCAGCTCCTTATGCTTATCCAGATGACCGGTGCGGGCGTTGACCTTTTCCGGTAGCTTTTCCAGCCACTGCGCATAGCGCCCCTGCACGCCTTCCAGCGCCGCCAGCGAACGCCAGTTGATCTTTTTATCCGGCTCCGGCACCCGCGTCACCAGCAGCCACAGGGCTTGCAGCAGATAGCGAATCGGGTCCAGCGGGCGCGGTCGATGCGGATTAATATGCGGGAAAAACTCGCCATGATGTTCGCGAATTGCCTGCCAGCGCGGGGTTTCCAGCGGCATAAACGCCCATGCCAGAGATGCCCACAAGCAGCCCAGCGCGGCCGCCAGCCGCGACGCGCCGTGCTGGCGATAATCGCGATAGCGTTCGCTCAACCGCTCTCCAACCGGCGGCGCCAGCAGTAGCGTACTCAGGCGAATCATTCCGCGCCCCTTCCGGCGTAGTGCAGCAGGCACCAGTTGGCCAGCGTCAGTATCTCTTCCGCCGCCAGCGAGTCCTGGCGATATTCGCCGAGCGGTTGCTTCGCCGCCAGACACTCCGCCATCGCTTCATCACGATGAATAGTCACCGGCAAAATGCGGCGCTGGCTCTCCAGCCACAGCTGATAGAGATCCTCCTGCAGCTGGCTGCCGACGCGCAGATCGTTAATCAAAATATCGCTATTGACCGGCAGCGCCTGCTGATGCAGGCGAATATGGCTGTTGCCGTCCGGATGCACCACGACCAGCGTGCGATCGCAGACGTCAATCAGGGAGCGGGTCAGCGGTGAGAACCCGTCCGGCAGATCAATCAGCAGCCAGCGGTGATCGCCCTGCTGATGGAGCTTCTGCACCATCCCGGCCATCGGGGCCAGCGGCGTCTGAAGCTGGTCAATATTCTCGCGCTCGCCCGGCGTTAGCTGGCCAAAGGGCAGCAGATCGATATGCGAGGTGTAGCGCAGCCCGGCGTCTCGCCAGTCGTTCCCGTCGATGAGGGCGCGCGCCCAGCCCGCGTTGTGGCGGTAATCGACGTTGAAAAAGAAGCGCAGCATGTTATCCGGGCTGGCGTCCACCACCAGCACGGTTTCCCCGAGTAATTGCAGCGCCCAGGCCAGCGCAGCGGTGATCGACGTGGTGCCGGTGCCGCCGCGCACGCCTTGTAATCCCAGAATAGCCATCGATGGCTTCCTTACTTTTTCTCTGCTAATTCAGCCAGTAGCGGCCAGCGTTTCAGCGCCGCGGTTAACTGCTCGCGTCGGGAAATATCATGATAATCAATATCAGGCAGGGAAAATGCCCGGCTTAACGCCAGGAAATCATTTTGAAACGTATAGCCCAAAGTCGCATCGGTGGGTACAGCAGGCTCTTTTGCTGGCATTTCTCTGTCCGTTGGAAAAATTAATAAATTATACCGAGAGGCGTTCGTTCATCCTTAAAATAGGTTTACATGCTAAAACTGATGTCCTTTAATTTCAATGTTAGGTTTACTCTGTCGCTTTCGCTAGTAAACTAATCAAGTGTAAAACAGGTCTCACGAGGGACACCGTGGATATCGTATATTCTTTGGGTATTTCATCATTATGGGACGAAGTGTGCCATATGCCCGTTGGCGGCGTGTGGTGGCTCAATGTCGACCGCCATGCGGACGCGGTAAGCTTGCTTAATCATACGCTTGCGGCCCAGGATAAACAGGCTCGCGTTGCGACGATAGCCATGGGTGATAACCCAAATGAAATCATAAAATTAGAAAAAGATCGCGGGCCTGAGAAAATCGCATTATTTACCATGCCGAACCGCTTTGAAGGGCTGGAAGAAATGCACCGCGATTTAGTCTGTTCCCTCGAACCTGGCAATTATTTGTTTATTCTGCTATGTGCTGAAAATGCCTGGCAGAATATTAAAAGCGAACAATTATGCAATTGGGTTGAGAAATCATATCGATGGACTAATTATCATCGTTGTTCATTATTAGTGCTTAATTCCGGGCACGATATCGATAAGCAACTTTCCCCTTTATTACGCGAGTACCGCTCGCTTTCCGGACTGGCAAGTATACGTTACCAGGGAGATAACCACCTGTTCGATATTGCCTGGTGGGGCAGCGAAAAGGGCATCAGCGCCCGGCAGCAGCTCATTGTTTTACACGATGAAAACGGCTGGCGGTTGGCGCAGGACGAGGAAACGGTGGTACAACCGCGCAGCGACGAGAAAACCATCCTCAGCAACCTGCGCGTACTGGAGGGGGCGCCCGCGCTTTCCGAATACTGGACGCTGTTCGAAACCAATGACGCCGTTTTCAACGCCGGCAGAATGGCGCAGGCGGCGACGCTGATTTTCTCCATTACCCAGAACGAACAGATTGAACAGCTGGGACGCTATATCCACACCCTGCGCCGCCAGCGCGGTAGCGCGCTGAAAATTGTCGTGCGCGAGCAAACGCCAAGCCTGCGCGCCACCGATGAACGCCTGCTACTGAGCAGCGGCGCCAATATGGTTATTCCCAGCGGCGCACCGCTATCGCGCTGCCTCACGCTTATAGAAAGCGTTCAAAAACAGCAGTTTACTCGCCATATTCCGGAGGATTTTAATACTCTGCTGAACTGGAGCCAGCCGCTGAAGCTGCGCGGCTACCAGAAGTGGGATGCCTTCTGCGAAGCGGTGCACAATATTATGGCCAACACCATGCTGCCCGCCGACGGCAAAGGGGTGATGGTGGCGCTGCGCCCGGCGCCCGGTCTGCGCGTAGAGCAGGCGCTGACGCTGTGTAAGCCTAATCGCATGGGCGACATCATGACCATCGGTAATAATCGCCTGGTGCTGTTTCTGTCATTTTGCCGGGTGAACGACCTCGACACCGCGTTAAACCATATCTTCCCTTTACCTACCGGCGATATTTTCTCTAATCGTATGATTTGGTTTGAAGATAAGCAGATAGCGGCTGAAATCCTGCAGATGCGCGGGATTATGCCGGAGAACTGGAATACGCCGCTGCCTGTTTCGCTTGCCAAAAAAACGCCTATCAACGCGACCCACGACGGACGTAGCTGGCGGCGAACCCCCGAGCCGCATCGTCTGTCCATCGACGGGGAGCCAACCTTATGATGTCGATTGCCGATATTATTCAGCTGGTCGTCCTGTGCGCCCTGCTGTTCTTTCCGCTGGGTTACCTTACGCGCCACTACCAGCGGCGAATTCGCACCACGTTAAGACTGATGTTCTTTAAACCCCGTTATGTCAAACCGGCTGGCGTGCTGCGCCGGGAAGCGGCATCCAGGCAAGGCAAATCAACGAAATGACCAAACCTAAAACCCCCTCAGCGTCGCTTCCGCTCTGGCGCTACTGGCGCGGCCTATCTGGCTGGAACTTCTACTTTCTGGTGAAGTTTGCCTTGCTATGGGCGGGATACCTCAATTTTCATCCCATGCTAAACCTGGTGTTTCTGGCCTTTCTGCTGGTGCCGATTCCGCAATATAAGCTGCACCGTATTCGCCACTGGATAGCGATCCCGCTGGGCTTTATGCTGTTCTGGCACGACACCTGGCTGCCCGGCCCGGAAAGCATCGTCAGCCAGGGTTCGCAGATTGCCGGCTTCAGCGCCGACTATATCTGGGATTTGGTAACCCGCTTTATTAACTGGAATATGATTGGCGCGTTCTTCGTGCTGCTGGTTCTGTGGCTGTTTATCAGCCAGTGGCTACGGGTAACGGTATTTGTCTCAGCAATTATGATCTGGCTGGTCGCCAGTCCGCTGCTGCCCTCGTTTACCCTTTGGCCGGCAGGTCAGCCGACGACCGCGGCGGCGAATAACGCGCCGAATACCGGTGGCGGGGCAATCGTCGCGACCAACGCCGCCCCGGCGAATAACGATATCCCTGCACAAACGGAGCCGCCGACATCGGCCAATCTGACCAACTGGCTGAATACCTTTTACGCCTCTGAGCAGAAACGCAAAACCACGTTTCCTGATGCACTCCCGGCCGATGCCCAGCCGTTTGATGTCTTGATCATCAACATCTGCTCGCTCTCATGGTCGGATATCGAAGCAGCGGGATTGATGGAGCATCCGCTGTGGAAGCATTTTGACCTGCTGTTCAAAAACTTTAACTCGGCGACCTCTTACAGCGGGCCGGCAGCGGCGCGTCTGCTGCGCGCCAGCTGCGGCCAGCTCTCTCACGCCAACCTTTATCAACCCTCAGGCAGCGAATGCTATCTGTTTGAAAACCTGGCGAAGCTGGGCTTCACCCAGCAGCTGATGCTCGGTCACAACGGTGTCTTCGGCGACTTCCTGAAAGAGCTTCGTTCGTTGGGCGGTATCCAGAGCCCATTGATGGATCAAAGCGGCCTGCCGGTCATTCTGCAGGGCTTTGACGGCTCACCGGTCTATGATGACCAGGCGACGCTGAACCGCTGGCTGCAGTCGCTGGATAAACTGAATACGCCGCGCACGGCGACCTTCTACAACACGCTGCCGCTGCACGACGGCAACCACTATCCGGGCCAGAGCAAAACCGCGGACTATAAAGCCCGTGCGCAGAAGTTCTTCGACGAACTGGACAGTTTCTTTACTGAGCTGGAGAAATCGGGACGCAAGGTGATGGTCATCGTCGTGCCTGAACACGGCGCGGCATTAAAAGGCGATAAAATGCAGGTCTCCGGTCTGCGCGATATTCCCAGCCCATCCATTACCAACGTGCCGGCGGCGGTGAAATTCTTCGGCATTAAGGCAAGACATCCCGATGCGCCGATTATCATCAGCCAGCCAAGCAGCTACCTGGCGGTTTCTGAGCTGGTGGTTCGCGCCCTCGACGGCAAGATGTTTGATGAGAATGACATCAACTGGCAGCAGTACATTGCCAACCTGCCGCAGAGCGCGGCGGTGTCGGAAAACTCCAACGCCATCGTCATTCAGTATCAGGGTAAACCGTATGTTCAGTTGAACGGCGGCAGTTGGGTACCTTATCCGCAATAAAACGAAAAAGGCCGCAGGATGTTCCCCCTGCGGCCCCGTTCGGGCGCATGCTGCCACTTAGGCAGACAGATGCCCACCGGTCGTCTACTTGCGATTATCCATCCAGCTCACGATGATGCTGACCAGAATGCCAGCAATGATCAGAGCCGCCAGATCGTCCCACAGCAGCAGACCCCACTGAGCGAGCGTCATACAGCCGCCTTATTGCAATGGCAACCGTTCGCGGCTATCCTCGAATTGTCTAGGTTCGAGATTAGCCCCCGAAACGTTGCCAGGTTATACCAAACAACGTGCGGGGGTTTTCTCTTTCCAGCAACCCATCAATCGATGCCGCCGGGGTTCAAGCCCCCGCAACATTGCGCCTCACCGGGCGAGCCCGGCTTGCCGACGATTCTACTGGCCCGATCGGCTACCCGCACTCCGCCATTACGCACCATGCGAGACGCATACCAGGAAAGTGTTTTGTTGCTGCAACAAAACGAAAAAGGCCGCAGGATGTTACCCCTGCGGCCCCGTTCGGGCGCATGCTGCCACTAAGGCAGGCAGATGCCCACCGGTCGTCTACTTGCGATTATCCATCCAGCTCACGATGATGCTGACCAGAATGCCAGCAATGACCGGAGCCGCCAGATCGTCCCACAGCAGCAGACCCCACTGAGCAAGCGTCATACAGCCGCCTTATTGCAATGGCAACCGTTCGCGGCTATCCTCGAATTGTCTAGATGCGAGGTTAGCCCCCGAGACGTTGCCAGGTTGATACCAAACAACGTGCGGGGGTTTTCTCTTTCCAGCAACCCATCAATCGATGCCGCCGGGGTTCAAGCCCCCGCAACATTGCGCCTCACCGGGCGAGCCCGGCTTGCCGACGATTCTACTGGCCCGATCGGCTACCCGCACTCCGCCATTACGCACCATGCGAGACGCATTCCAGGAAAGTGTTTTGTTGCTGCAACAAAACGAAAAAGGCCGCAGGATGTTACTCCTGCGGCCCCGTTCGGGCGCATGCTGCCACTAAGGCAGGCAGATGCCCACCGGTCGTCTACTTGCGATTATCCATCCAGCTCACGATGATGCTGACCAGAATGCCAGCAATGACCGGAGCCGCCAGATCGTCCCACAGCAGCAGACCCCACTGAGCAAGCGTCATACAGCCGCCTTATTGCAATGGCAACCGTTCGCGGCTATCCTCGAATTGTTGAGGTTCGAGATTAGCCCCCGAGACGTTGCCAGGTTGATACCAAACAACGTGCGGGGGTTTTCTCTTTCCAGCAACCTATCAATCGATGCCGCCGGGGTTCAAGCCCCCGCAACATTGCGCCTCACCGGGCAAGCCGGCTTGCCCACAATTCTACGGCGCCCTTCAGATCTCAGCACCCGGCTCGACTGCGTTATTCGAGGCGCATTCCACAGTTTACGACCGTTCTTTCTTTGCCAGCCATACCAGCAGCTTCAGGCTGGCGGAGTAATAGTCGTCCTGGGAATTAATCTGCGGCTCGGCCTGCTCTTCACCAAGGGTTAAATCGCGTACCGCCAGTAGCCCGCCGGTCATAAACCACGGCGCGGCCTCATTGGTATTGACGTTTATCCAGGCCGGCGTCTGCAGACGCGGATAGCGCTGAAACCAGTTTTTCCACGGCGTCAGCAGGCTGCTTTGCGGGTCGTCCCAGTAGACATACATAGGAATGCGGATAGCATCGAAGCTCATCCGCGTCGGCCACTCTTTTGCCGGCTCCATCTTGCCGTCCGCTCTTAAGGCGACCCAGTCGCTGGGTAGCTGCGATTTCCCCCACGCCATTTTCCCCAGCAGCGCCTGAGCATCACTCTTCAGCTTTCGCCAGGCGGTCAAATGAGTACGCGCCGCGAAGGCCTGCCAGGCGGGAAAGATAAAGTAGGATGGATTCAGATTCAGATGGTCGTTGAGATAAAATCCCTTTGCGCCCGGGAGCATCACCTGACGGTCGGCGAAGGTCACCACCGTATGCTTCAGCAGCGAAGCGGTTATCGCATCCGAAGCGGTACCGTAGGTTTTTTCATGCCACTGCTGCTGCGCGCGCAGCAGCGCCCAGGCAATCAGGGTATCGCCATCGGTGGCGTCATTTTTATCCGCCACTGGATCGGGCGCCACCGGGTTATAGCGCCAGTAAAACAGCCCGTTATCTTTGTTGCGCAGGGTTTTATCTGTCCACTGCCAGAGCTTGTCAAAGGCGGGACGATCGTCGTTGGCCACCGCTAACAGCATGGCAAAACCCTGCCCTTCAGTATGAGAGACGTTGCCGTTACCGGTATCAACAATACGCCCGTCCGGCATCATAAAACGCGATTTATAACTTTCCCACGCCGTATCGGCCCACGCGTGGGGAAGCATCATCACCGTCGTTACCACGACTGTCGCTAAAGCACGCAAGGACATAAATTCACCCATTAGGGATGGAAGTAAAGAAACTGAACGTCAGAGACTGAAAACAGCCGCTCACGCTGTAAAACCACGTGCGCCGCGCCGCCCTGTCCCTGTAACCAGCGGGAATAGAGCCCCTCGAGTATGGCACAAAATGCATTACACCAGCGGATGCGCCGCGCTTCATCGCGGCTGACCGGCAGAGCCTGATGGCGTAATCGCAGGCCTTCATCGTTCACCTCGACGCTGACGAAGCCCCACTGAAAGCGGCTTAGCAGCGCATTCATGTTGGTCTCCAGCTGGCCGAGAGTCTCAGACTCCGGCAGCGGATGTTCATCGGCCAGCGCCTCGCCCATCTGCCGCAGAAAGGGCTGGCTCTCCAGCTCACCCGCGTTGTTGACCATACCATCAACCATAATGAGCAGCAGATCGAACCATCCGGCAGGCGTTTGCTGCTGCTGAAACCACGTCATAACCTGCGCGTTATTATTGTCCGTCACGATCAGTTATCTCCCAGCATGTAGCGGATATAGAGACCAGCGGTGCTCTCGTTATAATCGCCGAAGGTGTCATAGCCAACCTGACCACCGAGCGTCATTTGTTTGTTGACTTTGTAATCTGCGCCGGCGCGTAGGGTATAGCCGATACCGCTCTTCGAAGTGGCTGAATAGTAGGCTTCTTTGGCAAAACCGTTGCTCACTGCGGTCTCGAGGGCCTGCTGCCACCCGGCGTTAGTCGGGAAATAAGCGCTCTTATCCTGGCTATAGGATTGATAGCCCACCGAGCCGCCAAGTTTCATCGTCCAGTTGTCATATTTTTCCGTCAGGCTCACCGGCAGCGATACGCTGACGTAGTTCTGCGGGCTGAAGTAGCCCCCTTGCCCGTAGGTGAAGTAGCTCAGGTTTTTCGAGTAATCCATGTAACTCATGCTCAACCCGGTCTGCAGCTGACGATACTCATCGTGGTAAGGCCGCAAATAAACTCCGGCGTTGGCGTTTATGCTGGTATTGCTGGCGACGTTTTGTCCCAGGTAGCTATAGCCCCCGCCGCCGACGTAGAAACCGGCATCGCCGTCGTCATAGCTTAGCTGCAGGGTACCGCCGTTTTTGGTCACCTGCCCCCAGGTCTTGCCGGAATAGGAATCCTTCAGCCCTACCCAGGAGAGCAGACTGTCGGTCAGCGACCGACGCTCGCCGGTAAAAATCAACGACAGATAGTTGGTCAGCTTCGGCGACCACTTTACGCCGCCCACCACGGTATTTAGATCCTGGCCCAGAGGCGTGCTGCCGATATCGACGCGGTATTCGTCGCCGCTCAGCGCCAGAGCCAGCTCCACGCCGTTGGCTTTTTGTGAATCGGTTGAGCCGCTCGCCTGATCGACATTCGGCTTCAGGCTGGAAGAGGCCAGATAGCTGGCGACCTGCCCGGAATCGTAAGTTCCGAGTTTCGCCAGATTCTCCATGCCGCTGCTGGTGGTGGCATTAAAGTCAGAGGCCTTGAGCGTGCCCAGACCGCTCAAGGCTTCCGCCCCCGGATTGTTGGCAAAGTACGTCGTGCGCTCGGTCGCGGTCATCGCCGCAATCGCCGCCTGCTCGCTGGTCGCGGTGGAAATCATATTGGAGACTGCATTGGATAGCGGGTTCGCGCCGTAACGCCGCCAGGCGTCGCCGGTCGCCGTCCCCGCGTTCAGCGTAATCGGCGTAACGGTAAAATCGAAACGCGAATCACCAAACGGCGATGAGGACCAGGTGAGCGGGGTTTTTATCTCGCTGAGCTTACTGGTGCCGGATTCGCCGTCGCGACCGCGAACCTCCATGCCCCCCTGCAGCCAGGTGCCGGTTTTTTCCTGCAACGTCTCCATCATGGTATCCACCTGGCGCAGCATCCGGGTCTGGGCGGTTTCGACCGGCAGATCGGTGCGCTGGATCCCCGGCAGCGCGCCGCCATCCCCGGTCGATACCTGAGAGACCTGCCACGGCATATATTGCCCGTAGGCGGAGGCCGCACGCGTCGCCCCGGGGGTACGCGAAACGCCGACAAACGGATTATCCGCCGCCAGCGCGCCGCCCACGGTCGGCGTTTGCGCGCCATTGCTGCTCTGTTGTCCCAGCAGCCTGCCGCGGGCGCTGCGCAGGTAAGTCATCGCCTGCTGATGATGCCCCTGCGACTCGGCAACGCGCGCCAGCAGCAGCAAACGGTCCGGCGAATTATCCGGGCGCAGTCCACCCGCCAGCTGCGCCGCCCGTTCGCTATTCCCCGCCGAGAGTGCGACATCAATAGCCCCGCTGCGCGCATCCTGCGTCGGCGTATCGCGGGTCATCAGATAGTCATAGACGACACCGGCCTCTTTGTTCATTTTGCCGCTCTGATAGAGCCGCGCCATAGCGAACATCAGATCGGTATTTTGCGGGTCGTTCTGCATCGCGCCCATCAGCTTGTCATACGCTGCCGCGTAGTTGCCCTGCTCGCGCAGATGGTCCGCTTCGTTAATCACATAACCGTTGCGAATACTGGCCAGCTGCGTCGGCGTACTGCTTGCCTGCAGCTGCGGGTTAGTGAGCAGACTCTGCGCTTCGGTTGTCAGGCCCGCCTGGTTAAGTACCGTCACCTGATCGGCATAATCCCCGGCATTACCTGAGATACCGCCGTTAATATTGTTGCGCACCAGCGATACCGCGGTGGTGACATCGCCACTCTGGGCCAGCAGCCGCGCCAGTTTACCCACATACGCCGGGGCTTCAGGCGGCGTTGCGGTCATCGTCCTGAGCGTATTAGCAGCGGCAACGGTATTGCCCTGCGCCAGATAGCTCTCCGCCGTCGCCAGCTGCAGGTTGTAGTTCACCCGTTGTTTCAGGTCGCGCATCTGGCTGGTCTGACTGGCGGGGGGAATTCTTGCCAGCAGGGTTTGCGCCTGCTGCCAGCCGCCGTTCTCGCTGGCAAAAAGTGCCGCAGCGTACAGCGAGCTGGCGCCGGCGCCGGGACGCCAGGCGGCGCCCATAACCGCATTTGCCTCACCGTCGTTACCGGCTTTTTGCAGCATACGGGCCAGATCGAGGCGCATCCACGCATCGTCCGGATAGCGAGAAAGCCCCTGGCGCAGCATGGCGATAGCCGCCGTCACGTTACCGGCGCTGGCCTGCTCCTGCGCCTGGCGACGCAGCGAATCGCCGGGCTGTCCGATGACCACCCGCGGCTGCAGTTTTTGCTGCAGGCTTTCCGGCAGCGTGCGCAGCATCGCCTGCGCTTCTGCCGTTTTATTCTGTTCGCGCAGAACGTAATAGAGATTCTCCCGCGCCGGGCCGTTTTGCGGCTGGTCGTTGAGCAGCGCCCGTAGCGTTTGTTCGGCCTGCGGCAAATCTTTGTTATGGCGCAGAACGTCGGCGCGGAACAGCTTCGCCGCCGTGCCCTGCGTCCCGCTCTGCTGCGCCAGCGGCGCAGAGAGCGCCAGCGCCTGGCTAATATTCCCTTGCTTGTAAGCCTGCTGCGCCTGAGCGAGCTGCCCGTAAAACAGCGCATCCGCCGCCTGCTGACGACGGGTTTCCGAGCCATCGCCGCCGAGATCCGCCGCCCGGCTCAAATACTGAGAGGCCGCCTGAAAATCGCCGCTGCGCTGGGCGATATAGCCCATTCCGGCCAGCGCGTCAGCGTCCTGCGGGTTGCTTTGCAGAACCTGTTCAAACTGCTGCTTCGCCGCGGCGGTATTGCCGCTGTTGAGGTCAGAATAGCCCTGGCCGCGCGCCTGACCGCTGCGCCGTTCGCGAAAGTAGTTCTGGACTTCAGTATCCTGCGGATGACGCTGCATCCAGGTGTCGTAAAACGGCTCATCCCCCGGCTGCGGCCCCAGCCACAGCAGCGCCTGACGCAGCCCGCTATCGGCTTCTTTGCTGCCGCTGGCCATCGGCTCCAGCATGGCGATGCCTTCCCGGCGGGTCTCTTCGCGCCAGGTGAGCACTTTGCCCAGGGCAACGCGCGGCGCGTTCTCCTGCGGATGCTGCGCGACGTATTGACGTAGTTCGCTCAACGCCTGTGGGTAGAGCGCCTTGTCGCTGGCCATGGTCATATAGTATTCGGCCGCCAGCCCGGAAGGCGGAACGTTGCCGTTAAACATACTCCGCCAGGTCGCCAGCGCGGCGGGAACATTGCCGCTGCGCGCCTGCTGTCTGGCCAGAGTGAGCTGTCCCTGCGGCACCTGCGCCATTTTTTTTGCGCTATCCAGATCCTGTAGTCCGGGGCTGTCGGGCGCCGCTTTCTCCAGCCGCGCCCGCCACTGGGCTGCGGCCTGCAGATTGCCCCCCTGCTGCGCCCATAGCGCCATCAGGTACAGCGCCTGAGCGTTGTTGGCATCCACCGATAGCACTTTTTGCAGCGATTCCATCGCCAGTTCGTCATGCGATTTTTCGTGCCAGTAGTTGGCCTGTGCGAACAACGCTTGTAGCGCGGCATCGTTACCCGCCGCGTGCGCTCCGCCGAATGCGCCAAGCGTCAGCGCGCCGGACAGGCACAGCGTAGAAAATTGACGGGCTGCATGGGTATTCATTCTGCTGGCTCTTTTCATTGGCTCTCTCCCGAATCCAGGCGCTTACGAGCATGACGTTTAAACATGGCGGTCAGCGCCAGACCCAGAATCGATGTCGTAATCAACCCCAGCACCGCCAGCAGCCCGGAGTGCTGATTGGCGTACCATACCGCCATCATGTACCACGGCATCTGGCCGCTGGGGAACGGCGTGCTGACCTGGAAGCTACGCACGCCGTTATCGCTGGTGATCACTGCCGTATCGCCGCGAATACCGGCATTGATACGCGGGGAATTAAGATCGTCTTCCAGTTTCGCCAGCTGATCGTCGCTGCTGGCCATCGCCACCACCACCACCCGCTGCGGGTTCCACGGTGAGCGATAGCTGATAAAACCGCGCCAGGCGCTGCTGGAGGAGAAATAGCGGTCGGCATCGACGCCGTCAGAAGCCCAGTCGCCGCTCAGCCTGCGCTGAATCTTTTCCCACAGCGTCGGTTCACGTACGCTCAGCAGGTTATCGACCGGGGCGTAGGGGGAATAGGCCAGCAGGCGCTGGTTAAACGCTTGTTGCTCGAGGGAACTGACCGCCAGCACGTCGCGATCGCGCAGCAGCGGCGCATTGGCGCCGCCGTCAGGAACGCCCAATATTACGCGGTTGTTGGCTAACGCTTTGCCGGTTGAATTACCCGAACGGGCTGCCAGATTCAGCATCATCGCCACCTGGGTTTCCGAAGGCTGTTCCGGCAGCAGCAGCGTAGTTTGCGAATAATCCGCTAACCGGGAGAACGGGAACGAAGCGCCGACAAAATAGGAAAGATTCGGCAGCAGCGAGAAGTGCCGCGTACCGCTCAAATCGATCCACGAATCGTCGGTGATTCGACTCTTGATAGTGCTGTTCAGCAGGAGCGAACAGGGCGCGTTATCCTTCGGCACCAGGTTGAAATAGAGAGATAGCTGGTTATCACCGTAAATCAGATACGGCGCCAGCGGGATAGTAAACCGTTCCTGACGCGCGTCGCCGCCCAGATGCCGCCAGAGCTTCTCCAGCGGCCCCTGTTTGTTCATCGGTAGATTATTAAGGAAGGTGTTGTTCAGCGTCACGCTCAGCAGCGACTTATCCTCGTTAATCCAGTTCTCCGACGGGAAACGATAGCCAATTTGCAGGGGGATAGTTTCTCCATCCCACAGATAAAGATCCGGCGCGGCGCGAAAGGCCACGCGCAGCGGTTCATGCCACACGCCGCTAACGGTCATACTTTGATCCTGACGGATCAGCTCGCTGATTTTTACCGGACGATCGGTGGCGATCCAGCGCGGCGCATCGTAGGGCTTGCCGACGGGAATCGCCTGCGGATCCACGGTCATGCTGGCCGTCTGCGGGGCGAAATCGCCGCGGGTCAGGCGCCACGCGGCCATGCGCAGTGCGGCGTCATTCTGGCCGACGATCAGCAGCAGCTTATAAGCCGGATTACCGGGATTTTCCACGATCCGCAGCAGCGGTTTGTCGGTTTGCGGCAGCGTCAGGCCGCCCACCCGATCCCCGGGATGACCGATGATAATCCCGTGTTTCTCGGGCAGGCGATCGCGCAGCGCGTCAAAAGCGATACCGCGATAGTCGGCCTGAATACCCAGCCATGACGACACCAGCGCCGCTGCGCTGAAAATATCCGCCGTTGGTTTCTCCGGATACGCGATAGCGATATCCGCTGGCGTCATCTGCATACGGTCGAAAAACGGGCGCGGGAAGTGGCCCAAATCGTTGCTGATATTGAGCTGCTGGCTCTCCCAGCTAAAGTGGGAGCCGGGCAGAATGGTTACCCGCGAGGTGTCGTGAATATCGAGCCGGCACTGCAGCGCATCGCCGTCGTTAATCTTAAAGCTCAGGTTGTTGCTGGACACCATCAGCGCCGCCGGGATATCCAGCTGGTAGTGCGAAATATCCTCGCCATCAGCCCCCAGCGGCAAGGTGCCGAGCGGCTGGCCGTTGAGCATTAATTGCAGCGTGGCGTTGCGGGACGCCATCTCCGGCGAAACCTTGACCTCCAGCATCAGCTGGGCGTGGGTGACCACCTGATCGGAGGGGAGCGTAAAGCTGGCGCCGCCCTGATTTTGTCCACCGCTGAGGATAATGCCGTCCGGCATGCCCATCTGCATCAGGTTAAGATTGCCGCCAACGATCGGCGTAAGCGGTACCGTATCAGGGACAACAGGCGTTATCGGCGGCAGCGCGGGTAGCGAATCCGGCTGAGCGGCGTTTGCCGACGCGGCTTCCGTCGTCGCCGGTGAATTCGCTTCGCTAGCGGGCGCCGATGCGCTGTTCGCAGCCGCATCTGGAAGCGGAAAGTTAAGCTCCGGCAATGAATCTGCGGGCATCTCCTCGCTGTGCAGCGCTGGCGCAGAGAGCACTCCAACCAGCAGCGCGAGCGTCGTTAAGGATTTCATAGACTGCCATCCTCCTGCGCGGGGTTTGCCGCAGAGGGCTGACGACGCTGGCTGCGGCGCGTCTTCCACGTCAGCCAGAAGAGTTCAAATACGCAGCGTAAAATCGTGGCGAAAGAGCGGAACGGGTTGTCCTGCGGGCGCGGCGGATTAATCCACGCATCGGCGCGGGCCAGCACCACCCGCACCAGTTCACGGCGACGGGAAAGCTGAATGTTTTCATCAAATTGCAGGCGGATAAACCGATCGTCAGCGGTGACCTGGCGTACCGGGATCGAAATCGCTCCGGACTGAAGAATTAGCTCAATCTCTTCGATTTCATCCTCCAGGTGACGCTTATCCGGCGCGCTTACGCGGCAACCGCCCATGGACAGATCTGCGGTGTGGCTGCGGGAGACAATGCCGCTGGTGTAGTGGATAAGCACCGGGATATCGACATCAATACGAATCGTTTTTCGTACCTGACGGGTTTCGCGCGCCACGGCAATGGCGGCCAGCAGGAAAATCAGGCTGTAAATCCCCCAACCGACGTTCAGCGCGATAACGTTCGGGTCTGAGCCAAAATAGTCGTGACCGATGGCGCGGACGATACCAACCACCACCCCCAGGCCCAGCAGGCAGGCGACGACCAGGTGTGGCCTGACGACGGTAAAGTCGAAGTAGCCCACGTCCAGCAGGCCGCCTTTATCGGTCACGTTGAATTTTCCGCGTTTGGGGAAAATCATGGTGACCAGCGTTGGCAGCACCAGGTGGAAGGCCAGCACGATATCGTAGATTTCGCCCCAGAAACTGTAGCGATAGCGGCCGTTCATGCGCGATCCGACATAGATCGCGAGGAACAGATGCGGCAGCGCGTAGGAAACAATCAGGCTCGCCGAGGAGTAGATGATATTCAGGTTGAACAGCAGATAGGCCAGCGGTGCGGTGACAAAGACCACGCGCGGCAGAGCGAACTGATAATAGAGCATGGCGCTGAGGTAGCACAGGCGCTGCTGGAACGTTAGCCCACGCCCAAGTAGCGGGTTATCCAGACGGAAAATTTGCGTCATCCCGCGGGCCCAGCGGGTACGCTGAATGACGTGCACCACCAAGCGTTCGGTAGCCAAACCTGCCGCCAGAGGAATATCCAGGAACGCCGATTTCCAGCCCAGACGCTGGAACTTCAGCGCGGTATGGGCGTCTTCGGTGACGGTCTCAACCGCAAAGCCACCGATCTGCTCCAGCGCAGCGCGGCGAATAACCGCGCAGGAACCGCAGAAGAAGGTCGCATTCCAGTTGTCGTTTCCCTGCTGAATCGGACCATAAAACAGCATCCCTTCGTTGGGAATATTGCGGCCGACGGAGAGATTGCGCTCGAAGGGATCCGGCGAGTAAAAATAGTGCGGCGTCTGCACCAGCGCCAGCATCGGGTCTTTGAGGAATCCCCCCACCGTTGCCTGCAAGAAGACGCGGGTTGCCACGTGGTCGCAGTCAAAAACGCAGATCAGCTCGCCGTTGGTTAGCGTCATCGCGTGGTTGAGGTTGCCTGCCTTGGCGTGTTTGTTATCGTTGCGGGTGATATACCCTACCCCAACGTCGGCGGCGAATACCGCGAATTCGTTACGCTTGCCGTCATCCAGCAAATAGATTTTTAATTTATCTTTTGGATAATCAATACATTGCGCAGCGAGCACGGTATCACGCACCACTTCAAGCGGTTCGTTATAGCTGGGAATATAGATATCTACCGTCGGCCACTGGCTCATATCATCGGGCAACGGGACGATTTCACGCTTCAGCGGCCAGACCGTTTGCAGGTAGTTCAGCAGCAACATCACCCAGATATAGACTTCCGCCAGAAACAACCCCATTCCCAGAATCGCTTCGATGGTGGAGTTGAAATGCAGGGTCTGCGTCAGACGAAAATACATATAACGGGTCGACATCAACAGCGATGTCACCACCATAATGACGGAAACGCTGCGGTTTTTACTGAAACCCATAACAAAGAGAATACCGATGCTCAGCAGGCCAAAAATAGACTGCTTTTGGCTGTCCATCGGCGTAATCACCACCAGCACGGCAATGGGCGCAAGCACCAATACCAGCGCCCAGAAAAGCGTTTTTTTCATTGAGCAGCCCTGCAGTTAAATTAAAGACCTGACCTGCGAGGCTGGCTGTGCACCGTGCCGTCGCCGATATTGATACCCAACTGCGCAGAGATTTTTTTGGCAATAATTTCAATATCAAAGGCGGCTGCGGAGGATGAGTTAAAGTCGAGGATCGACTTCTGGGAGGCATTTGCCTCCACCACGCTTTCATCACGATGAATAATGCCCAGCAGACGATCGCCCAGCTTTTCTTCCATCAACGCCGTGACATCGCGACTGACCTGGCGACGGTTATCGCTCTGGTTAATCACAAAATAGTGACCGTGTTTAGCGTTGAGAGCGCCTCCGGTCAGGCGCTGCTTTTCCACGTGCGACAATGCGGACATCGATGCGGTATCCGCCAGCAGCGGTACCAGATGCATGTCGGCCAGCGAAGTCAGCGCCTTTAGCGCGGGTGAAGGACCCGGCGGCAGGTCGGCAACGGTAATCAGCCCAGGGTAGTTAAGCAGTGCCGCCAGCCCGCGCGTCAGGAAATGCGCGTCATGGGTCAGACGCTCATCGAACGCCTGTCGCTGCGCCTCGCTCACCTCGCCGTAGGGCAAAACGAAAATATTGCTGCCGGCGCTTAACACGCACTGGCTCCAGTCATGGAGCTCCAGCGCTTTTGCGGCATACCCACGCTCATCGCCGAGAGGCACGCCAAAATGCAGGCGCAGCGCGTTCTGCACATCAAAATCCAGAGCGAGGACTTTGCTGCCTGCGCGGGCCAACGCCCAGGCCAGGTTTGCCGCCAGGGTCGTCTTTCCTACGCCGCCTTTCGGCGAACACACGCAGATCAACGGCATGTCGCAATCCTTTCTAAGAGTGATTTCAGGGGCTGATCTTTATCTTTCGCCGCTGGCGCCACCGTTTTTGCCGCAAAGAGATGGGCAAAACCGTCCACCGTCGGCGCTATCACCGGGCGAGGTCTGACAGCCGGAGCTGGCACGTGGTCAGATAGCAGCGCAACAGGTTGCGATACGGCTGTCCGGAACGCTTGCCCGGTCGCGGCCTCGCCTGCCTGCACTATCGGTTCTACGGCAACCGGAGCAATATGACTCACCGCGGGAACAGGCTGCGGCGCGGATGGGGCTGTAGGGTCGGGAATCATTACCGACGGCGCAACCGACGATGTCGCCGGCGCGGTCTGAATGGCTGTCCGCTCCACCTGATGAAACATATTGGCCGGCACCAGCTGCGGCAGAGGTAAAGATACCGATCCGCCCATAGCCAAAGAGGATGCTTGCTCCGCAGGAATAAGCTGATTGAGAATAACCCAATCGCCTTTTTCACCGGCGCCGGTTTCTGATGAGAGGTCCTTGAATGGGAGACTGTGTGTCCGCGTCTTTTCCTTAAAGCGCTGCAAATCATCATAATGGTTCATAGATAACCTCATGATTTTAAATACATCATATTTAATCTGTTTTAATTGTCATGCTATGCCGCCAGAGCATAGTTTAATGGGTTGTTTTTTGGGGAGTTACGCCCGTCACGATACGCTAACTTTAGTATTAATTTGATTATTTTGAATAAGCCTGACTGGTTTAATTCCATAGCGGTAGTGCGGCTACACTAACAGCTCTTTTTCAAAATGATAGCCCCATTTTTTGGGCGGCAGCGTCATCAATCCCCCCGCAACCTGCCGGGCTATCAGCAGACCGTAGTTTTTTATGCCGTTTAACTTTTAAAAACCGTGTAATACGCGCCGACTGAATGCGAAAGAGAAAACATTTTAATATTTTTTAATGTCTTTAGTAATCACCTGCCACGCTTAATTAAAATAATAAATAACACCGCGGCGCAAAATAAATAGCTCAGGATGTTAGCCAAAAACCAGGAATATAAAGCGTTGACCGAACAACAAGGAACAACTTCATGAATCACCTTTGCTGCTTACCCGCTCCAACCAAAGAAAGAACGAAGATAAAACAAAATATTTTCATGTAGTTATCTCGAACTCCCGCAATAACTATTGTACTGGCGTAGGGTGCCAGCATTGTTCGTTGTAGGTTTGTTCCAACAGCGCTGAGTCCGGGATAAAAAAAGCCGAAGCACAGGCTTCGGCTTTGATTATCGGTTACCTGGATCAGCTCAGCGGCTTCTCGCCGTTTTGATCCTGGTCGACCGCAAAGCAGGCCACCAGTTGGCCGCTGTAGTCTTTCAGCTGCGGTTGAAGCTGGGTACATGGGCCAAAACGGCGGCGACAGCGGGCGTTAAACGCGCATCCCGGCGGCGGATTCAGTGGGCTCGGCAGCTCGCCGGTGAGCTTGATACGCTCGCGGCGGTCATCCGGATTCAGACGCGGCGTGGCTGACAGTAGCGCCTGAGTGTACGGATGCTGCGGGTTATTGAAGATTTGATCCTTCGTCCCTTTCTCCACGCAGCGGCCCAGATACATCACCATGACTTCATCAGCGATATGCTCCACGACCGACAAATCGTGAGAGATGAAGACGTAAGAAAGCCCCATATCCTGCTGTAAATCCATCATCAGGTTCAGCACCTGCGCGCGCACCGAAACGTCCAGCGCGGAGACCGGTTCATCGGCGATCACCACGTCCGGGTCAAGCATCAGACCGCGGGCAATGGCGATACGCTGACGCTGGCCGCCGGAGAACATATGCGGATAACGGTCGTAATGTTCGGTTTTCAGACCCACTTTCGCCATCATCGCCAGCGCCTTCTCCCGGCGCTGCTCTTTGCTCAAGCTGGTGTTGATCTGCAGCGGCTCCTCGAGAATCTGCCCCACCTTTTTACGCGGGTTAAGCGAACCGTAGGGATTCTGGAACACAATCTGGATTTTCTGCCGGCGCAGCTTCTGCGCCTGCGGATCGTGCTTCAACAGGTCCTGTCCCTGGTAGTAAAGCTCGCCGCCGGTGGGAATTTCAATCATCGTCAGCAGACGACCGAGCGTCGACTTGCCGCAGCCAGACTCCCCCACCACCGCCAGCGTTTTACCGCGTTCAAGGGTAAACGAAACGCCGTCCAGCGCTTTGACCAGGCGTTCCGGCGCAAACAGCCCCTTCTTCACCGGGTAGTATTTTTTCAGATCGGTGGCCAGCAACAGAGGCTGTTGCGTGGTGGCCTCATGCGTACTCATAGCCCAGGCCTCCCGGCATCATCAAGTGGGTAATGACATTTCGACTGGCGACCGCCGTTAAGCAGGTTCAGCTCAGGTTCTTCACTGCGGCATTTGTCTGTCGCATAGGGGCAGCGCGGATTGAGCAAACAGCCGTTCGGACGGTCGTATTTACCCGGCACCACGCCCGGCAGCGAGGCAAGGCGCGCTTTATCCTGAGCGAACTCCGGCAGCGCGCGCAGCAGCGCCTGCGTATAGGGGTGGCGAGGCGCGCGGAAGATATCCTGCGCGTCGCCGGTTTCCACCACCTGCCCCGCGTACATGACGATGATTTTGTGCGCCGCTTCGGCCACCAGCGCCAGATCGTGGGTGATCAGAATCAGCGCCATATTCTCTTTTTGCTGCAGCTCCAGCAGCAGCTCAATGATCTGCGCCTGGATAGTCACATCCAGCGCCGTCGTGGGTTCATCGGCAATCAGCAGCTTTGGCCGACAGGCGATGGCCATCGCAATCATCACGCGCTGGCTCATACCGCCGGAAAGCTGATGCGGATAGACATCAAGACGCGAAGCCGGGTCGGGGATACCGACCAGCGTCAGCAGGTCAATAGCCCGCTGCACGCGGGTTTTCTTGTTGCCGCCCTGGTGCTCCTTAATGGCTTCCATAATCTGGTAGCCGACGGTATAGCACGGATTCAGGCTGGTCATCGGGTCCTGGAAGATCATCGCCACTTCCGCGCCCACCAGCTGGCGGCGCTCTTTTTCGGAAATGCGCTTCAGGTCGCGACCGTTAAACTCCAGCTTTTCAGCCATCACCCGGCCGGGATAGTCAATCAGCCCCATAATCGCCAAAGAGCTAACCGATTTACCCGAACCGGACTCGCCGACGATACCAACCACTTCGCCCTGATTTACGCTGTAGCTCACGCGATCTACGGCGCGGAACGGCGTCCCTTCGTCGCCGAAGTGCACCGAGAGTTTATCTACATTTAATAACGCCATCTCGAACCTCTTACTGCTTCAGTTTGGGATCGAGCGCGTCACGCAGACCGTCACCCATCAGGTTAAATGCCAGCACCGTCAGCAGGATAGCGACACCGGGAAAGGTGACGACCCACCAGGCGCTCTGCGCGAACTGCAACACGTCGGAGAGCATCGTGCCCCACTCCGGTGTCGGCGGCTGCGCACCCATGCCAAGGAAGCCAAGAGCGGCCATATCGAGAATGGCGTTAGAGAAGCCCAGAGACGCCTGAACAATCAGCGGCGCAAGGCAGTTAGGAAGAATGTTGATGAACATCTGACGCATCGCGCCGGCCCCCGCCACGCGGGAAGCGGTGACGTAATCGCGGTTCACCTCTACCAGCACCGCCGCGCGGGTCAGACGCACGTAGTGCGGCAGGGCGACAAAGGTCAGCGCTATAGAGGCATTGACGATCGACGGGCCGAAGATGGCCACCAGCACCAGCGCCAGCAGCAGACTTGGCAGGGCCAGCATAATGTCGACAACGCGCATAATGACCGAGTCAATCACGCCGCCAAAATAGCCCGCGACAAGACCGAGCACCACACCGAGGATCAGCGATAGCACAACGACCAGACAGCCTACCAGCAGCGACAGGCGCGCGCCGTACATCAGGCGCGACAGGATATCGCGGCCAACGTCATCGGTGCCGAGCAGGTGGGACATGCTGCCGCCCTCCTGCCAGAACGGCGGAGCCAGCAGCGCATCGCGGAACTGATCCGCCGGATTGTAAGGCGCGAGGAAGTTGGCGAAGACGGCGATGATGATCATCACCGCGACATAGGCCAGCCCCACGACGGCGCCTTTATTACGTTTAAAATAGTGCCAGAACTCCTGCAACGGGGTCATTGGCACCGGCGCGGCGACAACTTTATTTTCAGTAACTTGTGACATGATGGCCCCTTACTTCTTATGCCGGATACGCGGGTTCACCACGCCGTACAATAGGTCGACCAGCAGGTTGACGAGAATAATCATCGTCGCCACCAGCAGCACCCCGCCCTGCACCACCGGATAGTCGCGGCGCTGCAGCGCATCAATCAGCCAGCGGCCAAGGCCCGGCCAGGAGAAGATGGTTTCGGTCAGGATAGCCCCCGCCAGCAGCGTACCGACCTGCAGGCCGATAACCGTGACCACCGGCAGCATCGCGTTACGTAAAGCATGCACGATGATTACCCGCATCCGCGTCAGGCCTTTCGCGCGCGCGGTACGGATATAATCCTCACCCAGCACTTCCAGCATCGACGAACGGGTCATACGCACGATCACCGCCAGGGGAATCGTCCCCAGCACCACCGCGGGCAGGATCATATGCATTACCGCATCAATAAAGTCGCCCGGCTCGCCCCAAATCGCGGTATCGATCAGCATAAATCCGGTCAACGGCAGGGTATCGTCAAGGAAGACGGTATCGCTGATACGCCCGGAAACCGGCGTCAGATTGAGCTGCACCGACACCAGCATGATTAGCATCATGCCCCACCAGAAGATGGGCATAGAGTAGCCGGTCAGCGCGAGGCCAACGGAGGTGTGGTCGAAGATAGAGCCGCGCTTAACCGCCGCCAGCACGCCCACCGGGATACCGACAATGACGGCAAAAATCATCGCGCAGACGCCCAGCTCCATCGTGGCTTTAAAGCGCGGTACGAACTCTTCCCAGACGGGAATACGGCTTTTCAGCGAGATGCCCAAATCACCGTGCATCACGCCCCAAATATAGTTGACGTACTGCTGCCACATCGGTTTATCAAGGCCCATCTCGGCCAGCAGCTGCGCGTGACGTTCAGGGGAAATACCACGTTCGCCCGCCATAATCATCACCGGGTCGCCGGGAATCATATGAACGAAGGCAAAAGTGAGAAGGGTAATACCGATAAATGTCGGGATGACAAGTCCCAAACGTCGGAGAATGAACTGCAACATAACCCGGATTCTCTCTAGTGACGACCCGCCTGGTGACAGGACGTCTGTATTGCTCACAAATGTCAATTCCCTCTCCCCAAGGCGGGGAGAGGGGAAACACGCTGTTATTATTCGATAGAGACGTTATCGAAGTGGTGTTTACCTAATGGATCGACCACGTAGCCTTTGACCTCTTTACGCACCGGCTCATAGACGGTGGAGTGAGCGACGATCAGCGCCGGCGCCTGGTCGTGCATCACAACCTGAGCCTGTTTGTACAGCTCAATACGCTTGTTGTGGTCGTCGGTAGCGCGAGCCGGTTGAATCAAGTCTTCAAACGGCTTGTAGCACCAGCGGGAGTAGTTAGAACCGTCTTTTGCCGCGGCGCAGCTAAACAGGGTCGCGAAGAAGTTATCCGGATCCCCGTTGTCGCCGGTCCAGCCCATCATTACGGTCTGGTGCTCGCCCGCTTTCGCGCGTTTGAGGTATTCACCCCACTCGAAGGTCACGATCTTGGCCTGGACGCCAACTTTAGCCCAGTCGGCCTGAATCATCTCAGCCATACGGCGCGCGTTCGGGTTATACGGACGCTGTACCGGCATCGCCCACAGGTCGATGGTAAAGCCTTTTTCCAGTCCTGCCTCTTTCAGCAGCGCTTTCGCTTTTTCTGGATCGTAGGTGTAGTCTTTAATGTCGTCGTTATAGCCCCACATGGTCGGCGGGATCAGGTTCTTCGCGGCCTGGCCGGCGCCCTGATAAACGGCTTTGATAATCGCTTCTTTGTTTACCGCGTAGGTCAGCGCCTGACGAACTTTGACATCATCCAGCGGCTTCTTCTCGGTGTTGAAAGAGAGGTAGCCGACGTTCAGACCCGGCTGTTCCAGCAGGGTGATATTTTTGTCTTCCTTCATGCGCGCGATGTCTGCCGGGTTCGGGTACGGCATGATCTGGCATTCATTTTTCTGCAGCTTAGCGTAGCGCACGGAAGCATCAGGGGTGATGGAGAAGACCAGGCGATCGATTTTCGGCTTAGTGCCCCAGTAACCCGGGAAGGCTTTATAGAGAATACGGGAGTCTTTTTGATACTGCAGCAGCTGGAACGGACCGGTACCGATTGGGTTGAGGTCCACTTTCTCCGGCGTACCGGCTTTCAGCATGTTATCGGCATACTCTTTTGACAGAATAGAGGCGAAGTCCATAGCGAGGTCGGCAAGGAACGGCGATTCCGGACGGGTCAGCACGAACTGGACGGTATTATCGTCCACTTTCTTCACTTCGCTAATCAGGTCTGGTAATCCCATGCCTTCAAAGTATTCATAGCTGCCGCCAGACACTTTGTGGTACGGGCTATTGGTATTTTTTTGTCTGTCGAATGAGAAAACGACGTCATCGGCGTTCAGCGTGCGGGTCGGTTTAAAATCTTTGTTATCCTGCCACTTCACGTCTTTACGCAGATGGAAAGTATAGGTTTTTCCGTCTTCACTAACTTCCCATATCTCCGCCAGGCCCGGAATAACTTCCGTGGTGCCGGTTTTGAATTCTACCAGGCGGTTATAAATTGGCACTGAGCTGGCGTCATAGGTGGTACCAGAGGTGAAGAGCTGTGGGTTAAAGCCTTCCGGCGAACCTTCTGAACAATAAACCAGGGTCTTCGCTTGTACGCTTGCTGCGACGGTCATGGCAACCAGGCTCAGACCAAGCTTCAGCATCCCTGATTTCTTCAAGGAAATACTCATTATTCTGCTCCAAATGTGATGTTGTTTGCATATATCCGCCAGACCTTTATTTATTTTTATTCGTCATATTTCGAACTACGGATGCGTTGGCTGCGCTCGATCGCTCCAGTCACATAGCCATCTATGCTCCTGGGGATTCTCAAGCTTGCCGCCTTCCCGCAGCTCGAACTATTTAGAATATACCCGGTCCGGTCGGTGGTGCCCGAAAGCGTTGAGAGAGATGGGGATTCCTTTCGCAAAAACGACTGAGTTGCAGTACGGATTCTCCATGAAATGCCCCTCATGCCCTACAATCTGTCAACAGAATGGGGAAACGTCAATACAGCCAACCTGGTTTTACATCCGGGGTGAGAATCGGCAGGCAAAGATTAAAAAAAGTGCAATGCGCTATTTCCAGCAGAGAAATTTATGCTAGCGGCCAATAGACAGAATAAAGCCCTTTATATTTTTCAACAGGCAGTCATAAGCAATTCCAGGAAATGGTAAAAATTTCTTGCGATGTGACCAATATGTGAGCGATAAATAGCGTGAACGTTAAAACGCACAGCGGAAAATGCTGAAGTTATCCATAAGCTTCGCGAAAAAAGATCGGAGCATATATAAAAAAATACAATGGAAGATGTCACAAAACAGGGAATTGGCGGCAGGAAATGAGGATGGATGCGTTTTTTCACACTCTTAGCAGGCAGCGCCTTTTCCCGGAGGCGATGCTGCGCATCTGTCCGGGCTACCTGCCCGCAAACAATGCTGAACCTGTAGCCCGGGCAAGGCGCTTTGCGCCGCCCCCGGGAGCGGTGTGCGATGCGGCTAATTTCCCGGAGGCGATGCTGCATATCAGTAAAAGCTACAGATGCAAAAAAGCCTGCTCGTTGAGCAGGCTTTTGAATTTGGTCGGTGATAGAGGATTCGAACCTCCGACCCCTTCGTCCCGAACGAAGTGCGCTACCAGGCTGCGCCAATCACCGAATGCGGGCGCATCTTACTGCTGCGATACACACCCGTCAATGCCTTATTATGAAAAAGTCGCTCAAGCGGCGAGAAACTCGCCACTCCGCTACGGCTTTTTCGCCGCAGCGTCAGGAACGTGGCACCAGTTGTTATATTGGTTAATCCCGCCGTCCGGCGAAGTATAGCCAAGACAGCCCATAATGGTGTCATACAGCTCTACGTGGCGGCGCGGCACCTTCATGGCTGCCTGCTGCTTCAGGCGACCAAAAGAGGCGGCATGATCGGGAGACGCCAGATACTTATCCGACATCCATACCATCATCGGCACGCGGAACTGCTCCGGCGGCGCCATCTTGCGAGGCGTACCGTGTAGGTGCTCGCGCTCATTAATGGACTCGCCGTGGTCGGCGGCATAGAAAACAATCGCTTTCTTATCCCGCAGCTGATCCAGCACGCTGACAATAAAGTGATCGACATAGGTCACGCTGTTATCATACGAGTTAATCAGCTCAGCCTTCGAACACTTATTATCGACGCCAACGCACTCCGGCTGCCACTGCGCAAAACTGCGCGGATAGCGCTGGGTATAGTTAAAGTGCGACCCTTTGGTATGCAGAATAATCAGATGCTTACCATTGGGATTCTTCGCCAGACCGCGCTTCATTTCGTCCACCAGCAGCATATCGTCAACGCTCTTGCCGCGGTTACTCGGCTCCGCGCCAATCTGCTCGCGATAGGCGATATTGTTCGCCATCGTGTTGCTGTAGAACCACATCTCGCTCTGCATGGCATACAGGTCGCCGGTAAAGCCAAGCTGATGCAGAACGGCAAAAACGTTCTGCTCTTTCAGCGTCCGCTGCGGATTATCATCCGCCCCGCCCTGACGGACGAACATACAGCGCAGGGACAGCTTAGTCGCGGTATCGCAGGAGTATCCGCGAAAAGCGACCAGGTTTTTCTCCTGCGCCAGCTTAGGCGTGGTATTACGGCTATAGCCCAGAATCCCCATATGATCCCAGCGGGTGGTTTCGCCGATGATAAACACCACGTAGGTATCGTCGAGCCCTTCGGGCGCCACGTAGGTAAATTTTTTCGCCGGATTAATCAGGGATTTAGTATCCGATGACTCATCAACCTGCGCCCACGCGTACAGCCCCAGCGCCGAAAGCCAGTTTGACGGCAGGTAGGAGTTAGCCACTACGCCGCCGTAGCTTGGCAGATCGACCTCTGAGCTCCGCTCGAAGTTCTTCTGACGGACCTCCAGCAAACGGATTGGCCCCCAGACCATCAATCCCGCCAGCAATACGATCGTAATATTCTTCATCCGCTGGCCAGGGGTACGAATTTGCCGCAGCAGCGTGAAGCGGCAGCGGTTGCTCCAGATAAGCAGCAGCGGCAGCGCGCTCATCAGCACCAGCCAGAGGATCAGGTGCCAGCCGATCACCTCTCTGGATAAGTCGATGTCGGTGGTCATCACCGAGGCGATAATCCCGTAGCCGATCACCACGTTCAGGAAGGTCATGTAATAGCTGGCGGCAGCGGAGAATAGAACGACGATAGTCGCGAGGATACGCCAGACCCGGCGTCCGAACAGCGACAAAATACGCAGCAGAAAGAAGGTGACCAGGAAAGTCCCGACCAGTTCCACTGCCCCTGAGAGTCCTTTCCAGATGGTAAATTCCTGAGCGTACCCTTCGAAGCGGCGGAAGAGTACGGCAGCGTTCATAAACCAGCCGATGTACAGCGCCAGCCAGATACTAAGCTTCAGCTGCGTCATCGTTTTAATGTATTTCATGCAAAAAACCTGGAAAACGAAGAGATAAAACCGCCCGACTTAAGCAATATAAGTAAGCAGGTTAATAAAGTGCGTTTAGCTTGGTTATAAGAAACCTCTACAATGCGCGCTAAGTAGACCACAGCGGAAGGGAAAAGTATCAGGAGGGAATGTGATCCAACCAAACATTTACAAAACATTTGGTTGGATTGGCACTATTAGCTTAGGTGATTAATCATCGAGACCACGATAACGCCCGGCTTCAGGCATGCGCTTCGTGATAAATCTCACTTTTCGGCTGGCGGATGGTGGTCGATAGCGCCAGGGAGAGAATCAGCAGCGCAAAGATGACGCAGAAGGTCACGTAGAAACCGCCGAACAGGGACGCAATCAGGGAACCGCAAATGCTGCCGATACCAAAGCCGAGATAAATCACGCCGTAATTTTTCGCCAGGTTATTGAGACCAAAGAATTCGCTGACCAGCGACGGGAAGACGGTAATCGTACCGCCGAAGTTAAAGGCCACGCAGGCAATGGCGGCGAAGAAAGTGGTGGCGTTCAGCGGAGCGAACAGCAGCGCCGCCATACCGATAAGCGAAACAACCTGCCCGATGGTAATCACTCGAATACGGGACATTTTATCAGACAGGATCCCCAGCACCAGGCGACCGCTAAGGTTAGCGATAGAGATCACCGTGACCGCGTTAGCTGCCGTCGCCACATCAAGGTGCACCATCCCCTGGGCAATATCTTTCGCCACGCCAATCACGTACAGGCCGCTCATGCAGGCGGTCAGGAACATTACCGCCAGCATCCAGTACTGTGGTTTACGCATCGATTCGGCAAGGGTGAAGTCGTTTTCGACGACGCCGTTGTTGGCGGTAGCGGTATGGTTCGGTGCGTCTTTCATCAGCGTCGCGCCGAACACAATCATCACCAGCACGATAGCGCCCCAGATAATAAAGGTTTTCTCAAGGCCGACCGTCGCCAGCAGATGGGAATCAATAAATTTAAAGCCCAGGCTGCCAAGCCCATAAGAACCGATGGAAAAGGCGGAGATCAGCCCCTTACGTTCCGGGAACCATTTGACGCAGTTTGACAGCGTGAGCAGATAGCCGGCGCCATCCGCCAGCCCCACCAGCAGGCCCGCGCTCAGCCACAGCATCATCAGGCTGTTTGAATGAGCGGTAAGGAAGAAACCGAGGCCCAGCAGAACGCCTGACGCCATGGTGACGCGTTTGACGCCAAAACGTTCCTGTAATTTACCCGCCACGGATGAGGAGAGCGCCAGACCAAGGCTTAGCAGGCCAAATGAGAACGCCACCTGGCTTACCGGTTCGTCCAGCTTGGCGGAAAGGGAACTATTGAACAAACTCCATGTATAAACCGATCCCAGCGCAAATTGCGTAATGATAGTGCCGAGCAGCGTGAGCCAGCGGGTGTATTGACGGTTTGCAGCGTTCATAGCAGTTGTCCTGAATAATTAACTGCCGCCACCATAACGAAGTCCCCTGTAAGCCTGGGGAAAAAAGGCATGAGCTGCCGCTACTGCGGAATGAAATGCATAAAAGACGGAATGAATGACATTGCAAAACATTCACGCCTTAAATATTTACTGCAAAGTTAGTGTCCACTATCGCTGCAAGATGCGTCACTGCTGTAACTAATACGTTAATAAATTAAATAAAACATGATACAAATAAATTAAAAATTGGCGCTCACGCCCATTAAATAGAGATAGTTTTCCCCGGAGGTCACATTATCCGCCTGCGATAGCGCCGCCCAGGCGGCTATATGGGGGTTAAGCGACATATCCGCGCCAAAGGTCACGTCCCGCCAGGCGCCATCCTGCGCGCGATTCGGCCCGCCAGAATCCGTCGTTAATCCCTGGTTATAGCTCACCTGCGCCCACGGATGTACGCCCCATAATTTCTGGTAATCGACCCGCCAGCCCAGCGTATTCACATAGCCGGCTCCGGCGGCATTTCGGCTAAGCAGCGGCGAAGTCAAATCGGTATGTAAACTGGCTACCGGACCGGACGTCATGCCCTCGAGCAGAGAGAAATTCCAGCCGACGCTCATCCCGCGGGCGCTATCTGCCGGGGAGACTGCCTTATTAAATGCCAGTCCTGAAGGATCGTCGGCCGCATTTATCCGCTCCGCGAGAATATCTTCATAGCGCGGTTGGTGATCGCTGTCCCATGTATAGCGTTCCGCTGTATTACTTTTTGTATCGATAGCGATATATTCCTGTTGCCAGGCATTCGCACCGGCAACACACGACGCCCAGACGGATACGCACGCCGGGACCAGGAATCCCCGGAGGCCATTGCATTTCTTTATTATCATTAATGCGACTCCAAAAAGAGCCGAAACGGCAAAGTTGCTGTGTTTTTTTATGGGGTGCCCTATTCCTGCTGTGGGAATAATAACCCTGTATTAACTATTATCTTTATCTTTCAGCCGTCAAGTTGAACGACTGATTTTTATGACAAAAGGGAGAGGCAGATGCAACGTTGCGGATGGGTCAGTCAGGATCCTTTATACATTGAGTATCACGATAGCGAGTGGGGCGTTGCGGAAAAGAATCCTCGTAAGCTGTTTGAGATGATTTGCCTTGAGGGCCAGCAGGCCGGACTATCGTGGATCACCGTGCTGAAAAAGCGTGAAAACTACCGCAACGCTTTTCACCAGTTTGACCCGGTTCGCGTCGCCGCTATGGGTGAAGAAGATATTGAACGTCTGCTTCTCGACGCCGGTATTATTCGCCACCGCGGTAAAATCCAGGCCATCATCGGCAACGCTCGCGCCTTCCTGGCAATGGAAGAAAATGGCGAACCTTTCGCAGATTTCGTCTGGTCGTTCGTCGACAATCAACCGCAGGTGACGACCGCCGCCACGCTGGCGGAGATCCCGACAACCACCCCCGCTTCTGACGCGCTATCGAAAGCGCTGAAAAAACGCGGCTTTAAGTTTGTCGGCTCCACTATCTGCTACTCCTTTATGCAGGCCTGCGGTCTGGTCAATGACCACGTCACCGGCTGTTTCTGTCGCACAGGAGGCCAGGATGATTCGTCACTGGGACGCTAGCGAAACCGGCCCGCTGCTTGAGCTGTGGCTGGAAAGTACGATCCACGCGCACCCGTTTATCGCCGAAAGCTACTGGCATGATAGCCTGGCGATAGTGCGCGACGTTTATCTGCCCGCCGCCCAAACCTGGGTCTGGGAACAGGATGGCATGCTGAAGGGCTTTATCAGCGTAATGGAATCCCGCTTCATCGGCGCGCTGTTCGTTGCGCCGGACGCCGTCAGACAGGGTATCGGCAGCGCGCTAATCGGCGAAGTCAAAAAACACTACGGCTGGCTCAGCCTCGAGGTATATCAGAAAAACGTTCAGGCGGTAAATTTCTACCATGCGCAAGGCTTCCGCATTGAAGACTGCGCATGGCAGGATGAAACCCAGCATCCAACCTGGATTATGCATTGGTCGGCGGATCAAATGCCGTCAGCGTAAGCTCGGGTCCGGTATATTTTTCCAGCCAGGCCAGCGCCGTATTTCCGGCGCAGCCGTTGCCCAGTCGCGAGGTGGGAATATCTTTGGTAAGCACGTTTACCGCACCGTTTTTGCAGATACCCGCCTGAGCGTCGAGATCCGGCCACGCCCCTTCATGCAGGCAAATAACCCCCGGACGGATACCGTCGGTTACCACTGCGCCGGCCAGCACCTGACCGCGTGAATTCCATACCCGCACCAGATCGCCATCGGCAATATTGCGCGCCTGCGCATCCTGCGGATGAAGGGTTAACGGTTCACGGCCCGCCACAGCGTACCGTTCACGCAGCGACGTCTGGTTGAGCTGGCTATGAAGGCGATGCGCCGGATGTGCGGAAAGCACCTGAAGCTGGCCTGCCTGCGCATTGCCGTGCCACTCGTCCGGCTCCAGCCACATAGGATGCGGCGGGCAATCCGCATAAGCAAACCCGGCGATGGTCGGCGAGTGAATTTCAATTTTTCCGCTGGCGGTTTTCAGCGGATTCGCCAGCGGATCGGCCCTGAAGGCGGCAAAGCGGGCGAAACGCGCGTTTTCAGGATTTTCCGGCATTTCAATCAACTGATTGTCCTGCCAGAACTGGGCGAACGGCGGCAGGGAAACCTGCTGCGCCGCCCCGCGCTGGGCGGCAATCTGGTAAAACGTCTCCAGCCACTGCAGATCGTTTTTACCCTCAGTGAAGCGCTCCCGCCCGCCCGCTTCCCAGCGCTCGCTGAGATCGGCGAAAACCTCGAAATCATCGCGCGCTTCATCGCGCGGCGCGACCACCCGTTTCATCGGCACCAGATGCTGGTTACTGTAATCGCCGGTCATCGTCATATCGTTGCGTTCAAATGAGGTTGTCGCAGGCAGGACGATATCGGCATGGCGCGCCGCCGCGGTCCAGAAGCATTCGGAAATCACCACCAGCTCCGGCTTTTGCCAGGCGCGGATCAGGCGATTGGTATCCTGATGATGGGTAAAGTTGGCGCCGCCCGCCCACCAGATAAAGCGGATATCCGGGAAGCGGCGTTCCATACCGTTATGTTGATAAGACGCCCCGGGGTTTTCCAGCGCTTCAACGATGCGCGCGACCGGGATTTTTTCCACTGCATCGGTACCGCCCGCCACGCTGCCCTGCATTGAGGCCAGCACCGCCGCGCGGCGCGTAGGGTTGCCGCCGTTGGCAAAGTGATAGGAGAGGCCAAAGCCTCCGCCCTCGGTGCCAATCTGGCCGAGCATGGCGGCAAGGGTCACCAGCATCCAGTGCTTTTGTTCGCCAAACTGCTGGCGCTGCATTCCCCAGCCGGACATTAACATGGTGGTGTTTTCGTGGAAAAGTTGTGCCAGTTCGCGAATTTTCTCCGCGCTAATGCCGCAGATCGCCGCCGCCCATTCCGCCGTTTTGGCCGTTCCGTCGCTCTCCCCGGTCAGATAGCGAGCGAAAACGTCATAGCCGCTGGTGCAGCGGGCCAAAAACGCGTCATCCTGCCAGCCGTTTTCCACCAGCGTATGGGCGATACCGAGCATCAGCGCCACGTCGGTGCCCATATGCGGGGCGATCCACTCCGCCGCGTCGCCAAAGAATTCCGCCGTTTCCGATCGCATTGGATCGATGCAGATCACCCGCTTCCCGCTCTGACGCAGACGATCGAACCACGGGATGCCCTGCTCATCGGAAGCGTTCCAGGCAATTTTTAGCGTATTTAATGGGTTAGCGCTCCACAGCACCACCACATCGCTATGTTCCAGCACCATTGGCCAGCTGGTCTGCTGCTGATAAACCTCATTACCGCCAACCACGTACGGCATGATCGCCTGCGCCGCGCCGGTGGAATAATCGCCCAGATGCCCGGTATAACCGCCCGCCAGGCTCATATAGCGCTGGAGCAGCGTCGCCGCTTTGTGCAGCACGCCGTTAGAACGCCAGCCGTAGGAACCCGCGAAGATGGCGCTCGGGCCATAGCTGTCGCGAATGCGTCGATGCTGAGCGTGAATCAGATCCAGCGCCTGCTCCCAGCTCACCCGCACAAACTCGTCCTGCCCGCGCACGCCTTGTGGGCTTTCTGGCGAGGCGAGGAAGCCCTTACGCACCATCGGGTAACGTACCCGAGTTTTGCTGTGCACCTGATCGCGCACGGCAGTTTGCAGGGAGTTGGCGAAAGGCGTATCAAGCGCTCCGCGCGACGAGATGACGTTTTCACCATCGGTTTCGACCAGTATGGGTCCCCAGTGGGCGGCGGTCAGAATAGTTTTGGTGGCAGATGAGGTTGGCAAAACGGACTCCTGGTCAGCGATAGCAGGTGTAGTGACGACAAGTTATTCAGCCGTTCAATGTTATTTACAAATTGAGATGCTCTCTGCGGAATTTTCTCCGGCTTCGGGCGTCATAATCAACCGTCACGGTCGCTGTGGCAAAGAATAAAAAGGATTAAGGAATTAAGATGAAAAAACGCGTACTCATGATTGCGGCTATCGTTAGCGGCGCACTGGTCATTTCTGGCTGTACCACCAACCCCTACACTGGCGAACGCGAAGCGGGTAAATCCGGGATCGGCGCGGGCATTGGTTCATTGGTCGGCGCAGGCGTCGGCGTGCTCTCCTCTTCCAAACATGACCGCGGCAAAGGCGCGCTGATTGGCGCAGCGGCCGGTGCAGCGCTGGGCGGCGGCATCGGTTACTACATGGACGTGCAGGAAGCGAAGCTGCGCGACAAAATGCAGGGAACCGGCGTAAGCGTGACGCGCAACGGTGACAATATCGTACTGAATATGCCAAACAATGTGACCTTCGACAGCAGCAGCGCCAATCTCAAACCGGCAGGCGCCAATACCCTGACCGGGGTGGCAATGGTGCTCAAAGAGTATGAGAAAACCGCGGTTAACGTGGTTGGCTATACCGACAGTACCGGTAGCCAGGATCTGAATATGCGTCTTTCTCAGCAGCGCGCGGAGAGCGTCGCCAGCGCGCTTATCACCCAGGGCGTAGCGGCCAGTCGCATCCGCACGACCGGCATGGGTCCGGCGAACCCCATCGCCAGCAACAGCACGGCGGAAGGGAAAGCGCAGAACCGCCGCGTGGAAATTACCCTCAGCCCGCTGCAGTAACCTCCCCCTTTGCCCGGCGAATCGCCGGGCAAAATGCTTGATATAGCGGATTTTCGCGCTAAGGTGTGTGCAGATTTCAGCAAAGGAAGCCACCATGGCGAAAGCGGCGCGAGCAACCATTAGCGATGTGGCGAAAGCCGCAAAGACCGGCAAAACCAGCATTTCACGCTATCTGAACGGCGAGAAGCACCTGCTTTCCGACGATTTGCTGGGACGCATTGAAAAAGCCATTGCCGAGCTCGACTATCGTCCCAGCCTGATGGCCCGCGGCCTGAAGCATGGCCGCACCCGACTGATCGGCCTGATCATCGCCGATATTACCAATCCCTACTCCGTCAACGTGCTCAGCGGTATTGAAGCGGCCTGTCGTGAAAAGGGATTCACCCTACTGGTATGTAATACCAACAACGAGCTGGATCAGGAACTGCACTATCTCGACCTGCTGCGCAGCTACCAGGTCGAGGGGATTGTGGTCAACGCCGTCGGGATGCGTGAGGATGGCCTTAACCGCCTGCAGCAGTCGGCGCTGCCGATGGTGCTTATCGACCGCAAGATTCCGGAATTCGCCTGCGATGTCGTCGGCCTCGATAATACCCAGGCCGCCACCACGGCCACCGAACATCTGGTGGAGAAAGGCTTCGAAGCGCTGTTGTTCCTCAGCGAGCCTCTTGGCTCAGTCAATACCCGTCGCGAGCGCCTGAGCGCGTTTCGCCAGACGCTCCAGCGCCATACCGGCATCGTCGCGGAAAACGCCGAAGTGCCGTTGAACGATGGCGCGATGCTGGATAACGTCCTGCGTCATTTCCACTCCCACCATCGCGGCATGCGTAAGGCGGTAATTTCCGCCAACGGCGCGCTGACGCTGCAGGTGGCACGCTCCCTGAAACGCGTTGGCCTGATTTGGGGCAGCGATATCGGCCTGCTGGGCTTCGATGAACTGGAGTGGGCCGAGCTGGCGGGCGTGGGGATTACTACGCTCAAACAGCCGACCTGGCAGATTGGCTTCGCCGCCGTCGAGCAGGTGGTGCGCCGGATTGAAGGCAGCACCGACCCGGTCTGCGAAAGGGTATTTTCCGGAGAGCTGATCGTCAGAGGCTCAACCTCCCGCTAGCGATCCTTCGTGATGGCGATCATAAATCAGACATCCTGGCCTTTGCTTTGGAACCGATACCATCTAGCGTAATAAGCAACGCATCAGATAATCGTCGGGAGTATTGGGATGGCCAGAAAGATTATTGTCGTTACCGCCGCGTACGGGAATGACCACGTTAAAGCGCTGGGCGGGCAGTCCGCCGTCCTGCCGTTTATCGCCGGTTCCGGCGCCGATGGCGTAGAGATCCGCCGCGAACTGTTCACCCCTGATGAACTGTCCCGCCTGGCGGAATTAGCGGCCGACATTGAGCGTCGCGGCCTGCTGGTCTGCTATTCCGCGCCGGAAGCCCTGTTTGCCGCAGACGGCTCGCTCAACCCGCGTCTTAGCGACTTTTTACAGGAAGCGCAAACGCTCAACGCGCTGTGGCTGAAGCTCTCGCTGGGCCACTTTAGCCACCACGATGACCTCGAAGCCCTGCGCGAAATTCTGCAGGAGAGCGGGATGGCGCTGGTGGTGGAAAACGACCAAACCGACTGCGGCCAGCTGGCGCCGATGCAGCGCTTCAAAGCCGCCTGCCGGGTTAATCAGCTGCCGATCACCCTCACCTTTGATATGGGCAACTGGCTATGGGTCGGCGACTCGCCGGAAGAGGCTGCGCGCCACCTGGCCCCGGCCGTTAGCTATATTCATGTTAAGGCGGCTGAGCCGCACCATTCGCAGTTTCGCGCCGTGCCGCCGGATGAGGCCTCCGCACGCTGGCTGGCGCTGCTCAACAACCTGCCCGCCGATGCCCCGCGGGGGATCGAATTTCCGCTGACTGGCCATGACCTGACAGCCGTGACCCGCCGCTACGTCAAGCTGTTACGTGAGGATTAAGTTATGCAAAAACCATTAGATGTCATCACGATAGGCGAAGCTATGGCGATGTTTGTCGCCACCGAAACCGGCGAGCTGGCCGATGTAGAACACTTTATGAAGCGCGTGGCGGGCGCGGAGCTGAACGTCGCGACCGGGCTGGCCCGCCTCGGCTTAAGCGTCGGCTGGGTAAGCCGCGTTGGCGCGGACAGCTTTGGCCGCTTCGTCCTCAATACGCTGGCGAAGGAGGGGATCGACGCCTGCGGCGTGAGCACCGATAGCCGCTACGCTACCGGCTTTCAGCTGAAATCTAAAGTTGAAAATGGAACCGATCCCATCGTGGAATACTTCCGTAAAGGATCCGCCGCCAGCCATCTTTCGCCGGACGACTTTAACGAATCGTACTTCGCCAGCGCCCGCCACCTGCACTTAAGCGGCGTGGCCGCCGCGCTGTCGGAAAGTTCATACGCCCTGCTGGACCGCGCGGCACGCACCATGAAGGCGCAGGGAAAAACCATTTCGTTCGACCCCAATCTGCGGCCGGTGCTGTGGAAAAGCGAAGCCGAAATGGTGGAGAAGCTTAACCAGCTCGCATTCCAGGCCGACTGGGTTCTGCCGGGTTTAAAAGAAGGCATGATTCTGACCGGCCAGCAAACGCCGGAAGCTATTGCGGACTTTTATCTCCGCCACGGTGTTCGCGCGGTCATCATTAAAACCGGAACCGATGGCGCCTGGTATAAAACCGCCGACGGCGAACAGGGGGCCGTCGCGGCAATAAAAGTGGATAACGTCGTCGATACCGTCGGCGCGGGCGATGGTTTTGCCGTCGGGGTCATCAGCGCCCTGTTGGAAGGAAAACCGCTGCAGCAGGCGGTAAAACGTGGAAATAAAATTGGCTCCCTGGCCATACAGGTTCAGGGCGATAGCGAAGGCTTACCCACGCGCGAGGCGCTGGACGAGTAAACAGATTCAGCACAACGTCAGGCCGTTCTGTACCCTACATGCAGCGCGGCGTAACGGATCTTTTCTATGATGAGCGTCACCTCAATTACAGAGGCAAACCTATGAATAGTTCAACGAATGCAACAAAACGCTGGTGGTACATCATGCCTATCGTGTTTATCACGTATAGCCTGGCATACCTCGACCGCGCTAACTTCAGCTTCGCTTCGGCGGCCGGTATTACCGAAGACCTGGGGATCACCAAAGGTATCTCCTCCCTGCTGGGAGCGCTGTTCTTCCTCGGCTACTTCTTCTTTCAGATCCCCGGCGCGATTTACGCCGAACGCCGCAGCGTACGTAAACTGATTTTTATCTGTCTGATCCTGTGGGGTGCCTGCGCCTCGCTGACCGGGATGGTGCACAATATCCCCGCGCTGGCGGCGATTCGCTTTATCCTTGGCGTTGTCGAGGCTGCGGTCATGCCGGCGATGCTGATTTACATCAGCAACTGGTTTACGAAATCTGAACGCTCCCGTGCCAATACCTTCCTGATCCTCGGTAACCCGGTGACGGTGCTGTGGATGTCGGTCGTATCCGGCTATCTCATCCAGGCTTTCGGCTGGCGGGAAATGTTTATTATTGAAGGGGTTCCGGCGGTAATTTGGGCCTTCTGCTGGTGGGTGCTGGTAAAAGATAAACCGTCGCAGGTCAACTGGCTGGCGGAAAGTGAAAAAGCCGCGTTACAGGAGCAGCTGGAGCGTGAACAGCAGGGTATCAAACCGGTGCGCAACTACGGCGAAGCCTTCCGCTCGCGCAATGTTATCCTGCTGTGCATGCAGTATTTCGCCTGGAGCATCGGGGTTTACGGTTTCGTTCTGTGGCTGCCGTCCATTATCCGCAGCGGCGGCGAGAATATGGGCATGGTCGAAGTCGGCTGGCTCTCCTCGGTTCCCTATCTGGCGGCGACCATCGCGATGATCGTAGTCTCCTGGGCCTCTGATAAAATGCAGAACCGCAAGCTGTTTGTCTGGCCGCTGCTGCTGATTGCCGCCTTCGCCTTTATTGGTTCCTGGGCCGTTGGCGCCAACCATTTCTGGATCTCGTACACCCTGCTGGTGATTGCCGGCGCGGCGATGTACGCCCCCTACGGGCCGTTCTTCGCCATCATTCCTGAGATGCTGCCGCGCAACGTCGCCGGCGGCGCCATGGCGCTGATTAACAGCATGGGCGCGCTGGGTTCGTTCTTCGGTTCATGGTTTGTCGGTTACCTGAACGGCACCACCGGCAGCCCCGCAGCCTCGTACATTTTCATGGGAGTGGCGCTTTTCGTCTCGGTATGGCTTACTTTGATTGTTAAGCCTGCTAATAATCAAAAACTTCCGCTTGGCGCACGTCACGCCTGAAACCTTAACGCAACGGAGAACCGCATGAAGCCGTCAGTTATTCTCTACAAAACGCTTCCCGACGACCTGCAACAGCGTCTGGAACAACACTTTACCGTCACTCAGGTGAAAAACCTGCGTCCGGAGACCGTTTCGCAGCACGCCGACGCGTTCGCTGAAGCGGTTGGCCTGCTGGGTTCCAGCGAAAAAGTCGATACCGCGTTACTGGAGAAAATGCCCAAGCTTCGTGCGACCTCGACCATTTCCGTCGGTTACGATAACTTCGACGTCGATGCGCTGAATGCGCGTAAGGTGCTGCTGATGCACACCCCGACCGTGCTGACCGAAACCGTCGCCGATACCGTAATGGCCCTGGTACTGAGCACCGCGCGTCGGGTGGTTGAGGTGGCCAACCGCGTGAAGGCCGGGGAGTGGACCAAAAGCATCGGTCCGGACTGGTTTGGCAACGATGTGCATCATAAAACCCTCGGCATCGTGGGTATGGGACGTATCGGGATGGCGCTCGCCCAGCGCGCCCACGCGGGCTTCGGTATGCCGATTCTCTACAATGCCCGCCGCCAGCACCCGCAGGCGGAAGAGCGCTTTAACGCCCGCTATTGCAATCTCGATACCCTGCTGCAGGAAGCGGATTTTGTCTGCCTGATCCTACCGCTGACCGACGAGACTTATCATCTGTTCGGCAAAGAACAGTTCGCCAAAATGAAGTCCAGCGCCATCTTTATTAACGCCGGGCGCGGCCCGGTAGTGGACGAAAAGGCGCTGATTGCCGCTCTGCAGGAAGGGGTTATTCACGCCGCCGGACTGGACGTTTTCGAACAAGAACCGCTGGAAAAAGACTCCCCGCTGCTGACTATGCCGAACGTTGTTGCCGTGCCGCATATTGGCTCCGCAACGCATGAAACCCGCTATAACATGGCGGCCTGCGCGGTGGATAACCTGATTGATGCTCTGAACGGTAAAGTGGAAAAGAACTGCGTGAATCCGCAGGTGAAGTGAGAAGGGGAAAAAGAAAACCCGGGCGAAGGTGAAGCCTTGCCCGGGCTATCAGAGCCGTTAACGGGTCGCGTTAACAGCTGCCGTCCACGCCTGGTTGAAGGCCTGGTGCTGAGCGGCCAGCGGCCCAATCAGCGTATTGTACTGGCTGGCCTGCTGCGAAGTCGGGAACTGAATACCGTTCGCCGCAAAGCTAACCTGGGATTCTTGCTGAGCAATAAAATCGCCTACCTGCACCAGCTGCTGGGTAAAGACCTGAGCGGCCGGAATAAGCGGCTGTAGCGCATTCGCCGGCGCGGTCACGACTTTATTATACACCTGGTCGAAGACCGGCTTGAGATCGTCCCCCTGCTTCAGCGCGCCGTGAGCGGCATCCGCCTGCATTTTTGCATTCTCCAGCTGCTGGCTCAGTACGCCGAGGGCGCCGTTTGCCTGACGCAGCGGCTCGCGCTGGGTGACATAATCCTGCGGTACGCGGATCGCGTTTACGCTATCCACCACCGGACGCAAACCCGCATCCATCGCCTGGCTTACCTGCTGTGAATAGCCATAAATCACCGCATAATCGGAAACGAAAGGCCCAAACTGTTTTTTCTGATCGGCGGTCAGCGTCGGCAGACGTTCGCCGCTACGCATTGCCGTATTTTGCAGGAAATCGATGAACGCTTTGCGCTGATCGCCTTCTTTATCAAAACACCCACTCAGGCTAACCACCATTAACAGGGCCGCAATAGCCGCAAACCAGCGAGAGCAGGACTTTCCTGTCGCCATTTTTTTACTCCTTTCAGCCAAAAAAAGCGCAAACAGACACACACGTGCCAGACGCTGACAAGGATAGTCCAGGTCGGCCTTGCAGGATACCTTTTCCTCACATTCTTCCTCCCTGAAAGCCGGCTTTTTAGCGTTTTAGCGGCCAGTCGCGTCGGCTGTTAAGTTCATCACAATTACCGCTATCATCCGGCATTCGAGCGAAACGCTTAACTATTTGATTTTACTATTATTAAACTATTCTCTTTTCTGCCCACGTCGCAAAGTGGACGATAATCGCACGCTTCCCTTTTCGCCTGCATTGCCTGAACCGCCGTTCGATGATTTTATTAAATGAGCGATTAACGGCTCTTTGTTCGATAATCGCACAAACAACATCAACGACCGCGAGGGAGATAACAATAATCGATACCCCAAGTAATTCGAGTTGCGGGACAAAGCGGTTAACCGTTTTGAACAGCGCTTGCGCTGGCACCGTAAGGGGCGAGGCCTTAAGCCGCGTAACGCGGCAAGTGAGAGAGTCCCAGGCGCTTACTGGTGTAAGTGACTGGGGTGAACGAGCGAAGCCAACGCACAGGCAACTTGAAGTATGACGGGTATATCTCTGTCCCCCGCTCTGCCTGCCAGGAATGCCGCATGAAGAAAACAACCATCGATATTCAGGCTTTTATCAATGAACATCCCTTCACGAAATACCAGTGGATGATTCTGGCCTTATGTTTTATCACCGTCGCGATGGACGGATTCGATACCGCGATAATCGGCTTTATCGCCTCTGACCTGGTACAGGAATGGGGCGTCGAAAAATCGGCGTTAGGCCCGGTGATGAGCGCCGCCTTAGTCGGGCTCGCCGTCGGCGCGCTGACCGCCGGACCGCTCGCCGATCGCGTTGGGCGCAAAAAAGTTCTGATTTTGTCCATTGTGGTTTTCGGCGGCTTCAGCCTGCTGACCGCCTTTGCTACCAGCCTTAATCAGCTCACGCTGTTGCGTTTTCTCACCGGCCTTGGGCTGGGTGCCGCCATGCCGAACGCCGCGACGCTGATGAGCGAATATGCCCCTGAGCGCCGCAGAGCGCTAATGGTCAATCTGATGTTCGTTGGCTTTCCAATGGGCTCCTCGCTGGGCGGTTTTCTCTCCGCCTGGATGATCCCCCATTACGGCTGGCAAAGCGTGCTGGTGCTCGGTGGCGTAATGCCGCTGCTGCTGGCGGTCGTTTTGATCTTTTTTCTACCGGAATCCGCGCGCTATATGGTGGTCAAACGCCAGCCTGCGCAGCGTATCGCCGCGATCCTGCGCCGCATTGCACCTGTTCCTGAGCAGGCGGAATTTGAGCTTCGCGAAGCGGGCCAGGTAAAAGAGAAATCGTCCATCGGCGTGATTTTTTCTCCGCGCTACGCCGTCGGCACCGTGATGCTTTGCCTGACCTACTTTATGGGCCTGCTGATTTTCTATTTACTGACCAGCTGGCTGCCGCTGCTCATCCGCGAAACCGGGGCGACGATGAGCCAGGCCTCCATTATCACCGCGCTGTTCCCGCTGGGTGGCGGCATTGGCGTACTCATTCTCGGCGCGCTGATGGATAAGCTCAATCCAAACAAAGTCGTGGCGGTAGGCTGGCTGCTGACGGGGGTCTTTGTTTGTCTGGTCGGTTTCTCAACCCATAACCTGCTGCTGATGGGGATTATGGTATTTATCGCCGGCAGCATTATGAACGGCGCGCAATCGTCGATGCCGGCGCTGGCTGCCGGCTTCTATCCCACTCAGGGACGCGCAACCGGCGTGGCCTGGATGCTGGGTATTGGCCGCTTTGGCGGCATTCTCGGGGCGTTTAGCGGCGCATTCCTGATGCAGGCCCAGCTCTCTTTCGAAACAATTTTCTCCCTGCTGGCTATCCCGGCATTTCTGTCGGCCATCGCCCTGCTGGTGAAATATAAGCTGGGTCAGCGGCAACCTGCGGCTGCGCCAGGCGAAGTGGAGAAGCTGCAAAAGGCGTAATACACCGGCCAGCGGGCGCGCGCTGGCCATTTCTGCTTTTCTTCTGACCTGTTTACAATAATTTGCTTAACTGCTCTCTCTATTACTTTTCAGCACCTTATAGCGTCTGCAACGGACCTGAAGAACCTCTGGTGATAAATAATTATCAGGGTAATCATTCCTGGGCTTTTTTTCCGACTATTCTTAAGAGGCTCTACATAATTCACCCTCCGCCGTATGAAAGAGAGGAGTCCTCAATGGAATATAAAGATCCTGCATTTGAACTGCTGAGCAACCTTGAACAAATTATTTTTAAAGATCAGGCTCAGGCGGCCTCCCTGACGCGTAAGCCCGCCGCATGCATTGAATTTGACCAGCTACGCAAAGGTACCGGGCTGAAAATAGATGATTTTGCCAACGCCATGGGCGTCAGCGTAGCAATGGTACAAGAGTGGGAGTCAAGACGCGTACGGCCTTCGCCCACGGAGCTTAAGCTGATGCGCCTGATACAGGCCAATCCGCAGCTTTCAAGACAGCTTATTGATTCATAATTTTAGCGTTTATAGGTTTCGGCTAGCGGTCCTGCTAAAGGACCGTTTTCAAGCCAACGAAAAAAAAGTTTGCTATCACGACGTGAAAATGCGTTAATGCTCGCAGGTTTGAAGTAAAGACCACAGAGCATTCGAATAGAGCAGTCCTTCAAAGGTTATCCGTTGATACCCCGGTAGTGAACTTTCCCTTTATCGCTTTAAATCTGTAGTCCAGACCGTAACGCCGCAAGGCTCATTTATTTTTTTAAAGGTAATTCACTATGTCCGGTAAAATGACTGGTATCGTAAAATGGTTCAACGCTGACAAAGGCTTTGGCTTCATCACTCCTGACGATGGTTCTAAAGACGTGTTCGTACACTTCTCTGCTATCCAGAACGATGGCTATAAATCTCTGGACGAAGGTCAGAAAGTTTCCTTCACCATCGAAAGCGGCGCTAAAGGCCCGGCAGCTGGCAACGTAACCAGCCTGTAAGCTTAAAAAGCTCAAAATTCTAAGTCCCTGCCATACGGCGGGGATTTTTTTTATTTTCAGCGTAGTTCACCGCCATCGTAAATGGCGGTTTTTCTTTTATAGCCTCTCAAAGCACCAGCCATCTTCCCGCCATGTCAGACTGTGGGTCAGCTTCAGCGCCTGCAAGAAAGCTTCATCATGCGAGACCACCAGCATCGCACCGGGAAACCGGGCCAGCGCTTTTTCAATCGCCTGAGTGGATGCCAAATCGAGATGATTCGTGGGCTCGTCCAGCAGCAGAAGCTGCGTGGCATCACGCCGCCAGAGTACGCAGGCCAGCGCCGCCTTCAATCTCTCGCCTCCGCTCAGTGCCGATAGCGGCAGATCGACTTTATCCGCCCCCAGCTGTAGCTGCGCCAGCTGGCTACGCAACGCGCCTTCTTTTAAGGGCGTATCGCCGAGGTTCAGGTGCTTCATAACCGATAATGACAGGTCCAGTTGGGTCAGATGCTGGTCCAGATACGCCACGTTAACCGATAAGCGGCAGCGTCCAGCGATCGGCAGCTCCAGACCCAGCAGCGTTTTCAGCAACGTGGTTTTACCGCAGCCGTTGGGACCACGCAGCGCCACCCGCATTGGCCCATCCATCCGCCAGCTCAGCGGTGCCAACATCGTATGCGCCAACCGCACCGCATCCAGTTCCAGCACCTGTTTTCCCGGGGCTATCCGGTTGCCAGGTAACGTAAACATCACCGGGCTCTCCTCTTCCACTCTCTCCCGCGCCTGTACTACCGCGTTGTTAAGGGCGCCATTTTGCTGTCGATGCTGGCGCTGCAGGCTGCCGGGACGTTCTTTTGCTGCGCCTTTCCAGGCAACCCGCTCGAATGACGCGATATTTAGCGTATCGACGGTGCGTAACGTTTGCGCGGAACGCCGCTGGCAGGCATCGTGCTCTTTGTGCATCCGCGCGCGGGTACGGCGCCGTTCAGCGACGGCATGATCCAGCGCGGAGCGAGCCGCCTGCTGTTCCAGCTCACGCTGCTGCTGATAATCCGCATAGTTGCCGCCGTAGCGACGCAAAGTCGCAGGCGTCAGCTCAAGGATACGCGGCATGACCGCTAATAACTCCCGGTCATGGCTGGCAATTAGCGCCCCGCCGCGCCATTGTTTAAGCTGCTGATACAGCCACTCGCGTCCCGGACGGTCGAGATGGTTGGTGGGTTCATCAAGCAGAAGAAAATCGGCGCCGGACAGGAATGCCCCGCAAAGCTGCGCCTTCACTCTTTCACCGCCGCTCAGCGAAGGGGCGGGCCGTGCAGGAGAAAATGTACCTAAGCCAGCCGCAAGAAACGCCGTATCCAGACGATCCGGGAGATCCCAAAAACCATCAAGACGTTCAAGATCGTCACTTCGTCCCTCCCCTCGATCAAGGCGAGCGAGAGCAGCGAAAATGGACTCCAGGCCCAGCAATTCCGCCAGCGTCATCTCTGAAGCCCTATCCCGCAGCTGAGCAACGTAGCTCACGGAAACCATGCGCTCGATGTGGCCGCTCGACGGCGTGTCATGGCCCGCCAGCAAGCGTAAAAGCCGGGTTTTACCGACGCCGTTGCGCCCGACAAGGCCGCAAAGAGAGGAGTCCAGCGATAAATTCAGCGGACCAAAAAGGGTATCTCCTGTCGCAAAGTGACAGGTGACCTGATGCAAAATAAAAGAGGGGATCTGGGCACAATGAGCCATAAGCACTCCTGAATGAAATCAATACTTCCCCTGCTCGCCAATAGCGCTAAGCAAGGCATGAGATTCATCAGTCGTGTTTGTTCATTTGGCGCGTGCTCTCCAGTAAGACGAGGGATTCGTCGGGCCATAGGATAGCCACACCCTGATATGAATTTCAAGCCTGTTTTTTCACCGGATGGCAAAACGGTAAAAAAAAGCCTCCTGAAAACAGGAGGCAAATTATTTATTTGATGAAAAAAACAGGGTGCCTTGAGAATGCTTCACGCCGTAAGAATGGCGGGGATCGCTCTCCGCCATTCTTACGTTTTAATCCCACAGGCTAAGAACGCCACCAGCTCAATATTCCCCTGTCTGAGCTGTAATTCACACAGCGAATCACGCACCATCCAGGTAAATAATAAAATAGTGAAGCAAATCACTATTAAGCTAAACAACAGATACTTTTGCGGCATTCCTCGCCTCCCGTGTTGATTTTCAACAGGTAAGAGGCTACTCTTATGGTGTTGATGCATAGGGGAGCCTCACTTTGATTTATCATCAGGTGGGGCTTTTCTCTGTCTGTCTCCCGCTGAACGCCTGAGACAAACAGTCTCAAGCACCCGTCAGCATTCTACCGTAAATATCTGACCAGATTACGTTGGCATATTCCTAAAATAATTCCTGGCAATCAATGCAAATTAAATAAATATTATTCAGAGAATTATTAACGGTTCATTTATTTATATTCCATGCATAAAAAAACCTGCCCGCAGGCAGGTTTTTTATTATTACCCATTCACTTACTGCAGCAGGGAAATATCCGCTACCTGCAGGAACAGATCGCGCAGCTTGGACAGCAGCGTCAGTCGGTTTACGCGCACGTCCTGATCTTCTGCGTTCACCATCACGTTCTCAAAGAACTCATCCACCGGCTCGCGCAGGGACGCCAGCTCAATCAGCGCATCCTGGTAACGCCCTTCGGCGAAGTACGGCTGCAGCTTATCGCGCAGCACGACTAAATTGCCTGCCAGCTTGATCTCGGCCGCTTCTTTCAATACCGAAGCATGGACGATATCGTTCAGCGTAACGTCTGATTTCGCCAGAATGTTAGAAACACGCTTGTTGGCCGCCGCCAGCGCAGAGGACTCTTCGAGGGTACGGAAGTGGGAAACCGCCTTCATACGCGCATCGAAGTCTGCCGGACGGGTCGGACGACGCGCCAGCACCGCCTGAATCGTGTCGACGGTATAGCCTTCATCCTGATACCAGGCACGGAAGCGCCCCAGCATGAAGTCGATAACATCATCAACGACGTTGCCGTTGGTCAGCTTATCGCCGTACAGACGTACCGCTTCTTCGGTGAGGGTCTGCAGGTCCAGATTGAGGTTCTTCTCAACGATAATACGCAGCACGCCCAGCGCGGCGCGGCGCAGCGCAAACGGGTCCTTATCGCCTTTCGGATGCTGACCGATGCCAAAGATACCCGCCAGGGTGTCCATCTTATCGGCAATCGCAACCGCGCAGGCTACCGGGTTAGACGGCAGGTCATCGCCAGCAAAGCGCGGCTGATACTGCTCGTTCAGGGCAACCGCAACGTCTTCCGCTTCGCCATCATGGCGCGCGTAGTGCATGCCCATCACGCCCTGCGTATCGGTGAACTCGAAGACCATGTTGGTCATCAGGTCGCACTTGGAGAGCAGGCCCGCGCGGGTGGCATGATTCACGTCAGCGCCAATCTGCTCGGCGATCCAGCCGGCCAGCGCCTGAATACGATCGGTCTTATCGCGCAGCGTACCCAGTTGCTGCTGGAACAGGACGGTTTGCAGACGCGGAAGGTTATCTTCCAGACGTTTTTTACGGTCAGTATTGAAGAAGAACTCAGCATCCGCCAGGCGCGGGCGAACCACTTTCTCGTTACCGGAGATAATCTGCTGCGGATCTTTCGACTCAATGTTGGCGACGAAGATGAAGTTCGGCAGCAGCTTGCCCGCGTTGTCGTAAACCGGGAAGTACTTCTGGTCGCCCTTCATGGTGTAAACCAGCGCTTCGGCAGGCACCGCAAGGAATTTCTCTTCGAACTTCGCGGTGAGGACTACCGGCCATTCCACCAGTGAAGTCACCTCTTCCAGCAGACTTTCGCTCAGATCGGCGTTGCCGCCAATTTTACGCGCTGCTTCTTCTGCATCGGCTTTAATTTTGGCTTTACGCTGTTCGTAATCGGCGATGACTTTACCGCGCTCCAGCAGGATCTGCGGATACTGATCGGCATTGTCGATAGTGAACTCAGCCTCGCCCATAAAGCGGTGGCCGCGAATAACGCGATCGGACTGGACGCCCAGAATAGTTGCCGGGATGACTTTGTCGCCCAGCAGCAGGGTCACGGTATGAACCGGACGCACGAAGTGGACGTCAGACGCGCCCCAGCGCATCAGTTTCGGGATCGGCAGCTTCGCCAACGAGGTTGCGATCATGTTCGGCAGCAGCGCTTCGGTGCTCTCGCCTTTCACGTGAGCACGATACAGCAGCCATTCGCCCTTATCGGTCGTCAGACGTTCCGCCTGATCGACGGTGATACCGCAGCCGCGCGCCCAGCCTTCGGCCGCTTTACTCGGGTGGCCGCTGGCGTCAAACGCCTGGGCAATCGCCGGACCGCGTTTTTCGACTTCGCGGTCTGCTTGCGCAGCCGCCAGATTCGCCACTTTCAGCGCCAGACGGCGCGGCGCGGCAAACCATTCAACTTTACCGTGCGCTAGGCCAGCGTTATCCAGCTCTGCGGTCACGTTCGCAGCAAAGGATTCAGCCAGGCTGCGCAGGGCTTTTGGTGGCAGTTCTTCAGTGCCGATTTCCACCAGGAAAGTTTTCTCAGACATGGCTGCCTCTTATTTATTCTTGTTGCACATCGGGAAGCCAAGGGCTTCACGGGAAGCATAGTAAGCTTCAGCCACTGCTTTGGTCAGGGTGCGAATGCGCAGGATATAGCGCTGACGCTCGGTGACGGAGATGGCTTTACGCGCGTCCAGCAGGTTAAAGCTATGGGCGGCTTTGAGAATGCGCTCGTAGGCAGGCAGCGGCAGCGGGTTTTCCAGCGCCAGCAGCTGCTGGGCTTCTTTCTCGTACTGCTCGAAGCAGGAGAACAGGAAGTCCACGTCAGCGTATTCGAAGTTATAGGTGGATTGCTCCACTTCGTTCTGATGGAACACGTCGCCGTAGGTCGTTTTCCCCAGCGGGCCATCGCTCCAGACCAGATCGTAAACGCTGTCGACACCCTGGATATACATCGCCAGACGTTCCAGACCGTAGGTGATCTCGCCGGTAACCGGCTTACACTCCAGACCGCCCACCTGCTGGAAGTAGGTGAACTGCGTGACTTCCATACCGTTCAGCCACACTTCCCAACCCAGACCCCAGGCGCCCAGCGTCGGGTTTTCCCAGTTGTCTTCGACGAAGCGAATGTCGTGGATGGTCGGGTCCATACCCAGCTCTTTCAGCGAGCCAAGGTAGAGCTCCTGGATGTTCTCCGGGGAGGGTTTTATCACTACCTGGAACTGATAGTAGTGCTGTAAGCGGTTCGGGTTTTCACCGTAACGGCCATCGGTCGGGCGACGAGACGGCTGCACGTAGGCGGTCGCCATCGGCTCTGGACCCAATGCGCGTAAGCAGGTCATCGGGTGAGAGGTGCCTGCGCCGACTTCCATGTCCAGTGGTTGAACAATGGTGCAGCCCTGGCGAGCCCAGTAATCCTGTAAGGTCAGGATCAGGCCCTGGAAGGTCCTGGTATCAAACTTTTGCATATGATTTCGTGCTGGATACGTGTGGATTTAAAGGAAGGAGCCAGTATACCCGCTGGCTGCGAGATATACAGTACGAAACGGGGTTGTTTAGGGAAAATTGCGGAAATTAGCGCCAGCGCGGCCGTCGTTAGCGCATCGAAAGATGTAAAAACTGCCCGTCCGGGTCAAAAGAACAGATAAAGCGTTCATTCCGCGCAGTCTTGCCCGAAAGCTCAAAGCTGCCCTGGAACTGTTCGAAATGGCTGACGTCCACCTGGCGCACGCCTGTATTATAACGGACGGCGGCATTATCCTTGCAAAGCTGCTCCATATTGAGGGTGGTCTGCGGCGTTATCCGCGCTTTCTGCGCCTTCTGCGTAGGCTGAGGCGGCGTTGCGCTACAGCCCGCCAGCAGGCACAGCAGTAGTCCAGAAAACGCATATTTCATCACCATTTGTTCTCGACCGCCTTGTTAGTAAATTGTTATCGTGCAGCTTACGTAAAATAACCGGCTCATTGTGCGAATTGGGCCACACCTCGACAAGTCTATGGCGAAAAACTCAGATTATTCCACTGCGACAGGGTCGAATATGGATAGTCAGAGCCAGATGGAGAAGGTGAAACTGAGGTTCTGATGCAGGAAAAAATACACTGGATTACTAATTTGCGCGGCATTGCCTGTCTGATGGTCGTCATGATTCATAGCACTACCTGGTATATTACGCACCCGCACGCGATTAGCCTGCTGGAGTGGGATTTGGCCAATATCCTCAACTCTGCGTCCCGCGTCAGCGTACCGCTATTTTTCATGATTTCAGGCTATCTGTTTTTCGGTGAGCGCAGCGCCCAGCCCCGCCATTTTCTGCGTATCGCGCTGTGCATTCTCTTCTACAGCACGCTATCGCTGCTCTATATCACCCTGTTCACCCATATCAACGTTGAGCTGTCGCTGAAGAATTTGCTGCAAAAACCGGTGTTCTACCATCTGTGGTTTTTCTTCGCCATCGTCGTGATATATCTGCTTTCGCCGCTGGTGCAGGTTAAACAGGTAAGCGGCAGGATGCTGCTGGCGCTGATGCTGGTACTGGGCATTCTGGCGAACCCCAATATGGTCCAGGTAAAAGCCGGAGGCGTTGAATGGTTGCCGTTCAATCTTTATATCAATGGCGACACGTTTTACTACGTGATGTATGGCGTGCTGGGACGGGCTATCGGCATGCTGGATACCGAGAAAAAATGGCTGACCGCCCTCTGCGCCGCGCTGTTCATCGCCGGCGTGTGGGTAATCTCACGCGGCACGCTGCACGAGCTGCGCTGGCGCGGCGATTTCGGCGATACCTGGTATTTATACTGCGGTCCTGCGGTTTTTGTCTGCGCCATCGCTCTGCTGACGCTGGTAAAAAACACGCTCAATCGGCGTCAGCTGCCGCTTATTGCGCCGATTGCGCGCCATTCTTTAGGGATTTACGGTTTTCATGCGCTGATCATTCACGCGCTGCGCGCCAGCGGGCTTGAACTAAGCCGCTGGCCGTTACTGGATATTATCTGGATATTCAGCGCCGCGCTGCTGGGCAGCTTACTGCTCTCGGCTCTGGTTCAGCGGTTTGATAGCCGCCGTTTCGTCAGCTAAGGCTATTCCGTAGGGTCTTGCGGCGCCACGCCCGCCGCCAGTGCTTTATGCGGCAAGGCTGACGCGCCGTACATGCACACAAACCAGGCCGCCACGTAGATGCTTTTCTCATCCCAACCGGCAGGTACAAACCTCGCGCCGACCATTAACAGGCCAAGCGAAAGCAGGAGCACCAGTCGGCATAGCGATACAAACCCGTCGTCATTTCTGCGCTCCTCCTGCATCGTGCGCTGATGGGCCAGCATGGCGAACATCCCCATCACCAGTACGCCGAGGAAATAGCCTTTACCGCTAAATAACGGACAGGTGTGCCAGATCCCCATCAGATACACCAGCGCCCCGATGACCATCAACAGTTTCGGCGCAATATTCTTATTTTTCATGGAGCCTCCCTGCAAAAGATGGCGTCCATTATGTACCGGTAAAGCTTTACTGCTGATGCTTCAGGAAGCAGAAACGACAAATTCGGAATATATAAATACGCAGGACAGATAAATGCGAACGATGCATTCATGGATGTAATTTGCCCTCGTTAACCGAGGGCAAAATATTACGACATCAGCGGTAAAAGCTGCTGATAAATCTGTCGGAATGTCTCCCGACGGGGGGCGTAGCGGGCAAAACGTTCGTCATCAGGGCAGTGGGCCTGCTCCAGCGGGAGCTGCGGCAGCAGATCGGAGAATGCGACGTTTTTATGCAGCGCCAGCTGCGCCAGTCGCGCCGCGCCAAGCGCTGGTCCCACGTCGCCGCCGGTGCGGAAATCAAGCTGCTGACCGCTGATATCCGCCAGCATTTGCCGCCAGTACGCGCTGCGCGCGCCGCCGCCAATCAGCGTCACGCTTTCCGGCTTCACGCCGCAGGAGTGCACCACATCCATGCCATCCGCCAGCGCATAACCGACGCCCTCCAGCACCGCCCGCGCCAGCTCCGCCGGACCATGTTGATGAGTCAGGCCGAAAAAGACGCCTTTCGCCTGCGGATTGTTGTGCGGAGTACGTTCACCGGAGAGGTAAGGCAGAAACCAGATAGGATCGGCACTCTCGTTCGCCGACTCCGCCGCCGCAATCAACGCCGGAACCGTGCCAAGGCCGGTTAAAGTCGCCGCCCAATCCAGACAGGAAGCCGCGCTCAGCATCACCGACATCAGGTGCCAGCGCCCGGGCAGCGCGTGGCAGAAACTGTGTACGGCGCTTTCCGGCTTACTAAGAAAGCCGTCGCTGACCGCAAAGTAGACGCCCGAGGTCCCCAGCGACAGCATCGCCTGCCCCGCATCCGCCATACCTACGCCAACCGCACCGGCTGCGTTATCGCCGCCGCCGGCTACCACCAGCGCTTCCGGCATATTCCACGACTGCGCAACCGTCGGGCGCAGCGCCCCCGTGACTTCACATCCTTCGAACAGCGTCGGCATGTTGTCGCGGTTCAGACCGCAGGCGGCGAGCATCTCATCGCTCCAGTCCCTTCGCGCTACGTCCATCCACATCGTTCCAGCGGCATCGGACATATCGCTGGCAAACTCGCCGGTCATGCGTAAACGTAGATAATCTTTAGGCAGCAGGACTTTATCAACCCGCTCGAAGATCTCACGCTCGTGGCGTTGTACCCACAGCAGCTTCGGCGCGGTGAATCCCGGCATCATCAGGTTGCCGGTTATCTGCCGCGAGCGGCTGACTTTCTCTTCCAGCAGCGCGCACTCTTCACCGCAGCGGCCATCATTCCATAAAATCGCCGGGCGCAGGACGCGCTGTTGCTTATCCAGCAGCGTCGCGCCGTGCATCTGGCCCGCAATACCTAACGCTTTGACTTCGCGCAGCGAGTGCTGCGCGCCCAGCGCTTTCATCGCGCGGTCCGTCGCCTGCCACCAGTGTTCGGGGTCCTGTTCAGACCATAGAGGGTGCGGACGTGACACGTTGAGCTTTTCAGTATGCGAAGCCACGACCTCGCCCTGCTCATTGAGCAGAATAGCTTTGACGCCCGAGGTGCCCAGATCAATCCCGATATACATACAGCCTCTCCTTACTGACGCGCCACGGCTAAGCGTGGCGCGAATAAAGCATCGGTTATAGCCAATGCCCGTTCCCGCCGGGCATCATCGCCTTCATTAGCGATCAAAAAGGTAGCGGTTTACCACATTTTCCAGCAGTTCCTGATGGCCGCTCTGGTGCTGCGGCGCCAGGTCATGCTGAGTGGCATAGCGAGCAATATCCGCCAGGTTCATCTGGCCTTTCAGGATCTGCTGACCCAGCTCGCCGTTCCAGCCGGCATAACGTTTGGCAACGCGTTTATCCAGCTCGCCGCCTTCAATCATGCGCGCGGCAACTTTCAGCGCCAGCGCCATGGTGTCCATTGCGCCGATATGGCCGTAGAACAGGTCGTATTTATCGGTGCTCTGACGACGCACTTTAGCATCAAAGTTCAGGCCGCCGGTGGTGAAACCACCCGCTTTCAGGATTTCGTACATCACCAGCGCGTTTTCTTCAACGCTGTTCGGGAACTGGTCGGTATCCCAGCCCAGCTGCGGGTCGCCGCGGTTAGCGTCAACGGAACCAAACAGTCCCAGAGCAATGGCAGTCGCAATTTCGTGATGGAACGTATGACCGGCCAGCGTCGCGTGGTTCGCTTCGATGTTCAGTTTGATCTCTTTTTCCAGGCCGAACTGTTTCAGGAAACCATAGACGGTAGAAGCGTCGTAATCGTACTGATGTTTGGTTGGCTCCTGCGGTTTGGGTTCAATCAGCAGCGTACCCTGGAAGCCAATCTTGTGTTTGTGCTCAACGACCAGCTGCATAAAGCGGCCAATCTGCTCGCGCTCCTGACGCAGATCGGTATTCAGCAGGGTTTCATAACCTTCACGGCCGCCCCACAGGACATAGTTTTCGCCGCCCAGCTTGTGGGTCGCATCCATTGCGGTGACCACCTGAGTCGCCGCCCAGCTGAACACTTCCGGATCCGGATTGGTTGCCGCCCCGGCGCCATAGCGCGGGTTCGTAAAGCAGTTTGCCGTTCCCCACAGCAGCTTGACGCCGCTCTGCTGCTGTTTTTCCGCCAGCACTTCAACCATTTGCGCAAAGTTGTTGGCATACTCTTTCAGCGATGCCCCTTCAGGGGAAACGTCAACGTCGTGGAAACAGTAGTACGGTACGTTCAGTTTGTGGAAAAACTCAAACGCGACATCCGCTTTGCGTTTCGCCATTTCCAGCGCTTCGCCCGGCTGCTGCCACGGGCGGTTAAAGGAGCCCACGCCAAACATGTCAGCACCATTCCAGCAGAAGGTGTGCCAGTAGCAGGCCGCAAAGCGCAGGTGCTCTTCCATCCGTTTGCCCAGCACCAGTTCATCCGGGTTGTAATGACGGAAAGCCAGTGGGTTAGCGGATGTCGGGCCTTCATAACGAACGCGATCGAGTTGATCAAAATAGGTCTGCATAATGAACTCCATATTCAGGGATGCGGCGAGTAATAAGTCATAAGCCAATATAGAATTCTCTTTTTACTTTCCTCAATTACGTTATTTCACACCGTGATTGAGAGAATCCACAAACGTGCGCCAGGTCGCAAAAACAATAGAACAACGCCCTCACTTCGCTGCTTACGCCACGAGAGATCAATGAAATACGATGAGAACTAATTATTAAAGTACGATCCCGGTCATAAATTAACAAATAAACAAAATTTCATAACGGCAAAATAAGCATAGATAATTGCCAGCGCCCCTTTCCGCGTTAAAAATCTGCTACGTATCAGGCCGTTTATTTTTATCGTTCGTCTTATCCTGCACTTTACAAAAAAGGTGTTATTATTATGAAGATAAAGAACCTTTGCCTAACGCTCTGTGCTTCACTCCTCCTCACCAGCCTGTCGGGCATTGCGAAAGAAGTTAAAATTGGCATGGCGATTGACGACCTGCGTCTTGAGCGCTGGCAAAAAGATCGCGATATTTTTGTCAATAAAGCTGAATCATTAGGTGCAAAAGTATTCGTCCAGTCAGCCAATGGCAACGAAGAAACGCAAATGTCGCAAATCGAAAACATGATTAATCGCGGCGTCGACGTTCTGGTTATTATTCCCTATAACGGTCAAGTGCTGAGTAATGTGATAAAAGAGGCTAAACAGGAGGGAATTAAAGTTCTCGCCTACGATCGTCTCATCAATAATGCCGACATTGATTTTTATATTTCTTTTAATAATGAGAAAGTGGGCGAAATGCAGGCGCAAAGCCTGGTCGATAAAGTGCCTCAGGGTAACTATTTCTTAATGGGCGGCTCGCCCGTTGATAATAACGCCAAGCTTTTCCGCGCTGGCCAAATGAAAGTCCTTAAGCCCTATATTGATGAAGGCAAAATTAAAGTCGTCGGCGATCAGTGGGTTGACGGATGGCTACCTGAAAACGCATTGAAAATTATGGAAAACGCCCTGACCGCCAACAATAACAAAATTGATGCGGTTGTCGCCTCTAACGATGCCACCGCTGGCGGCGCCATTCAGGCCCTGAGCGCCCAGGGGCTCGCAGGCAAAGTGGCGATCTCCGGTCAGGATGCCGACCTCGCCGGCGTGAAGCGCATTATCGCTGGCACCCAAACGATGACCGTCTACAAACCGATCGCCACCCTTGCCACCACCGCGGCGGAGATTGCCGTCGAACTGGGCAACGACAAACAGCCGAAGGCTGACGCCACGCTCAACAACGGCCTGAAAGATGTCCCTTCTCGTCTGCTGACGCCCATTGAAGTCAATAAAGACAACATTGACCAGACGGTGATCAAAGACGGTTTCCATAAAAAAAGCGAGCTGTAATCTCTGACGCCCTCTGCCGGGGGCGTTACTCCATCCAGCCGGATATCGCTTATGCGGAGCCTCTATGTCCTGGTTACTCGAAATGAAAAACATGACTAAAACCTTCGGCGCGGTGAAGGCGATTGATAATGTCAGCCTGCGGCTGAACGCCGGGGAAGTGGTCTCATTATGCGGAGAAAACGGCTCCGGGAAATCTACGCTCATGAAGGTGCTTTGCGGAATATACCCGCACGGTAGCTATGAGGGAGAGATTATTTTTTCCGGAGAAACTTTGCAGCCGGGCCATATTCGCGATACCGAACGCAAAGGAATTGCCATCATTCATCAGGAGCTGGCGCTGGTAAAACACCTGACCGTTCTGGAGAATATTTTTCTCGGCGCGGAGATCTCCCGCCACGGTCTGCTGGATTACGAAACCATGACCTTACGCTGCGAGAAGCTGCTGGCCCAGGTCAATTTAGCCATATCACCCGACACCCGCGTCGGCGATTTAGGCCTTGGCCAGCAGCAGCTGGTCGAAATAGCGAAAGCGCTAAATAAACAGGTACGGTTGTTAATTCTCGACGAACCCACCGCCTCATTAACGGAACAAGAAACGGCCATTCTGCTGAATATTATTCGCGATTTGCAAAATCACGGTATTGCCTGTATTTACATTTCCCACAAACTCAATGAAGTCAAAGCGATATCCAATACTATCTGCGTGATCCGCGATGGGCAGCATATCGGTACCCGTAACGCTGACGGCATGAACGAAGATGACATCATCACCATGATGGTCGGCCGCGAGCTTACCGCCCTCTATCCGAACGAAGCCCATAGCTGCGGCGATGAAATCCTGCGCGTAGAAAATTTAACCGCCTGGCATCCGGTCAATCGCCACATTAAGCGGGTCAATGACGTCTCTTTTTCACTGCGGCGCGGCGAAATTCTGGGGATAGCCGGACTGGTCGGCGCGGGCCGTACCGAAGCGGTACAGTGCCTGTTTGGCGTCTGGCCGGGCCGCTGGCAGGGGAAAATTTTCATCGATGGCCAGCAGGTGACGATTCACAACTGCCAGCAGGCCATCGCGCAGGGCATCGCCATGGTGCCGGAAGACAGAAAGAAAGACGGCATCGTGCCGGTGATGGCGGTGGGTAAAAATATCACCCTCGCCGCGTTAAACCAGTTTACCGGCCCGCTGAGCAGCCTTGACGATGCCGGAGAGCAACACTGCATTCAGCAATCCATCCAGCGTTTGAAAATCAAAACCTCATCGCCAGAGCTGGCGATCGGTCGCCTGAGCGGCGGCAATCAGCAAAAGGCGATCCTCGCCCGCTGCCTGCTGCTGAACCCGCGCATTCTGATACTCGATGAGCCTACCCGCGGCATTGATATCGGCGCCAAGTACGAAATCTACAAGTTGATTAATCAGCTGGTGCAGCAGGGGATCGCCGTCATTGTCATTTCATCCGAACTGCCCGAAGTACTGGGGCTAAGCGATCGGGTGCTGGTGATGCATGAGGGCAAACTGAAGGCCGATTTGATTAATCAGGGCCTGACACAGGAACAGGTGATGGAAGCCGCACTGAGGAGCGAACGCCATGTCGAAGAACACGTCTGAAATGAAACTCACCCCGCCCGTCTCCGGGGCTTTTTCCGGGCTAAAAGGGATGAATCTCCAGGTATTCGTGATGATCGCCGCTATCGTGGCCATTATGCTGTTTTTCACCTGGACTACCGAAGGCGCTTATCTGAGCGCGCGTAATATCTCTAACCTGCTGCGCCAGACCGCCATCACCGGCATTCTCGCGGTCGGCATGGTGTTTGTGATTATTTCCGCCGAGATCGATCTTTCCGTCGGCTCGATGATGGGCCTGCTCGGTGGCACAGCGGCAATATTTGACGTCTGGCTCGGCTGGCCGCTGCCGCTGACGATTGTGATCACGCTGGCGCTTGGCCTGCTGCTGGGCGCATGGAACGGTTGGTGGGTCGCCTACCGTAAAGTCCCGTCGTTTATCGTGACGCTCGCCGGTATGCTGGCATTCCGCGGTATTCTGATAGGTATCACCAACGGGACCACCGTCTCTCCCACCAGCCCGGCGATGTCGCAAATCGGCCAGAGCTATCTGCCTGATGGTATTGGCTTTGGTATCGGCGTGGCGGGAATGGCGGCCTTTATTATCTGGCAATGGCGCGGCCGTATGCGACGTCAGGCCCTGGGACTTGCCACGCCCGCTTCCGCTTCGACCGTAGGTCGCCAGACGATTACCGCCGTTATTGTGCTGGGCGCTATCTGGCTATTAAACGACTATCGCGGCGTCCCGACGCCGGTACTGATTCTCGCCGCGTTGCTGCTGGCGGGTATGTTTATGGCCACCCGCACCGCGTTTGGCCGCCGCATCTACGCCATCGGCGGCAACCTGGAAGCCGCGCGTCTATCCGGCATTAGCGTGGAACGCACCAAGCTGGCGGTGTTCGCCATTAATGGCCTGATGGTGGCGATTGCCGGGTTGATTCTCAGTTCGCGTCTGGGCGCCGGTTCTCCTTCCGCCGGCAACATCGCCGAACTGGACGCCATCGCCGCCTGCGTGATCGGCGGAACCAGCCTCGCCGGCGGCGTCGGCAGTGTTGCCGGCGCGGTCATGGGCGCGTTTATCATGTCCGCGCTGGACAACGGCATGAGCATGATGGATGTCGCCACCTTCTGGCAGTACATCGTTAAAGGGGTCATTTTATTACTCGCGGTGTGGATGGATTCAGCCACCAAACGCCGGAGCTGAGAGCTTTGAAAAAAAATGCCCGAATTCTTTGCGCTACAGCCAAACTTAGGCACAAGTAGCTTGAAATAATCCGGGCATTGGCCGGTATTGTATGGCCTGCAAGAGAGACCAGGAACAACACTATGTTTGAAAAGCGTCACCGTATTACGTTGTTATTCAACGCCAACAAGGCCTATGACCGCCAGGTCGTTGAGGGCGTCGGCGAATATTTACAAGCATCGCAATTGGAATGGGATATCTTCATTGAGGAAGATTTTCGGGCGCGAATTGAAAACATCAAGGAGTGGTTAGGCGACGGCGTTATTGCCGATTACGACGACCCGGAGATTGAAAACCTGCTGCTCGACGTTAATGTTCCAATTGTCGGCGTCGGCGGCTCCTTCCACCGCCCGGAGTGCTATCCGCCGGTTCACTACATCGCTACCGACAACGCCGCGCTGGTCGAGAGCGCCTTCCTCCATCTGAAGGAAAAGGGCATTAACCGCTTTGCCTTTTACGGCCTGCCCACATCCAGCTGTAAAGGCTGGGCCGCAGAGCGCGAGCATGCTTTTTGTCAACTGGTCGCCAGAGAGAAATATCGCGGCGTGGTCTATCAGGGGCTCGAGACAGCGCCGGAAAACTGGCAGCATGCGCAAAATCGCCTCGCCGACTGGCTACAAACCCTGCCGCCGCAAACCGGCATTATCGCCGTCACCGACGCCCGCGCCCGTCATGTGTTACAGGCCTGCGAGCTGTTGCATATCCCCGTTCCGGAAAAGCTGTGCGTTATTGGCATTGATAACGAAGAGCTTACCCGCTATTTGTCGCGCGTGGCGCTGTCTTCCGTTGCTCAGGGCACCCGCCAGATGGGCTATCAGGCGGCAAAGCTGCTGCATCGTCTGCTGGAGAATGAAGAGCTGCCGCTTCAACGACAGCTTATCCCGCCGATGCGCGTAGTAGAGCGCCGCTCCACCGACTACCGTTCGCTAACCGACCCTTCGGTTATCCAGGCGATGCACTATATTCGTAACCACGCCTGTAAAGGGATTAAGGTAGAGCAGGTACTGGACGCCGTAGGCATTTCCCGCTCGAATCTGGAAAAACGCTTCAAAGAGGAAGTGGGCGAGACCATTCATACGGTGATCCACAGCGAGAAGCTGGAAAAAGCGCGCAGCCTGCTGGTTTCAACCACCCTGTCGATTAATGAAATCTCGCAGATGTGCGGCTATCCGTCGTTGCAGTACTTCTATTCGGTGTTTAAGAAAGAGTACGACGTGACGCCGAAGGAGTATCGCGATCGGCACAGTGAAGTCATGATGTAGAGAGCAAAGAAAAATGCCCGGGCTTGCGCGCCGGGCATTAATAATGTCATGGATAAGCCATTACATATGCGCGGCAATCAACCGCTGGTTATCCTGATACATGGCGAAGAGATAGTTGTTATAGCTCGACCCTTTAGTCGAATAGCCCTTCAGCTTATGAATCATGGTGCTGGCGGTCACTTCCTGATCGGCCTTGCGCAGCTGCGCACGCGATTTACGGAACGATGAATAAGCCGGATGCGTATTCAGGTTTCTCACGTAGGCCTGAACGGACTCTTCCACCGAATCAAACTGCGAGTAGCCCTTCACCGCGCCGCGGCAGTTTCCACCGCCACACTTCATACCAAACAGATTGTTGTTAACGCGCGCCAGTTTTGACGTTCCCCAGCCGCTTTCCGCCGCCGCCATGGTTGCAACCATACTGTTCGGGATAATATCGACGCGTTCAAGCAACGAGTTCCATGGAATATGGCGAGTATTGCCGGACCACTTCACTTTATAGCGCGAGGCGATCTCTTTCAGGCGCGTACGCTCGCTCGGCGACCAGCGCGCATCGTACTGCTTGGAAACCAGCCAGTTACGATCGGCAGTAATCACCTGATTCTGTTTCGTAATATAAGGCATTACCGTCCGGAGAAACGCTTTTTTCCTTGGTGTCCCGGAAGGGTATTTTCGCAAATCAGGAAGTGAACTGCTCTTTACACTATTGCGAGAATACTCTTGTTTACTGCTTACCTTGCTTACTTTAACGGTACTTTTCTTTTTAACTATTGGGGCTTTATGACTCGTTGTTGCTGTGTGTGTTGTTGCCAGCACACTACCTGAAAATATGCAGGTAAGTAACATGAGTATCGCGGCCCCATATCGTCGAATGGGAGTCGATATCATTAGGTCTCCTGGTCGGATGCAATCATTCCAACGCCTTGTTTTTCACAAAAAATCGATAGTTGAATCGCGAATAGTATCAAAAATACCCAGATGACGCACCCACAGAAATAGTCCAATTCCGAAATGGTGTCACCTGAAATCGGTTTCTGCCAGCCTGCGAAGGCGCAAAAATGCTAGCGCCGTCTCATTTTCTGCGCATTTTTTGAGCGCGATCACTCACCCCTTTTCATCCTCCCTGGAAAAGCGCGGCCGGGATGAGTTCATCAGGCGGGTAGACGCGCAAACTGAACAAAACACCGCCTACAGGACTCCGCAATGAAACTCGCTGCGCTTGCGTCGCTGCTGTTGCCTGGGATGGCCTTCGCCGCCTGGACTACCGCAGACTTCCCCGCTTTCACCGAAGAGGGCACCGGCAGATTTATCAGTCAAAACGAGGTAGCAAAGGGTACGCGCCCGCTGCGAATTAATTTTGACCAACAGTGCTGGCAGCCCGCTGGCATGATCAAGCTCAACCAGATGCTGTCGATGGAACCCTGTCGCGACCCGGTGCCGCAGTGGCGCATCTTTCGCGACGGGCGCTATACCCTGGAAGTGGACACCCGTTCGGGTACGCCAACCCTGATGGTCTCCCTTGAGGAGAAACAGTCCGCTGCCGCCGCGCCGCAGATCAAGCAGTGTCCGAAATGGGATGGCAAGCCGCTGACCATTGACGTCAGTAAATCCTTTGCCGAAGGCAGTAAAGTTCGCGACTTTTACAGCGGCAATATCGCGACCGTTAGCGGCGGTAAAATTACCCTCCAGCCGGCGTTTAACAGCAATGGTCTTCTGCTGCTTGAGCGCGCGGAAACCGAATCCGCCGCGCCGTTCAACTGGCACAACGCCACCGTCTATTTCGTTCTGACCGATCGCTTTGTTAACGGCAACCCGGCCAACGACAATAGCTATGGCCGCCACAAAGACGGCATGCAGGAAATCGGCACCTTCCACGGCGGCGATCTGCAGGGCCTGACCAGCAAACTTGATTACATCCAGCAGCTCGGCGTTAACGCGCTCTGGATCAGTTCGCCGCTGGAGCAAATCCACGGCTGGGTCGGCGGCGGTACGAAAGGTGATTTCCCGCATTATGCCTATCACGGCTACTACACCCAGGACTGGACTAAGCTGGATGCCAATATGGGCACGGAAGACGATCTGCGCCGTCTCGTAGACGAGGCCCACAAGCGCGGGATTCGCATTCTGTTCGACGTGGTGATGAACCATACCGGCTACGCGACCCTGGCCGATATGCAGGAGTTTCAGTTTGGCTCGCTGTACATCCAGGGTGACGAACTGAAAAAGACGCTCGGAGAGCGCTGGACCGACTGGAAGCCTCGCGCGGGACAGAGCTGGCACAGTTTTAACGACTACATTAACTTCAGCGACAAAGCCGGATGGGAGAAATGGTGGGGTAAAAAATGGATCCGCACCGATATCGGCGATTACGACAACCCCGGCTTTGACGATCTGACCATGTCGCTGGCCTTCCTGCCGGATCTGAAAACCGAATCCACGGAGCCCTCCGGCTTGCCGAACTTCTATCACCATAAGCCGGATACCGCCGCTAAAGCGATCCCCGGCTACACGCCGCGCGATTATTTGACCCACTGGCTGAGCCAATGGGTACGCGATTATGGCATCGACGGTTTCCGGGTTGATACCGCCAAACACGTCGAGCAGGCGGCCTGGCTGCAGCTAAAAACCCAGGCCAGTGAAGCGCTGGCGGAATGGAAAAAAGCCAATCCGGATAAAGCGCTGGATAACGCGCCGTTCTGGATGACCGGCGAAGCCTGGGGCCACGGCGTGATGCAGAGCGACTACTATCGTCACGGCTTTGATGCCATGCTGAACTTTGATTATCAGGATCAGGCAGCAAAAGCGACAAGCTGCCTGGCCAATATGGATCTGACCTGGCAACAAATGGCGGAGAAGCTCCAGGATTTCAACGTCTTAAGCTACCTCTCTTCGCACGATACCAGCCTGTTCCGTGAAGGCGGTAGCACGGCGGCGGAACTGCTGCTGCTTGCGCCTGGCACAGTGCAGATCTACTACGGCGATGAATCCTCACGGCCATTCGGTCCGACCGGCTCCGACCCACTTCAGGGAACGCGTTCAGATATGAACTGGCAGGACATCAACGGCAAAGCCGCGCGTAGCGTGACCCACTGGGAGAAACTGGGCCAGTTCCGCGCCCGTCATCCGGCCATTGGCATGGGTAAACAAACCACGCTATCGATGGCGACAGGCTACGGCTTTATCCGCGAGAGCGGTGATGACAAAGTCATGGTGGTGTGGGCAGGACAGCAGTAGCTTTTTGATGAGCGGCTCCCCCGGCGATCGCGGGAGCCTTTTCAGGATAAACGACCAAAAATCATCTACCTCAAAGCATAAAAACGAATTATCTTCCTGATACCTCGATTTGCACCCTGTCTGCGCTGGCGTTATGGTTACCCACTTTCCTGGGATACCGACAGACTAATCGCGATGACATTTTCACTTTTTGGCGACAAATTTACCCGTCATTCGGGCATCACCCGCTTGATGGAAGACCTCAATGACGGCCTGCGTACGCCAGGCGCCATCATGCTGGGCGGCGGCAATCCCGCACAGATTCCGGAAATGAATGATTACTTCCACAGCCTGCTGAGCGACATGCTGAATAACGGCAAAGCCCTTGATGCGCTTTGCAATTATGACGGCCCGCAGGGTAAAAGCGAGCTGCTGACCCTGCTGGCGCAAATGCTGCGTGATGAACTGGGTTGGGAGATCGAGCCGCAGAATATTGCACTGACAAACGGCAGTCAGAGCGCGTTTTTCTACTTGTTTAACCTCTTCGCAGGACGTCGCGCGGATGGAACCACGCGTAAAGTGCTGTTTCCATTGACGCCTGAGTATATCGGCTACGCCGACTCCGGCCTCGAAGAAGAGCTGTTTGTCGCCACTCGCCCGAACATTGAACTGCTGCCGGAAGGCCAGTTTAAATACCATGTGGATTTCGAACATTTGCAGGTCACGGACGAAACGGGAATGATCTGCGTTTCCCGTCCCACCAACCCAACCGGTAACGTGATCACCGATGATGAGCTGATCAAGCTCGATGCGCTGGCCAATCAGCACGGCATCCCGTTGGTTATCGATAATGCCTACGGCGTTCCGTTCCCGGGCATTATTTTCAGCGACGCCCGACCGCTGTGGAATCCGAATATCGTCCTGTGCATGAGCCTCTCCAAGCTTGGCCTGCCGGGCAGCCGCTGCGGGATTATCATCGCTAACGAAAAAATCATCACCGCCATCAGCAATATGAACGGCATTATCAGCCTCGCCCCCGGTGGAATGGGGCCGGCCATGATGTGCGAGATGATTAAACGCAACGACCTGCTGCGCCTGTCGGAAACGGTGATTAAGCCGTTCTACTACCAGCGCGTTCAGGAGACTATCGCTATTATTCGCCGCTATCTGCCGGAAGATCGCTGCTTGATTCATAAGCCGGAAGGGGCCATTTTCCTCTGGCTGTGGTTTAAAGATTTGCCGATATCTACCGAGCTGCTGTACCAGCGCCTGAAAAAGCGCGGCGTCCTGATGGTGCCAGGCGACTATTTCTTCCCGGGGCTGGATAAGCCGTGGCCGCACACGCATCAGTGCATGCGCATGAACTACGTGCCGGATCCGGAGAAGATTGAAGCGGGCGTGAAGATTCTCGCCGAAGAAGTTGAACGCGCATGGAGCGAACAGGGCGCGTCATAGGCCCGAATAAGCCAGATCTATCCCGGCTCGCACTGCGTTTAGCCGGGCTACAAGTCCCGTAGCCCGGACAAGGCGCGCCAGCGCCGCCTCCGGGTAACACGTCGCTACATCGCCAGCGCCATCCGCTGGCGACGTTCAGCGGCTATTCTTTCCAGCTCCATGGGCTCTATGCAGCGTAGCGCCTGCGTCGGGCATGCCGCCACGCAGGCCGGGCCCTCTTCACGATGGCTGCACAAATCGCACTTCAGCGCCTGTACGCCCTCCTCCACCCGCATCACCGTTATCGCGCCATAGGGGCACGCCACCATGCAGCTTTTGCACCCAATACAGCGGCGCTGATCCACGCGCCAGACCGAATTTTCTCGGCGGATAGCGCCCTCGGGGCAGACGTTGGCGCAGGGCGCATCTTCACACTGGCGGCACAACGTCGCCGTCGAAAGTTCATCATTCTTTACCACGCGGATCCGCGGTGCAAAGCGCGTAGCGGATACGCCAGAACAATCCTGATTCTGCTGATGGGACACCACGCAGGCGACTTCACAGGTACGGCAGCCGATGCACTTTTGCGCATCCGCGATAATAAACCGGTTCATCCTTGCTCCATTAGGGATAAAAATGCAGAGTGCCAGAAAAAGCCGCTTCCGCGCCTTGATCCTGAATGGAGTCAGCGGCGTTTTCTCTCAGATGCCCGGGACAATTAGGTCATCTGCCTTAGCCTTCCCGCACGGAAAAGCCCAGTTCGCGAGAAATCGCCTCTGCCGTCTCGCGCAGCGGTTTGAGTAAACGCTTCTCTCCCGCCATTTCAGGGCGCAGTGCAAATCAGAGTAACAACAGAGAAACGAACTCAGAAGCAGCAATAAGCGGGCTATTTTCAGATTGACCCCCCTCGCTCCCAGGCCACATACTTTCTCCCGCCCCCCGCTGCTAGCGGGCGTCTGATGGCGCAAGCGACGTCATGTCTCCCGGTGTTTTAGAACAGGATCTTTTGATTTATGGATGAATTCATTACCGTTTCTTTAAAAAAAATGAGCGCGAGCAGTATTTATAAAATCCTGCTTATCGGCCTGACCTGCTCATTAGTGCCGCTCGGCCTTTTAAACGGCATTCTCGCGGCGGTTGGCGTCAATTTACTGACGCTGCGCTGGAACGGAGAAACTGTCCATGGCTTCAGCGCGATTATTATCAGCCCGATCTTCTGCTTCATCCTGGCGCTGGTGTTGACCGGCATCGTCGGCAGCCTGGCCTGGCTCGGATTATGGATTTACGGCCAGTTTCGCCCGCTGACTCTGCGCATCTCTTCCACCGATCGGGGTTAATGCAACCCGCTGCCCGGGCCATCAGACCAGACCTGATAGCCCGGCCAGGCGCCTCCGGCAACTTCTGTTTATTCTTTTATGAACAATGCCTTATCCCGAAGAATATGGTCGTTACCGCGACGGCGAGTAAAACCGATGCGGTCAAAATACTCGAGGATCTGAATCGCCAACTTGCGCCCGACGTTCAGCGTATCGCGGAAATCCGCCGCGCATGTTGAACCCCTTTCCAGATCCAGTTCACGGATCATTTTGGCAAACTCCACGATCCGATCGTTGCGATAGTAGCGATCTTTGACGATCGCGGTAATCATCCCCTGCTGCGCCGCCTGGCGAAGCACCGCACGCATTAACGACTCTTCCACGCAGGCTTCCCGCGCCAGATCGCGAACCCACCAGGGCTCATCGGCAAACAGCCCGGCGACCCGCTGCCAGATGGCCTGCTGCTCGTCGGTAAAGCCCGCTTTATGTTCCGGCAGATGCAGCCAGCCGTGGTGGCTATGAACAATACCGCTTTCTCGCATTTGCTCAATCAGCAGCAGCACCAGCGCTTCATCTTCCATCGGCAGCGCAATACGCCGCAGCCGTTCGCGGCCCGGTCCCGGCTCATCGCGATGCTGATCGTGATAGCGCGCGAGGGCTTCAAGCAGCTTGCGCTGCCAGCGAGCGGCGAGCGGGGCGCTCAACAGGCTCTTTCCCGCCTGTAGATAGTCAGGGCGGTTAATCAGGGCGTTGAGGCCATCGCTACTGAGCTGACGCGCCCAGGCGAAATCATCGAGACGCACCGCATCGCGCTGAAGGTGAATATCCAGCGCCTGGACGTCATCGCTTTGCGCAGCAGCCAGCGCGTGCAGCCACTGTAAATACTCCGGCTTACGCTTGCCCCGGCGCGGCGGATTGAGCGTAACCACTCGCGCACCGGCGAGCGTCAGGCGCGCGGAAATATCGCGGAGCACCAGACGGTCATTATCCGCCAGCCGCAGCGGCGTATCGAGGACCAGCTCCGCCAGCGCGCCTTCAAGCAGCGACACCCGGCCGGTAATATGGCTGGCGGCGTGGTGGATATGCAGCGGCTGCCACTGGCTAAGCGGCGTGTGGCACTGGAGCTCGACAATGACCCGGTCACAGGCTTCCGGGGGCTGTACCGAGAGCAGCCAGTCGCCGCGATTGAGGTCCTCTTTTTGCGCATCGCCGACAATATTCAGGGCAATACGCTGGCCGGCCCGGGCCTGCTCAACCGGCTGATTTTGCGCGTGCAGACCGCGCACGCGCATCGGTTTATCCACGCCGGTCAGCCACAGCGTCTCGCCAACGTTGACCTCGCCGGATAGCGCCGTCCCGGTAACCACCAGCCCCGCGCCTTTGACGGTAAATGCCCGGTCGATCGCCAGGCGAAAACGCTGATGCTGCGGATGCGCGCGCGCGGCAAGGCGCAGGAGATGCTCGCGCAGCTCGTCAATGCCCCGCCCTTCCGTCGCCGCGACGGTAAACAGGGTCGCGCCGGTAAAGCCGAACTCCGCCAGCGCCGCATCGATTTCCGCCTTTACCTCCTCGATCCGAGTTGCTTCTACGCGGTCAGCTTTGGTCAGCGCGACGGTTAACGTCGGCTGCCCGGTAAGCTGGAGGATCGCCAGATGTTCGCGCGTCTGCGCCATCACCCCATCATCGCAGGCCACCACCAGCAGCGCGTGATCGATACCGCCGACACCGGCCAGCATGTTGGACAAAAACTTTTCGTGACCGGGTACGTCGATAAACCCCAGTACCCGCCCGTCAGGCTGCGGCCAGTAGGCGTAGCCCAGATCGATTGTCATCCCGCGCGCTTTCTCTTCCGGCAGGCGATCGGCGTTGATGCCGGTTATCGCCTGCAGCAACGTGGTTTTGCCGTGATCAACGTGTCCGGCGGTGGCAATAATCATCTCAGTAACATCTCCATAAACCGGGTTTCATCCTCAAGACAGCGCAGGTCCAGCCACAGGCGGCCATCATAGATCCTGCCAATAACCGGCACGGACAGCAGACGCCAGCGTGCCGCCAGGGCCTCCAGCTGGCTGCCGCGACCATCGCGCGGAGTCAACGTCAACGCCGCGCTGGGCAAGCGGTCCACCGGCAGCGAGCCGCTGCCGATCTGCGACAGGCATGGCTCAACCCGCAGGTCAAAATCAGCATAATGCGCGACCAGAGCCGTTCGTATACGTTCGGCCTGCTGACGAATATCATCCGCCTGACGAGTCAGCAGGCGTAGAGTCGGCAGCTCTGCGGCCAACTTTTCCGGGTGCAGATAGAGGCGCAGCGTGGCTTCCAGGGCCGCGAGGGTCATTTTATCCGCCCGCAGGGCGCGCTTGAGCGGATGGCTCTGCAAACGGGCGATTAGCGATTTTTTGCCGACGATGATTCCCGCCTGCGGGCCCCCCAGCAGTTTATCGCCTGAGAAGCTCACCAGGCTGACGCCTGCGGCAATCATCTCCTGCGGCATCGGCTCTTTCGGCAGGCCGTACTGGCTTAAATCTACCAGCGAACCGCTACCGAGATCGGCCACCACCGGGATATTCAACTCGCGCCCCAGCTCGGCCAGCTCCGCTTCATCGACCGCTTTCGTGAAGCCCTCAATGCTGTAGTTGCTGGTATGCACCTTCATCAGCAGGCCGGTATTGTCGTTCACCGCCTGACGATAATCTTTCGCGTGGGTGCGGTTAGTGGTACCGACTTCATGCAGAACGCAGCCCGCCTGGCGCATCACGTCAGGAATACGGAACGCGCCGCCGATCTCCACCAGCTCACCGCGCGATACCACCACCTCGCTGCCGCCGGCGATCGCCGCCAGCATCAGCAGTACCGCCGCCGCGTTGTTATTGACGATACAGGCGTCTTCCGCACCGGTGATACGGCACAGGAGGTCGGCGAGCGCTCGGTCGCGGTGGCCGCGTCCGGCATCATCAAGATCGTATTCCAGCGTCACCGGCGCGCGCATCGCCCGGGCAACCGCCTCAACCGCCGCTTCCGCCTGAATCGCCCGGCCAAGATTGGTGTGCAACACGGTACCGGTCAGGTTAAAAACCGGACGCAGCGCGCTCTGCTGCGTCAGCGCCAGCCGCCTCGTCGTTTCCTGCATCCAGTCATCGCACCAGCCCGGCAGCGCCTGGTTCTGACGGATATTTTCCCGCGCCTCGTCCAGCATCTGGCGCAGCAGCGCCACCGTCTGGGAGTGACCATATTGCATCAGCAGCGGCGAGAATGCGGGATCGCGGAGTAAACGGTCGATGGCCGGAAGCCGGGTATAAAGCGCACGAATCTCGGTAGTCATGAATGAGCCTATTTTCCCCCCTCCCGACGGGAGAGGGAGTCAACAAATGAGCAGCAATTGTAATCCCTTCACGAGAAAACTGTTACCTGCCTGGGTCAACTCACCGGCGGTTCGGTGCGCGCAAAGCTGGCGCGCTGAAAGAGGGAATCCACCAGACGGACCAGCTTCGGTCGGGTGGCGCACCAGCCTGGCGCGACGCGGCGGAAATTGAGATAAGCGATGGCGCAGGCTGCGGAGATGGTCGCCAGATTAACCTCATCAGGGCGCAACGTTCCGTCACTCGCATAGCCTTCCAGCGCATCGAGACCGCGCGCGACCTTTTCGCGCTGGCGCAGCAGTTCGCTTTCCGACTGCTGCGCCGCTGGCCACGCTTTCTCCCGTACCAGAGTTTGCGCGGCCTCCATCACCCCATCTGCCAGCGCCTCAATTTGACGCAGTTTCAGCGCGGCTTTCGGTTCCGCAGGCAGCATAGCCGGGGCGATGCCGAGCAGCTCCAGGTATTGAGCAATAATGGGAGAATCGTACCAGCAGTCGCCGTCATCGGTGACCAGCGCGGGCACTTTTCCCAGCGGATTATACTGCGCCACGCCGTTAGTCTCGTGGTAAGGGAATTCGTTGACGAACTCAAAGGGGATCGCTTTTTCCAGCAGTATGACGGAAATTTTGCGCACAAAGGGACTGGTGTAGCTGCCGATCAGTTTCATTGCCTGCTCCTTTCGCCAACAAAGTAATAAGTATGGCGCAGGTGCAGGCAAATAGCAGAGAGAGAAATCACCCCATGCCAGACTGACCCCGCTAATGGTCCAGATAGAGATAGTGCATCCAGCTGGTCATGCGCAGTAGCACTTTACGCATCACCGAAACGTGGGTGAAATGATCGGAGTAAACCGCCACCTGGGCATAGATCCCGTCAGGCAGAGCGTCGACGGCAGCGTTGGGCTCCAGCTCAATGGTCGCCAGCACGCCATCGGTACCCGGCGTCACCGTCAGTGCCTGCAGCGTGCCCTGCGCCTGGTATGTTCCGCCCGGCACGACCGGCAGGATACTCACCAGCTTGCCGCGAAAGACCTGTCCCGGCAGCGCGTTGAACACCGCTTCGGCATCGTCGCCCTGCTCCAGCCTGAGCAGCGAATTTTGCCGGAACTGCGCCACGATGAGGCGTTTCTGTTGCGGAATAAAGACCATCACCGGCCGCAGAGGCAGCGAGGCGGCATAGGTACCGGGACGAATCAGGACCTGGGTAATATAACCGTCGCTGGGCGCGCGCACGGTGGTCTGGTCAAGATTATATTTCGCCTCCGCCAGCTGCGCGCGGAGGCTCACTATCTGAGACTGCTCGCCGTTAACCATGCTGTCGAGCTGACTCTGAATTTGCGCCTGCTCCGCCACCGATCCTTTCACCATCGCATCCTGGGCGAGGTAGTTTTGCCGGGCATTATCGATATCGCTTTCCGAAAACGGATTAACCCGCGCCTGGCTTCCTTTCAGGTAGCGCTGATAATCCTTATACAGACGGTCGCGCTCCGCCGAAACGCGCGTGGTGTTGGCCTGAGCCTCAGAAAGCTGGGCTTTAAGGGTATTGATACTGTGCAGCGCGGTCACAAGATCGGCCTGGAGTCTGTCGACCCGCGCCTGATAACGTGTCGGGTCGATGGTAAACAGCACCTCTCCCTTTTTAACTCGTTGATTGGCTTTATCCGTAACGCTGCTGACCACTCCGGTAACCTGCGGGGTAATCGGAATAGAAATCACCGCCTTCTGCGCAGTGAAGGTATAAGGATGGTTGTAGTTCATTAATAAAATAAGCGCGCTAACAATTAATACGCCGCCCAGCGCCGCGGTGGGAACCGTCCATTTATTTACCGGGATCTTAAATATTTTAAATATCGACCAGGCTATCGCCACGTAGGTTAAAATAATCAGCAGATCCATGAGTTATTTCTCCACCGTAGGGGATTGGGCAGATGTCTGAATACCCGTTATCTGCTTTTCAAGCGCAATAACCCGTTGCCGCAGTTCGCTAAGTTCATCCTCGCTTTCCGTCGCCTCCGGCGACATCTCATCCCGCGGGTGCTGCATCCCCCAGCCGCGTTCAGGCCGATAAAGCGTGGCCCAGATCCATAAAAACGGCCAGATAACGTGCAGAGTAAAAAGACTCACCCAACCCGCAACGTGAATGGCATCGGCATGCGGGTGGTTACGTTTCTTCGCGATCAGATAAGGAATATCATGGAGAATGATGATTCCATAAAAAATCACCAGAAATACAAAGATCAGAACGCCGAGCGCAAAATAATTGAGAAACATAATTTCCTCGGATTTACGCTAATTATTTCCAGGATGTATGCCGGGCCCGACAAAAAAAGGGCGGACAAATTGAGCATAATTCACCCGTTTCATTTTCGCCATTGACGACTAAAATGTTCTTTAAGCCCTCACGTTGCTGAATGACGCATCAGCAAGCGGAACGCGGTATAACCTGCGCGAGATCACATCAGGGAAAATCCAGGTGAAAATATTTTGTGATATACATCACAAATAAATAACAAAACGTCAAAGTAAATTTGTGATTTTAATCACATAAAAATGCATTATCCCCCCTTAAAACCGGGCCTGTTGTTTTTTTACACACCAATTTTGTGACGAAGATCACTACAAAAGACCCTCGTCGCCCTATATTCATGTGATCCAAGTCACATAAAAATCCATCGACTGGACAGCTTAACGATTCAGTGCCAGATTTCGCACTATCACTCAGGGCCCGGCTACCTCTGCCGCCTTATTAACAACAAGCCTCGGGCTTTCAGCCTGCCGATAGCAAAAACAGAAGAAGGGGTGTTTTATGTCATCCGATATCAAGATCAAAGTGCAAAGCTTTGGTCGTTTCCTCAGCAATATGGTGATGCCAAATATCGGCGCGTTTATCGCGTGGGGTATTATCACCGCACTATTCATTCCGACAGGATGGTTACCGAACGAAACGCTGGCGAAGCTGGTCGGTCCGATGATCACCTATCTGCTGCCGCTGCTGATCGGTTATACCGGCGGTAAGCTGGTTGGCGGCGAGCGCGGCGGCGTAGTCGGCGCGATTACCACCATGGGCGTTATCGTCGGCGCGGATATGCCGATGTTCCTCGGCTCCATGATCGCCGGTCCACTGGGCGGCTGGGCTATTAAAAAATTCGACGTGTGGGTAGACGGTAAGATCAAGTCCGGTTTTGAGATGCTGGTGAATAATTTCTCCGCAGGCATCATCGGTATGATCCTCGCTATCCTGGCGTTCCTCGGCATTGGCCCGGCGGTTGAAGTTCTGTCGAAAATCCTGGCTGCGGGCGTTAACTTCATGGTGGCGCACGACATGCTGCCGCTGGCGTCTATCTTTGTTGAACCGGCAAAAATCCTGTTCCTCAATAACGCCATCAACCACGGTATCTTCTCGCCGCTGGGCATCCAGCAGTCTCACGATCTCGGCAAATCTATTTTCTTCCTGATTGAAGCCAACCCGGGTCCGGGGATGGGCGTCCTGCTGGCATACATGTTCTTTGGTCGCGGTAGCGCGAAACAGTCTGCGGGCGGTGCGGCAATTATCCACTTCCTCGGCGGTATTCACGAAATTTACTTCCCGTACGTACTGATGAACCCGCGCCTGATTCTGGCGGTTATCCTCGGCGGTATGACCGGCGTGTTTACCCTGACCCTTCTCAACGGCGGTCTGGTTTCTCCGGCCTCTCCGGGCTCCATCCTCGCCGTGCTGGCAATGACGCCGAAAGGCGCCTACTTCGCTAACATCGCCGCGATTGTTGCCGCCATGGCCGTCTCCTTCGTGGTTTCAGCCGTGCTGCTGAAAACCAGCAAAGTTAAAGAAGAAGATGATATTGAGGCCGCAACCCGCCGTATGCAGGATATGAAAGCGCAGTCCAAAGGCGGCGCCACTCCGCTGGCCGCGGGAGACGTGGCTAACGACCTGAGCCACGTGCGTAAAATCATCGTTGCCTGCGATGCCGGTATGGGCTCCAGCGCAATGGGCGCAGGCGTGCTGCGTAAAAAAGTGCACGATGCCGGACTGAGTAATATCTCCGTCACCAACTGTGCGATCAACAACCTGCCGCCGGATGTTGACCTGGTCATCACCCACCGCGACCTGACCGAGCGTGCGATGCGCCAGGTGCCGCAGGCGCAGCATATTTCGTTGACTAACTTCCTCGACAGCGGCCTGTACACCAGCCTGACCGAACGTCTGGTTGCGGCGCAGCGCCACACGGATAACGAAGAGAAAGTTCGCGATAGCCTGAAAGACAGCTTCGACGCGTCTGACACCAACCTGTTCAAACTCGGCGCGGAGAACATCTTCCTCGGCCGTAAAGCGGCAACGAAAGAAGAAGCGATTCTGTTTGCCGGCGAACAGCTGGTGAAAGGCGGCTACGTTGAACCGGAATACGTCCAGGCGATGCTGGATCGTGAAAAGCTGACCTCCACCTATCTGGGTGAGTCCATTGCGGTACCGCACGGCACCATTGAAGCCAAAGACCGCGTTCTGAAAACCGGCATCGTCTTCTGCCAGTACCCGGAAGGCGTGCGCTTTGGTGAAGAAGAGGATGAGGTGGCTCGCCTGGTTATCGGTATCGCCGCCCGTAATAACGAGCATATCCAGGTGATTACCAGCCTGACCAACGCGCTGGACGATGAGTCGGTGATTGAGCGTCTGGCGAAAACCACCAGCGTTGAAGAAGTTCTGACGCTGCTGAAAGCGTAACCTGTAGCCCGGCAGTGCGCCGGGCAACGCCCGCCTCTCCTCATTCGTGGGGAGAGGGTTCGGGTGAGGGAAAAGCCTCACCCGAACCCTCTCAGGTAAAAACATTAATTGAAGGTTAATACTATGAAAGCATTACATTTTGGCGCAGGTAATATCGGTCGTGGTTTTATCGGCAAACTGCTGGCGGACGCGGGGATACAGCTGACGTTCGCGGATGTAAATCAGGTCGTGCTTGATGCCCTGAATGCCCGTCATAGCTATCAGGTTCACGTGGTCGGCGAGAATGAGCAGGTCGATACCGTTTCCGGCGTTGACGCCGTCAGCAGCATCGGCGACGAAGTTGTCGAGCTGATTGCCAGCGTGGATCTGGTGACCACCGCCGTCGGCCCGGTCGTGCTGGAACGCATCGCCCCGGCGATTGCCAAAGGCCTGGTCAAACGTAAGGCGCAGGGGGTTACTGCCCCGCTCAACATCATCGCCTGCGAGAACATGGTCCGCGGTACCACCCAGCTGAAGGGACATGTCTTTAACGCCCTGGGCGAAGAAGATAAAGCCTGGGTTGAAGCCAACGTCGGCTTCGTTGATTCCGCCGTTGACCGCATCGTTCCGCCATCGGCTTCCGCTACTCACGATCCGCTGGAAGTCACCGTGGAAACCTTCAGCGAGTGGATTGTCGACAAGACCCAGTTCAAAGGCGAACTGCCGAACATCCCCGGTATGGAATTAACCGATAATCTGATGGCATTTGTCGAACGTAAGCTATTCACCTTAAACACCGGACATGCTATAACCGCCTACCTCGGAAAACTGGCGGGTCATCAGACCATCCGTGACGCGATTCTTGATGAGAAGATTCGCGCTGTGGTTAAAGGGGCCATGGAAGAGAGCGGCGCGGTGCTGATTAAACGCTATGCCTTTGACGCGCAGAAGCACGCTGCTTACATCCAGAAAATTCTCGGTCGCTTTGAGAACCCGTATTTGAAAGATGACGTTGAGCGCGTTGGCCGCCAGCCGCTGCGTAAACTGAGCGCGGGCGACCGTTTAATTAAGCCGCTGCTTGGTACGCTGGAATACGGCCTGCCGCACCGGAATCTGCTGAAAGGGATCGCCGCGGCGATGCACTTCCGTAGCGAAGACGATCCGCAGGCGCAGGAACTGGCGGCGCTGATTGCCGAGAAAGGCCCACAGGCCGCGCTGGCGCAGATTTCTGGTCTGGACGCGGCAAGCGAAGTGGTGGCGGAAGCCGTTAACGACTACAACGCGACCAAATGAGGCAAGACCTGGCGCGGTCCGAACCGCGCCCATTACTTATGTCAGATATGCAGGCAATAATGGAAGAAACACAGGCATTTGAAAACCGTGTGCTTGAACGTCTGAATGCTGGCAAAACCGTACGAAGCTTCCTGATCGCCGCCGTTGAACTGCTGACGGAAGCGGTCAATATCCTGGTGCTTCAGGTATTCCGTAAAGACGACTACGCGGTGAAATACGCAGTGGAGCCGTTGCTGGACGGCGACGGGCCGCTGGGCGACCTTTCCGTACGCCTGAAGCTGATCTACGGCCTTGGGGTGATTAGCCGCGCCGAATATGAAGATGCCGAACTGCTGATGGCCATGCGCGAAGAGTTGAATCACGATGGTAATGAGTACAGTTTTACCGACGATGAGATCCTCGGACCGTTTGGCGAGCTGCACTGCGTCGCCGCCCTGCCGCCCACGCCGCAATTCGATGATAGCGATGCGGAGCTGCTGGCAATGCAAAAGCTGCGCTACCAGCAGGTCGTACGTTCAACAATGATGCTTTCTCTGACCGAGCTGATTTCTAAAATCAGCTTAAAAAAAGCCTTTCAAAAATCAACGCTCTGATTCTGACTCTTGCTGGTCGCACGTCGGCCGATAAAGCTGACGATAATACTCAAGACGTCGCAGAAACAGCGCTTCTTTATCAGCCGGAATATCCGGCGGTATATGCTGCAAACGCGGAGATTTTTTTAGATATTCCATAAAAGCCTGACTTGAAGCCATAAAATCTACGGCTTTATCAATAATACGCGGTACGCCGTCGCCTATTTTCGCCATCACGCTCTCCTCTGCTGGGGAATGATCCTATTAAGGATTAGCCAAAAATAGCGTTTCAGATGAGGAAAACGTGCTTAACAGCCGACAGGCTTCACAGAAATGAGTATTCGCCAACTCTGCCTTGAAACAGGAATAATTTTCAATAAGTTATATTGTGCCGTTACGCCTGTTAAGGGTAAAAAAATGGCGTCGTTTTGATAAATAACTACCCACAACCCAAGCGACAGCACATACTATAGTCTGATAATGCCCCTTTCTTAATAGATTAAACCACCATGAAAGAAGTCGAAAAAAACGAAATTAAGCGCCTGAGCGATCGTCTTGATGCTATCCGCCACCAGCAGGCCGAGCTGTCACTGGTCGAAGCTGCTGACAAGTACGCCGAACTGGAAAAAGAGAAAACCACCATTGAGACGGAGCTCGTCCGCCTGCGTGAGGTTCAGGGCCAGAAGCTGAGCAAAGAAGCGCAAAAGCTGATGAGCATGCCGCATCGCCGCGCCATCACCAAAAAAGAGCAGGCCGATATGGGCAAGCTTAAGAAAAGCGTACGCGGTTTGGTCGTTGTCCACCCGATGACCGCGCTGGGACGCGAAATGGGCCTCAAAGAGATGACCGGCTTCTCAAAAACCGAGTTCTGATATTTTCATCCCGTGAATCTCCCGGCTCGCGCTACGCTTAGCCGGGCTACGGGTTCACTCTCCTCTGCGCGAGGGTTGCCCGGACAGATGCGCAGCATCGCCTCCGGGATCTATTCTGATTCTAACGCTATTCACCGCCCCAATTGGCCCTACCAATTATTTCTTAAACCCCCTAATGGTTCACATATCCATCATTTTCCGTCACAATCATATTGCCCAGCAATAACATTTGATTAACCATTCCTTGTCGTTAATCCTACAATCGCAATTTGGCTGGGCCAATTTTACAAATGATGTGACCTGCTAAGAGCACAAGACTCAGCACGGCATCATGGCGGCCCGATGGAGACCTGCATGAACCTCTGGCAACAAAATTACGATCCGGCCGGCAACATCTGGCTATCGAGTCTTATCGCATCGCTACCGATTCTGTTTTTCTTTTTTGCCCTGATTAAGCTCAAGCTGAAAGGGTACGTCGCCGCGACCTGGACCGTGGTCATTGCGCTCTCCGTCGCCCTGCTGTTCTACAAGATGCCGGTTGACCACGCGCTGGCCTCCGTCATCTACGGCTTCTTCTACGGCCTGTGGCCAATCGCGTGGATTATTATCGCCGCGGTCTTCGTCTATAAAATTTCGGTGAAAACCGGGCAGTTCGACATTATCCGCTCATCAATCTTATCGATTACTCCGGACCAGCGTCTGCAAATGCTGATCGTCGGTTTCTCCTTCGGCGCCTTCCTTGAAGGGGCCGCCGGTTTTGGCGCGCCGGTCGCTATCACCGCAGCGCTGCTGGTAGGACTCGGCTTTAACCCGCTGTATGCGGCGGGCCTGTGCCTGATCGTTAATACCGCGCCGGTGGCGTTTGGCGCGATGGGCATTCCGATTCTGGTCGCCGGGCAGGTTACGGGACTCGACAGCTTTGAAATTGGCCAGATGGTCGGCCGCCAGCTGCCGTTCCTGACCATCATCGTGCTGTTCTGGATCATGGCGATTATGGACGGCTGGCGCGGCATTAAAGAGACCTGGCCTGCGGTCATGGTCGCCGGCGGCTCCTTTGCTATCGCTCAGTACCTCAGCTCAAACTTCCTCGGCCCGGAGCTGCCGGACATTATCTCTTCGCTGGTATCGCTGGTCTGTCTGACGCTGTTCCTCAAACGCTGGCAGCCGGTACGCATCTTTCGCTTCGGCGATATGGGCGCATCGCAGGTCGATATGAACCTGGCGCGCACGCACTACACGCCGGGACAGGTGATTCGCGCCTGGACACCGTTCCTGTTTCTGACCGCCACCGTGACCCTGTGGAGCGTGCCTCCGTTCAAAGCGCTCTTCGCTCCCGGCGGCGCAATGTACGATTTTGTGATTAATATTTCCGTGCCGTTCCTCGACAAGATGGTAGCGCGCATGCCGCCGGTGGTTAGTGAAGCCACGCCATATGCCGCGGTCTATAAATTTGACTGGCTCTCCGCCACCGGCACCGCGATCCTGTTCGCCGCGCTGCTTTCCATCGTCTGGCTGCGCATGAAGCCAAAAGATGCGATTTCCACCTTTGGCAGCACGCTGAGAGAGCTGGCGTTGCCGATTTACTCCATCGGCATGGTGCTGGCGTTCGCCTTTATTTCCAACTATTCCGGTCTATCCTCAACGCTGGCGCTGGCGCTGGCGCACACCGGCCATGCATTTACCTTCTTCTCGCCGTTCCTCGGTTGGCTGGGGGTATTCCTGACCGGTTCAGATACCTCGTCTAACGCGCTTTTTGCCGCGCTGCAGGCCACGGCGGCCCAGCAGATTGGCGTCTCCGATATCCTGCTGGTCGCAGCAAATACCACCGGCGGCGTGACCGGGAAAATGATCTCCCCGCAGTCGATCGCCATCGCCTGTGCGGCGGTCGGCCTGGTGGGTAAGGAGTCCGATCTGTTCCGCTTTACCGTCAAACACAGCCTGATTTTCACCTGTATGGTCGGCGTCATCACCACGCTGCAGGCGTATGTCTTAACCTGGATGATCCCGTGATAGTGATGCCAAAACGCCTTGCCGACGACGTCGCCCGTCGCGTGCGGGCGCTGATTGAAGAACAAAAGCTGGAGGCGGGCATGCGATTGCCCGCCGAGCGCCAGCTGGCAACGCAGCTCGGCGTATCGCGCAATTCTCTGCGCGAAGCGCTGGCGATGTTAGTCAACGAAGGGGTGCTGCTCAGCCGTCGCGGCGGCGGCACCTTCGTGCGCTGGCAGCACGAAGCGTGGTCGGAGCAAAACATCGTTCAACCGCTGAAGACGCTGCTCTCCGACGACCCCGATTACAGCTTTGATATCCTCGAAGCCCGTCATGCTATTGAAGCCAGCACCGCCTGGCATGCGGCAATGCGGGCAACCGATGCCGAAAAAGAGAAAATCCGCCTCTGCTTTGAAGCCACCCAAAGTGAAGACCCGGACCTTGCCTCGCAGGCCGATGTCCGCTTCCACCTGGCGATCGCCGAAGCCTCGCACAACGTGGTGCTCCTGCAAACCATGCGCGGTTTTTTTGACCTCTTACAATCCTCAGTCAAGGAGAGCCGCCAGCGGATGTATCTCGTCCCGCCGGTATTCGCTCGCCTCACCGAACAGCACCTGGCGGTCATGGAGGCGATTGTCGCCGGTGACCCGGAAGGTGCCAGACAGGCGATGATGGCCCATTTGGGCTTCGTTCACGCCACCATCAAACGTTTTGATGAAGACCAGGCCCGCCAGGCGCGAATTACCCGCCTGCCCGGTGACCATAACGACAATTCCAGGGAGAACTTGTGATGATTATTTCCGCCGCCAGCGACTACCGCGCCGCCGCACAGCGTATCCTGCCACCGTTCCTGTTCCACTACATCGACGGCGGCGCTTACGCCGAGCACACCCTGCGCCGCAACGTTGAGGATCTCTCCGACGTGGCCCTGCGCCAGCGCATTCTGCGCAATATGTCGGACCTGAGCCTGGAAACCACCTTATTCAGTGAGAAGCTGGCGATGCCAACGGCGCTGGCGCCGGTCGGGCTGTGCGGGATGTACGCGCGCCGTGGTGAAGTGCAGGCCGCCGGCGCAGCGGATGAGAAAGGCATCCCCTTCACCCTCTCTACCGTTTCCGTCTGCCCGATAGAAGAAGTTGCCCCGACCATTAAACGTCCGATGTGGTTCCAGCTGTACGTTCTGCGCGACCGAGGCTTTATGCGCAACGCGCTGGAGCGCGCGAAGGCGGCGGGTTGTTCAACGCTGGTCTTTACCGTCGATATGCCGACCCCCGGCGCACGCTATCGCGATGCTCACTCCGGGATGAGCGGCCCGAACGCGGCGATGCGCCGCTACTGGCAGGCAGTGACCCATCCGCAGTGGGCATGGGACGTCGGATTAAACGGCCGCCCACATGATTTAGGCAACATCTCCGCCTACCTCGGCAAGCCGACCGGCCTGGAGGATTACATCGGCTGGCTGGCGAATAACTTCGATCCCTCGATTTCCTGGAAAGACCTTGAGTGGATCCGTGAATTTTGGGATGGCCCGATGGTGATCAAGGGGATCCTCGATCCGGAGGACGCCCGCGACGCGGTGCGCTTCGGCGCTGATGGCATCGTGGTGTCTAACCACGGCGGCCGCCAGCTTGATGGAGTGCTCTCTTCCGCCCGCGCCTTGCCCGCGATTGCCGATGCGGTTAAAGGCGACATTACGATTCTCGCCGATAGCGGCATCCGCAACGGCCTCGATGTCGTGCGCATGATTGCCCTCGGCGCCGATAGCGTGCTGCTGGGCCGCGCTTATCTGTATGCGCTGGCCACGCACGGCAAGCAGGGTGTCGCCAATCTGCTGAACCTGATCGAAAAAGAGATGAAGGTGGCGATGACGCTGACCGGGACGAAAACCATCGGCGAAATCAGTCGTGAATCCCTGGTGCAAAACGCCGATGCGCTGCGGACTTTTGATGTTATTAAGGCGGGGAATGCGGCGGTTACCTCTAACCCTGAAGGAACCGTCCGGCAGGCGGGTTAACGTCCTCGTCGGGCCATCCGGCTCACAGGCTGGCGCCGGTTTGCTCCCGCTCCCTTTCCGCGAGAGGGTCGGGGTGAGGGTTAGCCAAATATCTGCTATTCTGCCCCCCGCAATTAAGGGGGCAGCATGCTTAACATCGTCTTATTTGAACCAGAAATCCCGCCAAATACCGGGAATATCATCCGCCTGTGCGCTAACACCGGCTTCAATCTGCATATTATCGAGCCTATGGGGTTTGCCTGGGATGATAAGCGCCTGCGCCGCGCCGGTCTGGATTACCACGAGTTCGCCGCCGTCCAGCGCCATCGCGATTACGCCGCGTTTGTTGAAAGCGCAAAGCCGCAGCGCCTGTTCGCCCTGACCACCAAAGGCACGCCGGCGCACAGCGCGGTGAGCTATCAGGACGGCGATTATCTGATGTTTGGCCCGGAAACTCGCGGACTGCCGGGCAGTATTCTTGATGCCCTGCCGCCAGAACAAAAAATCCGTATTCCGATGATGCCGGACAGCCGCAGCATGAACCTGTCAAATGCGGTGTCGGTGGTGGTCTATGAAGCCTGGCGCCAGCTGGGATATCCCGGCGCGGTACTGCGCAGCTGAGCTGGCTTTCTCCCGGAGGCGGCGCGTAGCGCCTGTCCGGGCTACCAGACTGCGCTCGGCTTTGTAGCCCGGATAGATGCGCAGCATCGCCTCCGGGAAATCAATCAAATACCGTCACCGTACTCGAAGGTATGGTGTATGCCATTAAAGTGCTGATCCATATCCATTGCGGGCTTATCGCTCTCTGGCTTGCCCACAATACGGGCCGGTACGCCTGCGGCGGTGGTATGCGGCGGCACCGGCTGCAGCACCACCGAACCCGCGCCGATTTTTGCTCCGCGCCCGACTTCGATGTTGCCGAGGATCTTCGCCCCGGCGCCAATCATCACCCCTTCACGAATTTTCGGATGACGATCGCCGCTGGTTTTACCGGTACCGCCGAGGGTCACGGATTGCAGAATCGATACATCGTCTTCAATCACCGCCGTTTCGCCGACGACAATACCGGTGGCGTGGTCAAGCATGATCCCGCGGCCAATCTTCGCCGCCGGGTGGATATCCACCTGGAACGATACGGAAACCTGATTTTGCAGGAAGATCGCCAGCGCCCGACGCCCCTGATTCCATAGCCAGTGGCCGATACGATAGGCCTGCAGCGCGTGGAACCCTTTCAGATAAAGCAGGGGGGTCGAGTATTTATCCACCGCCGGGTCGCGCGTTCGCACCGCCTGAATATCACAGGCGGCGGAGGCGATCATTTCCGGGTCAGCGGCGTAGGCCTCTTCCACTACTTCTCGGATCGCGATGGCGGGCATAATCGGAGAAGCCAGCTTGTTCGCCAGCATATAGCTCAGGGCGCTGCCGAGATTTTCGTGCTTGAGTAGCGTGGCGTGGTAAAAACTGGCGAGCATCGGCTCACAGTCAGCTAAAGCCCGGGCTTCGGCTTTAATGTTATTCCAGACGATATCCAGTTCTTCACACGGCATTGCTGACTCCAGACGGTATAATCATGACCGGCCAGTTCTTCGCTGGCCGGGTCATTCAGGTGATCCAGGTTCCATTACGGTTAATTGCTGCGCTCGTCCTTGCGTGCACGGCCTAATAAGGTCAATGCTGCCTCGCGCGCAATTTTTCCGCAATACAATACCTGATAAATTTCCTCGGTTATTGGCATTTCGACGCCTAAACGCTGCGCCAGAACGCGAACCTCTTTGGTATTGCGATAGCCTTCAACCACCTGGCCAATCTTCTCCTGAGCGCTTTGCACATCCATACCCTGGCCGAGCATCATGCCGAAGCGGCGGTTACGCGACTGGTTATCGGTGCAGGTGAGCACCAGATCGCCTAAGCCCGCCATACCCATAAAGGTTTCCGGATCGGCGCCAAGGGCCTCCCCGAGGCGAGACATTTCGACCAGCCCGCGGGTAATCAGCGCGGTACGCGCATTGGCGCCAAAGCCGATGCCGTCAGACATGCCGGCGCCGATAGCGATAACGTTTTTCACCGCTCCGCCGAGCTGCACGCCGATAAAATCCGGGTTGATATAGACGCGGAAGCTCTTGCCGCAGTGCAGCAAGCGTTGCAAATCATCAGCAAACTGCGGATCCGTCGACGCCAGCGATATCGCCGTCGGCAGGCCTGCCGCCAGCTCTTTCGCAAAGGTCGGACCGGAAATTACCGCCAGCGGAATATCGTCGCCCAGGGCTTCACGGGCCACGTCCTGCAGCAGGCGTCCGGTTTCAGCTTCCAGACCTTTTGTCGCCCAGACCAGACGAGCGTCAGAGCGCATCAGCGGTTTAATCTGCCGCAGCACTTCGCCGAAAACGTGGCTCGGCACGACTACCAGAATATCGCGGCTGGCAGCCAGCGCGGTCGCCAGATCGCTTTCCAGATGCAGCGTGTCGGGGAAAGGAACGTCAGGAAGAAATGCGGCGTTGCAGCGATCGTGCTGCAGCGTCGCAATATGTTTCGGGTCATGGCCCCACAGCACAACGTGGTGGCCATTTCTTGCCAGGGTGATGGCAAGAGCGGTGCCGTAAGAGCCGGCACCGATTACAGTCATTGCAGCGTTAAGCGCGTTCATCAGGCATCCTGATGTTGTTCAGCACCTTCGCCAGCCTGCTGCTGCAGATAGTTCATAAACAGCGCATCGAAGTTCACTGGCGCAAGGTTCAGTTGCGGGAAGGTACCGCGAGAAACCAGGCTGGTGATGCACTCACGCGCGTACGGGAACAGAATGTTCGGGCAGTATGCGCCGAGGCAGTGCGCCATCTGGGTACCGTCGATGCCTTCGATGGAGAAAATACCGCCCTGCTGAACTTCACACAGGAATGCAGTTTCTTCGCCCAGCGAGGCGGTTACGGTGACACGCAGCACCACTTCATACACGCCTTCAGCCAGCTGGCTGGAAGCTGTATCCAGATCAAGTTTAACTTCCGGCTGCCAATCTTTCTGGAAAACTTGCGGCGCGTTCGGCGCTTCAAAAGAAATATCTTTGGTATAGATGCGCTGAATCTGGAAAGTCATTTCGGTGCTGTTTTGTTCTGACATAGTAAAACCCTTTCGTGTTGTCCTTAAGTACGCCCGTCCAATGGAGATGAGCGCAAAAAATTAGCGCAAGAGGGGATCGAGTCCACCACGTGAATCAAGCGCATACAAGTCGTCACAGCCGCCAATGTGCTGCGCATCAATAAAAATCTGCGGAACCGTCGTCCTACCGCTGCGCTGAATCATCTCTTCACGCTTTGCAGCATCGCCATCGATAGGCAACTCGTTGAACGTGACGCCCTTGCTGTTCAGCAGGGCTTTCGCACGCACGCAAAACGGACATGTCGCTTTGGTATAGATATCAATATTGGCCATGACTTCACTCCTGTTTTTACCCCCGAGGGTTTTACACCGCAGGCAATGTTCCCCCGCTGGCGAATCGCCGGCACAGGGGAAACCGCACTACGCCATAAAGACGCGGGTAAATTATTTACCGCGTACCAGCGGAAGGTTCTCGCCGCTCCAGCCTGCGATGCCTTCCTTCAGTACGAAGACCTTTTCAAAACCGGCTTTGTTCAGCGCGCTGGCGGGTTCTTGCGCCTGCATACCTGAGCCGTCTACTACTATAATGGGTTGTGCTTTGTGCTTTTCCAACTCGCCGACGTTATTTGCTTTGATATCGCTCGGCAGCAGGTTAATAGAACCCGCAATATGACCTTTGCGGAAATCGTCACGCTGACGCAGGTCGACAACCACGGCATCTTCTTTGTTGATCAGGCGCGTCGCTTCACCGCGGGTGATGACTTTAACTTTCGACATCAGCCCTTTAAAGGTGGTGAACAGCACCGCCGCCAGCAGCGCGACCCACGCGATGCTCAGGACGGGGTGACGGCTGATGAATTGCATAATTTCTTGCATGGGGGGTTACAACTCCCGACTAAGTGAGAAAAAAACCAGGGAAGGAGTATACCTGTGCATTGCGGCAAATACAGCCAGTGAGCGCGATGTAATGTATTTTCTGCGGCCCGTCACGAAAAAAAACCGCTCTCGCCGCGGCGATGCGCTCTGGCCGCCCTCTTTCTTTGATCTTTTACGGTGATTTGATCGATTCAGCTGTAGTAAAATTACGCAAATTTTCTGTCTTTGAGCATGAGGTTGTCGCAATGTCGGTTTCTAAAAAACCTATGGTACTGGTGATTCTGGATGGCTATGGCTACCGTGAAGACCAGCAGGATAACGCTATTTACAGCGCCAAAACCCCTGTTATGGACGCACTGTGGGCAAAACGTCCGCATACTCTGATTGATGCGTCAGGCCTGGAAGTCGGTCTGCCGGATCGTCAAATGGGTAACTCCGAAGTGGGCCACGTCAACCTCGGCGCGGGCCGCATCGTGTATCAGGACCTGACCCGCCTGGACGTTGAAATCAAAGAACGCACCTTCTTCGCCAACCCGGTACTGACCGGCGCGGTGGATAAAGCCGTTGCCGCTGGCAAAGCCGTGCATATCATGGGCCTGATGTCTCCGGGCGGCGTCCACAGCCACGAAGACCACATCATGGCGATGGTGGAGCTGGCAGCCGAACGCGGCGCGGATAAAATCTATTTGCACGCTTTCCTCGACGGCCGCGATACCCCGCCGCGCAGCGCTGAAAAGACGCTGGCGAAATTCGAAGATAAATTTGCCGCACTCGGCAAGGGCCGCGTCGCCTCAATCATTGGCCGCTACTACGCCATGGATCGCGACAACCGTTGGGATCGCGTTGAGCAGGCTTACGATCTGATGACTCTGGCGAAAGGCGAGTTCCAGGCCGATACCGCCGTTGCGGGCCTCCAGGCCGCTTATGCACGCGATGAAAACGATGAATTCGTGAAAGCAACCGTTATTCGCGCTGAAGGCCAGGCCGATGCGGCCATGGAAGACGGCGATGCGCTGATTTTCATGAACTTCCGTGCCGACCGCGCTCGCGAAATCACCCGCGCCTTCGTTAACGCCGATTTCGACGGATTTGCCCGTAAGAAAGTGGTTAACCTCGATTTCGTCATGCTGACCGAGTACGCCGCAGACATTAAAGTCGCCTGTGCTTATCCGCCGGCATCTCTGGTGAACACCTTCGGCGAATGGATGGCGAAAAATGACAAAACCCAGCTGCGCATCTCCGAAACTGAAAAATACGCTCACGTCACCTTCTTCTTCAACGGCGGCGTTGAAGAGCCGTTCAAAGGCGAAGAGCGCATTCTGATCAATTCACCGAAGGTCGCAACCTACGATCTGCAGCCGGAAATGAGCTCCGCTGAGCTGACCGAAAAACTGGTTGCCGCCATCAAGGGCGGTCAGTTCGACACCATCATCTGCAACTACCCGAACGGCGATATGGTTGGCCACACCGGGGTGATGGAAGCCGCCGTTAAAGCGGTCGAAGCGCTGGATGACTGCATCGACCAGGTGAGCAAAGCCGTTGAATCCGTAGGCGGACAGCTGCTGATCACCGCAGACCACGGCAACGCCGAGCAGATGCGCGATCCGGCCACTGGCCAGGCGCACACCGCGCACACCAACCTGCCGGTTCCGCTGATTTACGTTGGCGATAAAAACGTCAAAGCGGTCAACGGCGGCAAACTTTCCGACATCGCGCCGACCATGTTGACGCTGATGGGAATGGAAATCCCGCAAGAGATGACTGGCAAGCCGCTGTTCATCGTGGAATAATCCTTCCCCATGAGGGGAAAGGCGACTTATTCAACTACATGGATCGCAACGGCAGTTCGATCCGTCCTTTACGCCAGCGCGCTTAGCGCTGGCGTATTGCTGTGCGCCGCATCTGCTCACGCCGACGATCGCGACCAGCTTAAATCCATTCAGGCCGACATCGCCGCTAAACAGCGGGCGATTAAACAGCAGCAGCAGCAGCGTGCTTCCCTGGTTGCCCAGCTTAAAGCGCAGGAGGAGGCCATCTCCGCCGCCGCGCGCAAGCTGCGCGAAACCCAGGAAACGCTGAACCAGCTAAATAAGCAGATCGACGAAATGAACGCCGCGCTCGCGAAGCTGGAGCGTCAGCGCGCCTCGCAGGAGCGCAACCTTTCCGCCCAGCTCGATGCCGCGTTTCGTCAGGGGCCGCACACCGGCATCCAGATGATCCTCAGCGGCGAAGAGGGGCAGCGTAATCAGCGTCTGCAGGCCTACTTTGGCTATCTGAACCAGGCGCGTCAGGAAACCATCGCCCAGCTCAAGCAAACTCGCGAAGACGTGGCGGTGCAAAAATCCATGCTGGAAGAGAAACAGAGCCAGCAGCAAACCCTGGTGTACGAGCAGCGCGCCCAGCAGAGTAAGCTGGAGCAGGCGCGCAACGAGCGTAAAAAAACCCTCGCCAGCCTTGAATCCTCTATTCAGCAAGGCCAGCAGCAGCTCAGCGAAATGCGGGCTAACGAATCACGCCTGCGCGGTCGTATCGCCCAGGCGGCGGCGGCGGCCAAAGCGCGAGCGGATCGCGAAGCCCGCGAAGCGCAGGACGTACGCAATCGCCAGCAGGAAGCCTCACGTAAAGGCACCACCTACAAACCTACCGAAAGCGAACGCTCGCTGATGTCCCGCACCGGCGGGCTTGGTTCACCGCGAGGCCAGGCATTCTGGCCGGTTCGCGGCTCAATTCTCCATCGCTATGGCGAACAGCTGCAAGGTGAACTACGTTGGAAGGGGATGGTTATCGCTGCGTCTGAAGGCACCGAGGTCAAAGCCGTTGCCGATGGTCGGGTTATTCTTGCCGACTGGCTGCAGGGCTATGGCCTGGTGGTGGTCGTTGAACACGGCAAAGGCGACATGAGTCTTTACGGCTATAACCAAAGCGCGCTGGTCAGCGTCGGCACTCAGGTCCGGGCGGGCCAGCCGATCGCTCTCGTAGGCAGCAGCGGCGGTCAGGGCCGCCCGTCGCTCTATTTCGAAATTCGCCGCCAGGGTCAGGCGGTCAATCCACAGCCGTGGTTGGGAAGATAAGTTTTGCTTCAATTTCGCAGAATTGCACTCGCGGTAACCAGTACGCTGGTTATGGCGTCGCCGGTTTTTGCCGGCAAACTCTCTATTGTTATCGACGACTTTGGCTATCGTCCACAAACGGAAAATCAGGTGCTGGCGCTGCCAGCGACGATCTCCGTTGCCGTACTTCCTAATGCGCCCCACGCCCGCGAAATGGCGACGAAAGCGCATAATCTCGGCCACGAGGTGCTAATTCACCTGCCGATGGCGCCGATCAGCAAACAGCCGCTGGAAAAAGATACCCTCCGCCCGGAGATGAACAGCAGCGAGATAGAACGCATTATCCGCGAAGCCTACGGCAAGGTTCCGTACGCCGTGGGGCTGAATAACCATATGGGCAGCGCCATGACGTCGAATCTCTTCGGTATGCAGAAAGTGATGCAGGCGCTTGAGCGCTACAATCTCTACTTCCTGGATAGCGTCACCATCGGCAATACCCAGGCCATGCGGGCGGCGCAGGGCACCGGCGTTAAGGTGATTAAGCGTAAGGTTTTCCTCGACGATACCCAAAACGAAGCGGATATTCGCTATCAGTTCAACCGCGCCATCGCTTTGGCGCGACGCAACGGTTCCGCAATTGCTATCGGCCACCCGCACCCGACGACGGTGCGCGTGCTGCAGCAGATGGTGTATAACCTGCCGCCGGATATCACCCTGGTTCGCCCGAGCAGCCTGCTCAACGAGCCGCAGGTGGACACCTCAACGCCGAACGCTGCCCCGCCGCCGAAACAGCCGCCGCGCAACCCGTTCCGTGGCGTGAAGCAGTGCAAATCTAAGCGCCCTCCGGAGCCGATCAACGCCAGTCGCTTCTTTACCATTCTGAGCGAAAGCATCAGCAAGAGTACGCTGGTGCAGTATTACCAGCTGAAGTGGCAGGGCTGGGATACCCCCACCAACTAAACCGTCCTGGAGTCCCGGCGTTTATCCGCCGCGGATTCCGGCTTATCCTGATGGGCATACCAGGCTTTAAAGTATTTCAGAAAGCTATAAAAGGTCGCATAGAGCCCGGTGACCACGCCCACCTTACCCTTTCGCCAGGCCCCGCTGAACAGATACCATTTAAAGAAAGCGCCAATCGCGCTGATCGCTCCGCGTGCGAGAGATGGCCTGATCTTCTGGTATTTAACCAGCCGCGTAGTGTAGCTATTGAGCTTATTAAACACCTCATGCAGGGAGTAAAAGGTGTCGTGTCGCACGAAGCCCGGTAGCTTGCTGGAGTGCTGAAAGCCCACGACCTGATCGTCTACCGGCCGATCGTTGAACCTGGCGACGGAGCGATTAAACAAGCGAACCGGGAAATCCGGCGATGATACCGGATAAATGGTGCGAACCTCCTCGCCCAGTACGAACCAGTAACGCGGCAGTCGCCAGGCGCGGGCCGGGTCAGGATCGTCCCCCGCCTTCAGCGCCAGAATAGCCGCCACCACTTCGTCGTCAAGAATCTCATCGCTATCCATACACAGCACCCAATCGTGGCAGGCCAGAGAGGTCGCGTAGTTCATCTGCGCGCCGTGAGAAGTATAGGGATGATGGTGAACGGTGAGCCCGAACTGTTGGCAAATCTGCAGCGTGGCATCCGTGCTGCCTGAGTCGATGACGATAAATTCATCGGCCACCTTAAGCAAAGGTGGTAAAACCTCCCGTAATAAGCGGGATGAATTACAGGTCAATAAGCATACAGAGAGTTTAAGCATAGTATTTGTGTGGTTAAACTGCGATTAAACTGACTGTATAAACGAATAGGTGAGAAAGCGATTTAGAAAAAGTGCGGAGTGGATTAAAAATCAGAAAAGTGGAAGTCAGCTCTCTAAATAAAGCGCCCGCAGGCGCTTTTTTAAGCTCAAATTCGGAGCAGGTTAATCCCAGCTGAGAATAACTTTGCCAGACTGGCCGGAGCGCATCGCGTCAAAGCCCTGCTGGAAATCATCAATGCCAAAGCGGTGGGTGATGATCGGCGACAGATCGAGGCCGGACTGGATGAGCGCGGCCATCTTGTACCAGGTTTCGAACATTTCGCGACCATAAATCCCTTTGATAAACAGCCCCTTGAAGATCACCTTGGTCCAATCGATGGACATATCCGACGGCGGAATACCCAGCATGGCGATGCGCCCGCCATGGTTCATGGTATCGAGCATGGTGCGGAACGCCGGCGGCGCACCGGACATCTCGAGGCCCACATCGAAGCCTTCCGTCATGCCCAGCTCGGCCATCACATCGCTAAGGTTCTCTTTCGCCACATTCACCGCCCGGGTGACGCCCATTTTGCGCGCCAGTTCCAGGCGATATTCGTTAACGTCGGTAATCACGACGTTGCGCGCACCAACGTGTTTCGCCACCGCGGCCGCCATCACGCCGATGGGGCCTGCGCCGGAAACCAGTACGTCTTCACCCACGAGGTCGAATGAAAGCGCGGTATGTACAGCGTTGCCAAACGGGTCAAAAATCGATGCCAGATCGTCGGAGATATTGTCCGGAATTTTAAAAGCGTTAAACGCCGGGATCACCAGATATTCGGCAAAACAGCCCGGACGGTTCACGCCGACGCCCGTCGTATTGCGGCACAGATGCGTACGGCCGGCGCGGCAGTTACGGCAGTGGCCGCAGGTGATATGCCCCTCGCCGGAAACGCGGTCGCCCAGCTTAAAGCCGCGAACTTCCTGACCGATACCCACCACTTCGCCAACGTATTCATGGCCCACAACCATCGGTACCGGAATGGTCTTTTGCGACCATTCGTCCCAGTTATAGATATGTACGTCGGTACCGCAAATCGCGGTCTTGCGAATTTTAATCAGCAGATCGTTGTGGCCGACTTCCGGTTCCGGTACGTCGGTCATCCAGATGCCTTCTTCCGCCTTCAGTTTGGATAACGCTTTCATCTCACACCCTCAGGCAATGACGCCCAGTTGTTTACCGATGCGGGTAAAGGCTTCCACCGCACGTTCAATTTGTTCAGGGGTATGCGCCGCAGACATCTGGGTACGTATACGCGCCTGGCCTTTTGGAACCACCGGATAGAAGAATCCGGTGACGTAGATACCTTCTTTTTGCAGCTCGCGCGCGAACTGCTGCGCCACGGTGGCTTCACCGAGCATTACCGGGATAATGGCGTGGTCGGCGCCCGCGAGGGTAAACCCTGCCGCAGTCATTTTTTCGCGGAACAGGCGCGCGTTCGACCACAGGCGGTCGCGCAGTTCGCTGCCGGCTTCCACCATCTCCAGCACTTTGATCGAAGCGGCGACAATCGCCGGAGCCAGCGAGTTGGAGAACAAATACGGACGCGAGCGCTGGCGCAGCCACTCGACGACTTCTTTGCGCGCGGCAGTATAGCCGCCGGACGCGCCGCCCAGCGCTTTACCCAGCGTACCGGTGATAATGTCAACGCGGCCCATCACGTCGCAGTACTCATGGGAACCGCGGCCGTTTTCCCCTACGAAACCCACAGCATGAGAATCATCGACCATCACCAGCGCATCGTATTTATCCGCGAGGTCGCAAACGCCTTTCAGGTTGGCTATCACGCCGTCCATCGAAAACACGCCGTCGGTGGCGATCAGCACATGACGCGCGCCGGCTTCACGCGCCTCTTTCAGACGGGCTTCCAGCTCCTGCATGTCGTTGTTGGCATAGCGGAAGCGCTTCGCTTTACACAGGCGCACGCCGTCGATGATCGACGCGTGGTTCAGGGCATCGGAGATAATCGCATCCTCTGCGCCGAGCAGAGTTTCAAACAGTCCGCCGTTGGCGTCGAAGCAGGAGGAGTACAGAATCGCATCTTCCATGCCTAAAAAATCCGCCAGCTTCTTCTCAAGCGCTTTGTGGCTATCCTGAGTGCCGCAGATAAAGCGCACGGAGGCCATGCCAAAACCGTGGCTATCCATACCGCTTTTCGCGGCGGCAATGAGATCCGGGTGGTTCGCGAGACCCAGATAGTTATTGGCGCAGAAGTTAATGACCTGGCTACCGCCGACGGTGATATCCGCCTGCTGCGCCGAAGTAATAATACGCTCTTCTTTAAACAACCCTTCCGCGCGCGCGGTATCGAGGTCATTGGTTAACTGTTTGTAGAAATCACCACGCATTGCAACTCTCCAGATTCGGCAAAATTTGGCACATATTACCTAAAGCTATACGCTGATACGAGATGATGCATTACTGCATGAATTATTTGCAGCATAAATCACGAGACCCTCTTCACCTTATCGGCGAATGGCTGAAGCCTTTCCGATGTGGTGATATGATAGGAGTATTCATGTCCGGATTGTCTCTGGACTACCCACTTCAAAGGTTACAGTTATGATCATCGTTACCGGCGGCGCAGGCTTTATCGGCAGCAATATCGTTAAGGCGCTGAATGACAAAGGCATTACCGACATTCTGGTCGTAGATAATCTGAAAGACGGCACTAAATTCATCAACCTGGTGGATTTGAACATTGCCGATTACATGGATAAAGAAGACTTCCTGATCCAAATTATGGCGGGCGAGGAGTTCGGCGATATCGACGCCATTTTCCATGAAGGCGCCTGCTCGTCCACTACAGAGTGGGACGGCAAGTACATGATGGATAACAACTATCAGTATTCCAAAGAGGTACTGCACTACTGCCTGGAGCGTGAAATCCCGTTCCTGTACGCCTCTTCCGCCGCGACCTACGGCGGCCGCACCAGCGACTTTATTGAATCCCGCGAATACGAACAGCCGCTCAACGTTTACGGCTACTCCAAGTTTCTGTTTGATGAATACGTCCGTCAGATCCTGCCGGAAGCAAATTCGCAGATCGTCGGCTTCCGCTATTTCAACGTCTACGGGCCGCGCGAAGGTCATAAAGGCAGCATGGCCAGCGTCGCGTTCCACCTGAACACTCAGCTGAATAATGGCGAAAGTCCGAAACTGTTCGAAGGCAGCGATGGCTTCAAGCGCGACTTCGTCTACGTCGGCGACGTCGCGGCGGTAAACCTGTGGTTCTGGGAAAATGGCGTTTCCGGCATCTTTAACCTTGGCACCGGCCGCGCGGAGTCTTTCCAGGCCGTTGCAGACGCAACGCTGGCTTATCATAAGAAAGGCAGCATCGAATACATTCCGTTCCCGGATAAGCTGAAAGGCCGCTATCAGGCGTTTACCCAGGCGGATCTCACTAACCTGCGCGCAGCGGGCTATGATAAACCGTTCAAGACCGTCGCCGAAGGCGTAACGGAATATATGGCCTGGCTCAATCGCGACAATCATGCAAATTCATAAAATCATTCGGGCGGTATTAAGGCAGCAACTGAGCGAATCTTCAGGAACATAGGATAACGATGTGACTGAAGTGAACGAAGGCAGCCAACGCAGAGACAGCTTGAAGGATGAAATGAATGAAGATACTGGTGGTGGGCCCGTCATGGGTGGGCGACATGATGATGTCGCAAAGTCTCTATCGTACGCTCAGGGCGCGCTATCCCCAGGCGATAATCGACGTGATGGCGCCCGCATGGTGCCGTCCGCTGCTATCGCGCATGCCGGAAGTCAACGAAGCGATCCCGATGCCGCTCGGCCACGGCGCGCTGGAATTCGGCGAACGGCGCAAGCTTGGGCACAGCCTGCGCGAGCGTCGCTACGATCGCGCTTACGTGCTGCCGAACTCGTTTAAATCGGCGCTGGTGCCGTTTTTCGCCGGTATCCCGCATCGCACCGGCTGGCTCGGCGAGATGCGCTACGGCCTGCTGAACGATGCCCGTAAGCTGGATAAAGCGGCCTGGCCGCTGATGGTCGAACGCTACGTCGGTCTCGCATACGATAAAGGCGTGATGCGCTGCGCGAAAGATCTGCCGCAGCCGCTGCTCTGGCCGCAGCTGCAGGTGCATGAAGGCGAAAAATCGCAGGCCTGTAGCGCATTTAATATTTCAGCCGAGCGCCCGATAATCGGCTTCTGCCCAGGCGCAGAGTTCGGCCCGGCAAAACGCTGGCCACACTATCACTACGCCGAGCTGGCGAAACAGCTGATCGATGAAGGCTTTCAAATCGTGCTGTTTGGTTCCGCAAAAGATCATGAAGCGGGTAATGAAATCCTTGCCGCGCTCACGACCGAGCAGCAGGCATGGTGCCGCAACCTGGCCGGGGAAACTCAGCTTGAGCAGGCCGTCGTTCTGATCGCCGCCTGTAAAGCGGTGGTTAGCAACGATTCCGGCCTGATGCACGTTGCCGCGGCGCTGGATCGTCCGCTGGTGGCGCTCTATGGGCCAAGTAGCCCGGACTTCACCCCTCCGCTGTCGCACAAAGCGCGCGTTATCCGCCTGATCAGCGGCTACCACAAAGTGCGTAAAGGCGACGCCGCCGAAGGCTATCATCAGAGTTTGATCGACATTACGCCGCAGCGCGTACTGGAAGAATTAAACGACCTGCTGCTGGAAAAAACGGAACAAGAGGAAGCCTGACGGATGCGGGTATTGATCGTAAAAACCTCGTCCATGGGCGACGTGCTGCATACGCTGCCCGCGCTGAGCGACGCCGCGCTGGCCTTTCCCGGCATTCGTTTCGATTGGGTGGTTGAAGAGGGCTTCGCACAGATCCCCTCCTGGCATGAGACCGTCGACAGGGTCATTCCGGTGGCGATTCGTCGCTGGCGCAAGGCGTGGTTTTCCGCGCCCGTTAAAGCCGAGCGCAAGGCATTTCGCGACGCCGTACAGGCGGAAAAGTACCACGCCATCATTGATGCCCAGGGGCTGGTGAAGAGCGCCGCGCTGGTCACCCGACTGGCCCGCGGCGTTAAGCACGGTATGGACTGGCAGACCGCTCGCGAACCGCTGGCGAGCCTGTTCTATAACCGTCGCCACCATATCGCCAAACAGCAGCACGCCGTTGAGCGCACCCGCGAGCTGTTCGCTAAAAGCCTTGGCTACGCGAAGCCGGAAACCCAGGGCGACTACGCTATCGCTCGCCATTTTTTGCGCCAGGCCGACGCCTCCGCTGTGCCCTATCTGGTATTTCTCCACGCCACAACGCGGGATGATAAACACTGGCCGGAAGAGAACTGGCGAGCGCTGATCGCTCTGCTTGCCGACAGCGGCGTGCGTATCAAACTGCCGTGGGGCGCCCCCCATGAAGAAGCGCGGGCCAGACGCCTGGCGGATGGGCACGATTTTGTCGACGTCCTGCCGCGTATGAGCCTGGAGCAGGTGGCCCAGGTGCTGGCAGGCGCGCGCGGAGTGGTTTCCGTCGATACCGGACTGAGCCATCTCACCGCCGCGCTCGATAAACCGAACTTCACGCTGTACGGCCCGACCGATCCGGGGCTGATTGGCGGTTACGGTAAAAACCAGTATGTCGTGCGCCCGGAAAGCGGCAACAGCACGGGGGATATTGCCGCCTCCCGGATTCTGCAACTGTTGAAATCTCAGGAACTGGCTTAATGGGTTCATTATTTAAGCAGATCTATCGCTACACGCATCGACGAGCCTTTCGCCATAACGAAAATCTTTGGCCGTTTACCCATATCACCCGCGCGGCAAGCGGTGAAATCCGCACCCTGAAATACAAAGGGAAAGCGGTCCCGTTGGTCAACCTCAGCGAACTAAAAGATAGCGCTCAGGGCGAAGTGCTGCTGACGGCAACCGGTCCCTCTACGCGCAGTATCGATTTTACGCGGCTGCCGAAAAGCATCCCGGTGATGGGGGTGAATGGCGCGTGGCATCTCTCTGATAAAATTAAATTTTCGCTCTATACTATTGTGGACATGGAGTTTTACGATAAAAAACCGGACATTATTCGTGCGGTGATTAGCCAACCGGACATCGTACTCTTCACCACCATGCATGGCATTGCCAAAATCCTCGACCGCCACGGCTCAGCGCTTCGCTGTCGTTTGGCATTAATTGAAGACGCCTGTTATAAAATTTACCAGCCTAAAGTCCCGAGAAGCGCGATACAGCAGGTCTGGCGCGGCGTCACCGCGCTACGCTTTCATCCGCAAAGGCAGGATATTTGCTTTAGCACCGACATCCGCCATGGCATTTTTGATGCCGGTACCGTGGTCTACTGGGCTCTGCAAATTCTGATGTGGCTGGGATTTAAAACCATTCTGATAAGCGGGCTGGATATGAGCAATTTCAACCAGCCGCGATTCTACGAAACGGAACAGGATAAACTCCCCTCCTGGCTGGCAAATAAGGTGGATGACCTGGTCATGCCGTCCTTTTCGCACGCTGCCAACGTGCTGCAACAAAACCATATTCGGGTCGTTAACTTCTCCTTAGAAAGCGCGGTTCCGGAAACGATTTTCGAAAAGGTTTCATTTGATGAGTACTTTAAAAATCAGTAGTTACGCCAGACAGGGTTACACCATTTTCTTTCCTTTGTTTCTGTTTTTTAGCGCTATTTTTTGCGTATCAACTCGCGCAAATAACCTTCTTCATTTATCCATTTTGCTGTTTTTGCTTTCACAGCTGAACACAGACAACCGCCGGGCATTAGCGGAGAGCCTGCGCCAGCAGTGGCCGGTCTATGGTCTGCTGGTCGTATTCTGCGTGTACTATGCGCTGAGCAATATTTGGGGCCAGACGCCGCAGCATATCGATTCCCCTCTGACCCACGGCACCTATACCATTTTCTATCTTCTGCTGCTGACAACGCTACTTGGCCATCCTCGCACCCGGCATCTGACGCTGCTGAGCATCGTGGCCGGGATCGCGGTGCTGTCTATCTGGACGATGGTTATCGACTTCACCCTGGTCCTCAAGGAGCGCCTGGTGTCGCCGGATAATCCCGGCCCGACCAACGTTATCGACCTGGCGGGTTATTGCGGTATTGGGGTTCTTATTTGCGCCATGCTGCTGAAAGAAAAAGGCAGCCACCTTCTGTATGTGCCGATGGCTATCATGCTGGTGATGCTATTTCTGACCCAAAGCCGCGGCCCGATTATCGCCCTACTGGTGGCGTTTGTTTGCACCCTGCATCTGCACGTCTTTACCCGCCGTAATATCTTGATTGTCGCCGCGTTAGCGATGATTCTGGGACTGCTTTTCTTCTTCACCCCCACTGGAGACCTGCTGCTGGCGCGCTTTGAGGAGCTGGGGACGCAAAGCGGTTTGCGCATCAGCATCTGGCATCATACGATCGAGGAAGTGGCCAGCCAGCCGTGGCTGGGGCGAGGTTTTGACTACGAGCTGAACTTTACCAACTACAGCGGCGAACATATCACCACCACCCACAGCGTCTATCTTGGCGCCCTGCTGAAAGGCGGCATCATTGGTCTGGCGCTGCTGTTGGCGGTGATTGCCGGAGGGCTATGGCAGGCATGGCGCAAACAGCAGGATGGCCGCTACGGACTGGCGATTTTTATCTATGCGCTGATTTTTATGGCTTCGCAGGGCATGTTTATCATCAGCAATCCTCGCGAAACCTGGCCGCTGTTTTGGCTACCGCTGGGTATTGCGCTGAGCGGCAGCCTGAAAGCGAAACGCTAGGCAAAGGGCCAGTTACGGGCCTTTTTTATGCCTGCTCGCGAGAGGCAACCAGGTCGTCCGCCTGCGCTTTAATCACCGGCCAGACGGCGTCAATCGTCATGTCGGCGACGTGGGTCTCTTCACAGACAATCTGTCTGGCCTTGTCATAACCCGGCGCCCAAATAGTATAGCCCGGCAAACCGGTATCTTTGAGCTTACGTTTGTTGTAAACCGCCACCATGGGCTTGTCGAACGCGCGGGCAATATGTACGATGGCGGTATCCGCCGTAATCACCAGATCGCACTGGCGAACGATCTCTACCGCTGAATTAATATTGCTATCAGGCAGATATAGCGCTTTATCCAGATTTAGCTGGCGAATTTTTTCGCTATGCCCAACCATGACGACGCTCACGGCATACGGAAGCGTATGCAGGCGGTCAATCAGAGTCGCCACCTGATGATGACAAAAGTCTTTATCCGTTGAAGCGGTAAACGGGTTGATCGCAATACAGAGAGCGCGCGCTTTTTCCTGATTAAGTAAAAGCTTAACCCTTTCCCGTTCGTGAAGATCGCCGGGCAGATGATAGTGGTAACGATCGTGTTCTATACCAAATAGCCTGGCCACTTCTTTGTAGCGGGCGGAAATATGCCTGGCGCTGTCAAAAAAAGGGATGGAGTGATCGTAAAGCTTATATTCTTGTTTATTAAAACCAATAACGCAGCCAGGCCGCAAATCAGAGAGCAGTTTAAAACGTTCGTAGGTTTTAACATCATCAAAATCAACGACCGCGTCAAATCCCACCGCACGCAGCGCATTTAAGGGCATCCGCGGCTGATATAAATAGACCTGCTCAAGAAAATCCGCACCGGCAAGCATCTGTTTACAGACAGGCCCGGTAAGAACAGACACCTTATAGCCCTGGTCGGCCAAAAGCTTTGCGCAGCCGGTCGTCACGACCATATCCCCGACTTTGTCATCCAGGCGCAATAATAAAACATGCTGAATCTTCGCGGGATTAAAAGGCTGGCGTGCGCTTTTATTTCTGTAACGATAGTTAATTAAATTAAATTTAATTTCGCGGAAGAAGGCATTTTTCTTCCGCGTGAACTGCTTCACGATACGCATACGGTACCTGGTTGTGATCTTTTATCGCTGTGCGCGTTTCTGTTGGTAATATTCCGCCAACGTCATTCCCTTCACCTGCGGTGCCAGCCAGCTGAAAAAAGCGTCCAGATCGGCATATAAGCGCTCTATATCCTGCTCGTTTTTAAACGTCGGGCTGCCGCCAGGCATATACTCAGAAGAGTGGAGCATATATTCGACGTAGTCATTACCCTGAGTCAACGTTTGTTCAACCACTTTTTTCATCGTCTCCACGTTGCCGCCCATCGGACGCAGCCAGTGTACCGACGGCGAGCGGACTTTGCCGCGCAGGCGATCGTAACCCTGCTTCAGGCTATTCATCCACGCAGAATGCTTGTACTGAATGCTCATTGGCACTTCCAGCAGCGGCGACTGGCCTTCACGACGAATATCGTTCTCGTCGAGAAAGTAGGCATGCTGCGGGAAGTGACGATAATCGGTACCGCCGTCGCCCTGCGGCGCGCCTTTCGCCGTTTTCCAGTTCACCCTGGGAGTAACCGAGCAATCGACCAGATAGCCATACTCCACCAGCAGACGCGCGTAGCGCTCGTCAAACGCCCAGCGTCCGGCGCGATGGCTGACCATTTTAGTCTGGAAGGTATCCTCCAGCAGACAGGTCATATAGTCGACTTTTGCCCGCATCGCCGTATCGCTGTACTCGATCAGATACGGTTTATGCCGCCAGTCGTCATCGGTAAGCGGGTCGGTCGGTGGGCTGTTCCAGGCATGCAGATGCATGCCGATTTCCGCCGTCCCCCGGGCAATCACATCTTTGGCGAATTCGATATAAACCGGGTCGATGGCCATTTCATAGTTGGTCAAATAAACCGGTTTGAAGCCATACTTTTCGCAAAGCTGCTGAAAACGCGGTAAATAGCGCGCATTCTCGGTGGTGATGCTGTCATGTTTTTGCCAGAGGTTATCGCCCTCTGTATCAATCGTGATGAGAAATGCGGGTTTGTGCACGAAAACGTCCTCAGGCCATACGTATCGGGTCATGGTAGAGCAAGACAAGGCTTCTCTCAATCTATCTGATCCCCTAGAATCGGAGCCCTGACCCTGAATGAAGAACAGAGAATGACGCCTGAAACCCGTACTTCCGGCCGCGTGAACCCGGCGCGAATCCTGGTTATTAAGCTTCGCCATCATGGCGATATGTTATTGATAACGCCGCTTATTCACGCGCTAAAACAGCAATACCCCGCCGCCTGCGTGGATGTGCTGCTTTATGAAGAAACCCGGGATATGCTCGCAGCGAATACTGAGATCCGCCATATTTATGGTATCGATCGGCGCTGGAAAAAACAGGGCACCGGCCATCAGCTCAAGATGGAATGGCAGCTGATCCGTACGCTCCGCCAGCAGCGCTACGATATGGTGCTCAATCTTGCCGATCAGTGGCCCAGCGCGATTATCACTAAACTGACCGGGGCGACCACCCGCATCGGCTTTGACTTTCCGAAGCGTCGTCATCCGGCCTGGCGTTTTTGCCATACCGCCCTCGCCTCAACCGAGCTGCACAACCAGCTGCATACCGTACAGCAGAATCTGTCGATTCTGGCGCCGCTTGGGCTGGATATTGATGATGCGCCGGCAACGATGGGCTACAGCGAACAGGACTGGCTCGCCAGCCGCGCGCTGCTGCCGGAAGGATTTCAGGACAACTATATCGTCATTCAGCCGACCTCCCGCTGGTTCTTTAAATGCTGGCGCGAAGCGCGGATGAGCGCCCTGATAAACGCGCTTTCTGAGGCAGGCTATCCGGTCGTGCTGACCTCCGGCCCCGACGCCAAAGAGAAGCAGATGATCGACACGATTATGACGGGCTGTCCCAATGCTCGCCTGTACTCCCTCGCCGGGCAGCTCACCCTGCGCCAGCTGGCGTCTCTCATCGACCATGCCCGCCTGTTTATCGGCGTCGACTCCGTGCCGATGCATATGGCCGCCGCGCTGGGCACACCGCTGGTGGCGCTATTCGGCCCCTCCAAGCTCACTTTCTGGCGTCCATGGCAGGCGCAGGGTGAGGTAATTTGGGCGGGTGATTTCGGCTCGATTCCCGACCCTGACGACATAGATACCAACACCGAGGAACGCTATCTCGATTTAATCCCCACCGACGCGGTTATCGCGGCGGCGAAAAAGGTACTGGCATGAGTAAATTCAGGCTGGCTCTGGTACGCCAGAAGTATCGCCCGGACGGCGGCGCGGAACGATTTGTCTCCCGCGCGCTGGAGGCCCTCGACGACAGCGACCTTGAGCTGAACGTCATCACCCGCGAGTGGCAGGGGCCGGTGAAGCCCGAGTGGAACATCCACATCTGCAATCCGCGTAAATGGGGGCGGATCAGCCGCGAGCGTGGGTTTGCCGACGCCGCCCGCCAGCTGTGGCAGCGCGAAGCCTTCGATCTGGTACAAAGCCATGAGCGTATCCCCGGCTGCGACCTGTACCGCGCCGGAGACGGCGTACACCGCCGCTGGCTGCAGCAGCGCTCGCGCATTTTGCCCGGCTGGAAAAGCCGCCTGCTGTTTGCCGACCGCTACCATCGCTATGTGATGCAGGCCGAGCGCGAAATGTACCAGGACTCGCACCTGCGCGGCGTTATCTGCAACGCGGAGATGATTAAACGCGAGATTATTGCAGACTTCGGCCTGCCGGCGGAAAAAATCCACGTTATCTATAACGCCATCGATAACCAGCGTTTTCTGCCGCCGACGGAAGCGGCCTTTGTCGCGCTGCGTACCAAATGGAATCTGCCGCTCCAGGCGACCTGCCTGATTTACGTCGGCTCCGGCTTTGAGCGCAAGGGGCTGGATGCGGCGATCCGCGCCATCGCGCCGACCAACCGCTACATGCTGGTAGTGGGTAAAGATAAAGAGCAAAGTCGTTATCAGCAGCTGGCGAAAACGCTGAACTGCGAGGAGCGGGTGCGCTTTTTCGGCATGCAGTCGGAAACCCTGCCGTTTTATCAGATGGCCGACGGCCTGCTGCTGCCGACGCTGTACGACCCGTTTCCCAACGTTATTCTCGAAGCGATGGCCTGCGGCCTGCCGGTCATTACCACTACCGGCTGCGGCGGCGCGGAGTTTATTGTTCAGGGCAGCAATGGCTACGTTTGCGATGCGCTGGATATCCCGGCCCTGCAGGAGTCGGTTAGCGCCCTTCCCGCCCGGGCGTTAGGCTCCGCGGAAGGCGAACGCGCCCGCGAGCGCATCATGGCCTGCACCAGCGAACGCCTCTCGGCGCAGCTGCTCTTACTTTATCAGGATTTGGTGAAATAACGATGCGCATATTGTTTGTTATCGACGGTCTGCCCGGCGGCGGCGCGGAAAAAGTCGTGCTGACGCTGGCGGCGCACTTTCTCAGCCAGGGGGAAAAGGTATCGCTTTTTTCCCTGCGCGACGTCTGCGATTATCCGCTGCCGGAAGGACTGGATTATCAGGTCATCGCCGACCGCTGCCGCAAACCGTGGCGCAAACTGACGGAACTCTCCCGGCGCGCGCGCCAGCTTGATGCGGCCATCGATAGCGCAGAACGGCAGGGCCGCTTCGATCTGGTGCTCTCGAATCTGCATAAAACTGACCGCATTGTCTCCCGCAGCCGCCTGCTGAACGGGCGAAACGTCTGGTATTGCCTGCACGGCGTATTCTCTACTTCCTATCTCGGCCATCGCACCGGTTTTGACCGCTGGCTGAAGCAGCAGAAGATCGGACGCGTTTACCAGGGACGCAACGTCGTCACCGTCTCCGATGCGGTAGGTCAAGATCTGGTCGAGCAGTTCGCCATTCGCCCGGCCCAGCTGAAAACCATCTATAACCCGTTTGATATCGCCGCGCTGCGCGTAGCGGCTGAAGAGCCCAGCCAGCGACCCGACGGCGACTATATTATTCACGTGGGTCGCTTTCATCCCGGTAAACGCCACGACCGCCTGATTGAGGCGTATGCACAAAGCGGTATCGATGCGCCGCTTGTGCTGCTGGGACAGGGAAAACCGGAACAAGAGCAGCGCCTGCGCCAGCTGGCGCAGCAGCTACAGGTTGCCGATCGCGTCCTGTTTAAAGGCTTCCAGAAAAATCCGCTGCCGTGGATCAAAGGCGCGCGGATGCTGGTCCTGAGCTCCGATAGCGAAGGTTTTGGCAACGTAGTGGTTGAAGCGCTGCTGCTGGATACGCCGGTCGCCAGCACCCGCTGCCCGGGCGGCGTGACCGAGATCCTCACCGGCGAGCTGTCGCGCGGCCTGGCCGATCTCAACAGCCCGGCGCTGGCTCAGACGATGCAAAGCATTTACCATAGCCCCCCAGCCATCGACGCCTCGGCGCTGGAGAAATTCAGCGTGGCATCGATTTGTCAGCAGTATCGTCAGCTGCGCAGCGCCTGACGCCGTTATTCAACCAGGATCGAATGATTTATGAGTCAAACGCCTTTACTAAGCATCGTAGCCGCCGTCTATAACGGCGAAAAATTCCTTGCGCAATTCTTTGAGTGCCTTGAGCAACAGCAGCTGGAAAGCTATGAACTGATCCTGGTGAACGACGGGTCGACGGACGGTAGCCTTGCGGTTATCGACCAGTGGAAAGAGCGCCTGCAAAACGTGCTCGTACTGGAACAGGAAAACCAGGGCGTGTCGGTGGCGCGCAATACCGGGCTCGCCGCGGCGACCGGTAAATACCTGACCTTTCCGGATATCGACGATAAGCTTTACCCGGGCATGTACCGTACGCTTCTGGAAATGGCGGAAAAGGGCAATCTTGACGTCGCCACCTGCAACGGCCGCTACGTCTACGAGACAAAAAAAGATATCCATCCTATTTTCCCGCTGGACCGGCTACAGTCGACCGGCGTTTTGCCCGGCCACGTCTGGTTAAAACAGGCGCTGGATTCTCGTAAGTTCCTGCATGTCACCTGGCTCAATATTTACCGCCGCGAGTTTATCGCGGATCACCGCTTCCATTTTGAGCCGGGCCTGCGTCATCAGGATATTCCCTGGACCACGGAAGTGCTGCTGGCGGCAGAACGCGTGCAGTACACCAGCGAGCAGTTCTACGATTACTACATCCATTCGGAATCGGTGTCGCATAAGCCGGACAATGACGATACGCTGATGCGCTCAGCGCGCCACTATATGAAGATTCTTGAGATGCTGGACGCCATCAACCAGCGCTATCCGGACAAGGTTCGCAATATTTCCGCCTGCCGCTGGCAGATCGCTAAAGAGGGGCTGGGAATTATTCATACCTTCGATAGCATGAAAGATGAGTCAAAAAAGCATATTATCATTAAAGAGTTCTTTGACCGCGGTATCTGGAGCCTGATCTGGAAAAATGCCCATACGTTCCGTCTACGCTGGCGTCTTGGACGCCGCTATCTGCGCATCAAGCGCTATCGCGACGCGGCTTAATACTGAATCCCTTAGTTTCCGCCAAAGAGATAGCTTTACGCGGGTTAAATGCTTAGAATTTGCCCGCAAAAACATAAATACGGATAAATCGCTTGGAATTGCTTTATACCGCCCTACTTTACCTCATTCAGCCGCTGGTGTGGCTGCGACTGCTGTTACGCAGCCGTAAGGCCCCTGCCTATCGTAAACGCTGGAAGGAACGTTATGGCTTCTGCCAGAACAAGGTAGAACCGGGTGGCATCCTGCTGCATTCCGTTTCCGTGGGTGAAACGCTGGCGGCTATCCCGCTGGTGCGCGCGCTACGCCACCGCTACCCCTATCTGCCGATCACCGTCACGACCATGACGCCAACCGGCTCCGAACGCGCGATGTCCGCTTTCGGTAAAGACGTCCATCACGTCTATCTGCCTTACGATCTTCCCGGCGCAATGAACCGCTTCTTCAATACCGTTCAGCCAAAGCTGGTTATCGTCATGGAAACCGAACTGTGGCCGAACATGGTCGCCACGCTGCATAAACGCAAAATTCCGCTGGTTATCGCCAACGCCCGGCTGTCCGAACGCTCGGCGAAAGGCTATGCCAAACTGGGCAAATTTATGCGTCGGCTGCTGAGCCGCATTACCCTTATCGCCGCACAGAATGAAGAAGACGCCAGCCGCTTTATCGCCCTTGGCCTGAAACGCAATCAACTGGCGGTCACCGGCAGCCTGAAGTTTGATATTTCAGTCACGCCGGAGCTGGCCGCTCGCGCTATCACCCTGCGTCGCCAGTGGGCGCCGCACCGCCAGGTATGGATTGCCACCAGCACCCACGACGGCGAAGAGCAAATCATTCTTCAGGCGCATAAAAAGCTGCTGGAGCGCTTCCCCAACCTGCTGCTGATCCTTGTCCCGCGCCACCCGGAGCGCTTCGGCGACGCCCGCGAGATGGTGCAGAAAGCGGGAATGAGCTACACCCTGCGCAGTACCGGTGAAATCCCGTCGAACAGTACCCAGGTGGTGATTGGCGATACCATGGGTGAGCTGATGCTGCTGTACGGCATTGCCGACCTCGCGTTTGTCGGCGGTAGCCTGGTGGAGCGCGGCGGTCATAACCCGCTGGAGCCCGCTGCTCATGCGATACCGGTACTGATGGGCCCGCACACCTTTAACTTCAAAGATATCTGCGCCAAGCTGCAGCAGGACGATGGACTGATTACCGTCACCGACGCCGACTCGCTGGTGACGGAGGTGTCAAACCTGCTGACCGATGAAGATTACCGTCTGTGGTATGGTCGTCACGCGGTGGAAGTCCTGCATCAAAACCAGGGCGCCCTCTCCCGCCTGCTACAGTTACTCCAACCCTATCTGCCGCAGCGGAGCCACTAATGTCGCCTCGACTCTCGGTCGTGATGATCGCCAAAAACGCGGCGGATCTGCTGCCTGATTGTCTGGCGTCGGTAAGCTGGGCCGATGAGATAGTGCTGCTGGATTCCGGCAGCAGCGACAACACCGTCGAATTAGCCCGCAGCATGGGCGTTCAGGTGCACGTCAATCGCGACTGGCAGGGCTACGGTATTCAACGCCAGCGCGCCCAGGACTACGCCACCGGCGATTACGTGCTGATGATCGATACCGACGAGCGCGTCACTCCGGAGCTTGCGCAGTCTATCCGCAGCGTGCTGGCCGCGCCGCAAACCGGCGCAATATACAGCATTGCCCGGCGCAACTATTTTCTTGGCCGCTTTATGCGCCACAGCGGCTGGTATCCCGATCGCGTGATGCGCTTGTACGAACGCGGCCGCTACCGCTATAACGATAATCTGGTCCACGAATCTCTCGATGCCCGAGGCGCGCCGGTTATCGAGCTCGCGGGCGATCTGCTGCATCTGACCTGCCGTGATTTCTCCGGCTTTCAGCAAAAGCAGCTGGCCTACGCCGCCGCCTGGGCGCAGGAGCGCCATCAGAGAGGCAAAAAGACCTCGCTGGCCGCTATCTTCGGCCATACGCTGGGCGCCTTTGTGAAAACGCTGCTGCTGCGCGGCGGCATTCTGGATGGGAAACAAGGCTGGCTACTGGCGGTGGTCAACGCGCAATACACGTTTAATAAATACACCGAGCTGTGGGCCCTGAGCCGCGGCTACTCGGAGAAAGTGTCATTATGAGCACAAAAGCGATCTATCCGGGAACCTTCGACCCTATCACCAACGGCCATATCGATATCGTCACTCGCGCGGCCAGCATGTTCGATAAGGTGCTGTTGGCTATCGCCGCCAGCCCGAGCAAAAAGCCGATGTTCACTCTCGACGAGCGCATCGCGCTGGCCACCCAGGCAACGGCGCATCTGGTCAACGTTGAGGTTATTGGCTTCAGCGATTTAATGGCCAATTTTGCCCGCGCGCAGCAGGCGAACATTTTAATTCGCGGCCTGCGGGCGGTGGCGGATTTTGAATATGAGATGCAGCTGGCCCATATGAACCGTCATTTAATGCCGACGCTGGAGAGCGTGTTTCTGATGCCGTGCAAAGAGTGGTCGTTTATCTCCTCTTCGCTGGTAAAAGAAGTGGCGCGCCACCAGGGCGACGTCTCCCACTTTCTGCCGGCAAACGTTCACCAGGCGCTGCTGAAGAAGCTGTAATCCTGCGCCATCGGGTCTCTTCCCGCAGGCGATGCTGCGCATCTGTCCGGGCTACCCAATCAAATCGCACGGACGCGTAGCCCGGCTAAGCGCAGCGCGAGCCGGGTTCACCGCAACCACCGCATATTATTTCTGGCACTGGCGACAATAAAACGTCGCCCGCTGGGCGTGTTTACTGCCGATAACCGGCGTCCCGCAAATGCGGCACGGCTCGCCCTTGCGGCCATACACCTGCAGCTCCTGGGCAAAATAACCCGGTTTACCGTCGCTTTGCAGGAAATCTTTCAGCGTCGTCCCACCCTGTTCGATGGAGCGCAGCAGGACCAGCTTAATCACTTTCACCAGCTGTTCGCACTCCTCGCGCGACAGCGAAGAGGCCAGCCTGTCGGGGTGAATACCCGCCGAAAATAGCGATTCGCTGGCGTAGATATTACCCACGCCGACCACCAGCTTGTTATCCATTAGCCAGGGCTTGATCGCAGTTTTCTTCTTCGCGCATTTCTGCTGGAGATAATCGGCGTTGAACTCATCGCTCAGCGGCTCCGGCCCCAGATGCGCCAGCACCGGATGCCCTTCCAGCTCTTTAGTCCACAGCCAGGCGCCAAAGCGTCGCGGATCGGTATAGCGCAGGACCTTGCCGTTACTCATCACCAGGTCCACGTGGTCGTGTTTTTCCGCCGGCAGATCTTCGCTGAGGATACGCAGGCTTCCCGACATGCCGAGATGGACGATAATCCAGCCGTCGGGCAGTTCGAGCAGCAGATATTTAGCGCGGCGGCGCACGCTGAGCACAGGAACGTCGCTCAGGCGATAGATCTCTTCGGAAACCGGCCAGCGCAGGCGCCCGTTGCGCACAACGGCGTGCAGGATGGTCGCACCAACCAGGTGAGGCTCAATGCCGCGGCGGCTGGTTTCTACTTCAGGTAATTCAGGCATTCTTTTCTCGAACAAAAACGGCTGGATGCTCTATCTTACCGCGTTCAGCGACGAGGTTCAGGGCAATTATTGTTCAGCTTGCTCTTCCGCCTGCCACAGGAGGGCTAAACTGCCGCCAGAGCCGACGATGGCGTCGTTTTAATAACAAAAAACCCCGCCGAGGCGGGGTTTTTCTTTACAAGGAACCTAAAATTATTTGATTTTAGCTTCTTTGTATAAAACGTGCTGACGGACAACTGGATCGAACTTTTTCAGTTCCAGTTTTTCCGGCTTAGTACGCTTGTTCTTCGTGGTGGTATAGAAGTGACCAGTACCAGCAGAAGAAACCAGCTTGATTTTCTCACGAATACCTTTAGCCATGATTTATTTCCTCTAAGTACTTAGTACTTTTCGCCACGGGCACGCAGTTCGGACAGAACTGTATCGATGCCTTTCTTATCAATAACACGCATACCTTTAGCAGATACGCGCAGGGTGACAAAACGCTTCTCGCTCTCAACCCAGAAACGGTGAGAGTGCAGGTTCGGCAGGAAACGGCGTTTAGTCGCGTTCAGTGCGTGGGAACGGTTGTTACCGGTCACCGGACGCTTGCCAGTAACTTGGCAGACTCGGGACATGTCTATTCTCCAAAAATCAAATTAGCTCGAGCTTCGTATGGGGTATTGGCGCCTCGTCAGGCTTTACAGCCCGGTCATCGCATAGTTCTATTGAACTCTCGATTGCCAGGCCCAAATGCCAAACCCGAGATTCTCAAAGGTGGCGTAGTATACGCTGACTCTGCGATGTGCTCAAGTCCCGAACAGACAAAGATCCCGATGGATCGCATGATCGGGGCTAAATCCAGCCGCGTTCAGCAAAAGATACGTACGCTCCGCGGCCGATAACAAGGTGATCGAGCACACGTATATCCATGAATCGACAACATTTTATCACTCTTTCGGTAATCAATCTGTCGGCCTTACTCGGCTCAGGACTTCCGGATGGATGATTATGTGCCAGGATCACCGCGGCGGCGTTCACTTTGATGGCTTCGCGTACGATTTCTCGCGGATGCACCTCAACGTGGCTAAGAGTACCAGAAAAAAGTCGGCTATGTTTCAATACCCGGTTCTGATTGTCTAAAAAGATCACCATGAAGATCTCGCGCTCTTCGTCGGCCAGCTGGCTTTGCAGAAACTCCCGCGTCATCGACGGGGTGACCAATGAGGGCTCTTCCGTCATCCGCAGGCTGAAATAGCGTCGCGCCAGTTCAGCAATCCCTTTTAGCTGCGCATATTTCGCCAGACCAATGCCTTCAATCTCAGCGAACTGTGACTCTTCCGCCGAAAGCAGGCCGTACAGCGAGCCAAATCGCTGCAGCAGCTCTCGCGAAAATGTCATCACGTCCTGCGTGCGCGTACCAGTACGTAAAAACAGCGCTAACAGCTCGATATCCGATAAAACTTCGATACCGTAACGCTGCATCTTTTCCCTCGGCATGAGGGTTTCCTGTATCTCCATCGCGGCCTCTCCTTCCCACTCCCCGCTATCCTGACACAGCCTTTTTGCGCCGCCGACAGGCAAGTTTTATCCCTGCGTAGCGCCTCGCAAAGTGGATCGCCACCAGGCACACGATGCCGTGAGGATTGTGATAAGATGCGCGAATTCTGGTGTACCGCAACAGGAAAAAATCATGATGAGTCTGGCTGGTAAAAAGATCGTTCTCGGCGTGAGCGGCGGCATTGCTGCCTATAAAACGCCGGAACTGGTGCGCCGCCTGCGCGACCGCGGTGCGGATGTCCGCGTCGCCATGACGGAAGCCGCTAAAGCCTTCATTACGCCATTAAGTTTACAGGCGGTATCGGGTTATCCGGTTTCCGACAGCCTGCTCGACCCGGCCGCCGAAGCCGCAATGGGCCACATTGAGCTGGGGAAATGGGCCGATCTGGTTATTCTCGCTCCGGCGACCGCCGATTTAATCGCCCGAGTCGCGGCAGGCATGGCTAACGATCTCGTCTCGACGATTTGCCTGGCGACGCCGTCGCCCGTCGCGGTCGTGCCCGCCATGAATCAGCAAATGTATCGCGCCGCCGCCACCCAGCATAATCTTGAGGTGATTGCCTCGCGCGGTTTGCTGGTCTGGGGCCCGGACAGCGGCAGCCAGGCCTGCGGCGATGTTGGGCCGGGGCGGATGCTGGACCCGCTGACCATTGTGGATATGGCCGCGCAGCACTTCTCTCCTGTCAAAGATTTGCAACATCTCAGCATCATGATTACCGCGGGCCCAACCCGCGAGCCGCTGGATCCGGTGCGTTATATCACTAACCACAGTTCTGGTAAGATGGGCTTCGCGATTGCCGCCGCCGCCGCGCGTCGCGGGGCAAACGTCACGCTGGTAAGCGGCCCGGTTTCTCTACCTACGCCGCCGTTTGTACAAAGAATTGATGTCACCACGGCGCTGGAAATGGAAACCGCGGTGCAAAACGGCGCCTCACGGCAGCATATTTTTATTGGCTGCGCAGCGGTCGCCGACTACCGTGCGGTCACCATTGCCGAAGAAAAAATCAAAAAACAAGGTGATGAACTCACCCTGAAAATGGTTAAAAATCCGGATATCGTCGCAGGGGTCGCCGCGCTTAAGGCCAACCGCCCTTACGTCGTTGGGTTTGCCGCCGAAACGAATAATGTGGAAGAATACGCACGGCAAAAGCGAGCCCGCAAAAATCTTGATCTGATCTGCGCTAATGATGTTTCACAGCCAAATCAGGGATTTAACAGCGACAGCAATGCATTACACCTTTTCTGGCAGGAGGGAGATAAGCGCTTACCACTTGAGCGCAAGGAACTCCTGGGCCAATTATTACTCGACGAGATCGTGACCCGTTATGATGAAAAAAATCGACGTTAAGATTCTGGACCCGCGCGTTGGTCAGCAATTTCCGCTGCCGACCTATGCCACCTCCGGTTCCGCCGGACTTGACCTGCGAGCCTGTCTCGATGACGCCGTAGAGCTGGCGCCTGGCGCTACGCTCCTCGTGCCAACTGGCCTGGCGATTCATATTGCCGATCCGTCTCTGGCAGCAGTGATTCTCCCGCGCTCCGGGCTGGGTCATAAACACGGCGTCGTCCTGGGTAACCTGGTCGGCCTGATTGATTCCGACTATCAGGGTCAGCTGATGGTTTCCGTCTGGAACCGCGGTCAGCAGAGCTTCACCATCGAACCCGGCGAGCGTCTCGCGCAAATGGTGTTCGTGCCCGTTGTACAGGCGGAATTTAACCTGGTGGAAGAGTTTGACGCCACCGATCGCGGCGAAGGCGGCTTCGGTCACTCAGGGCGTAAATAAGCCCGGCAATAGACAAAAATCTTCGGGGCGTCGCCGATTAACGGGCAGTCCCAAAGATGAAGTGGAACCTGCATCGCAAAGCGCACTAATGCAATAACATCACCGCAGGCAACAGCTTGCGGTCGCTTTGTGGATGCCTGCCTGACAAGTGCTTTTTTTCAGGGGTATTTTAAAACATGGCAGAAAAACAAACTGCGAAAAGGAATCGTCGCGAAGAAATACTTCAATCTCTGGCGCTAATGCTCGAATCCAGCGACGGGAGTCAGCGTATCACCACGGCGAAGCTGGCGGCCTCCGTTGGCGTATCCGAAGCGGCTCTGTATCGGCATTTCCCGAGCAAGACCCGCATGTTTGATAGCCTGATTGAGTTTATCGAAGACAGCCTGATTACGCGCATCAATTTGATTTTAAAAGATGAAAAAGACACCACCGCGCGCCTGCGTCTGATTGTGTTGTTGATTCTGGGGTTTGGCGAGCGTAATCCTGGGCTGACAAGAATTCTGACCGGCCACGCGCTGATGTTTGAACAGGACCGGCTTCAGGATCGCATAAACCAGCTTTTTGAGCGTATTGAAGTCCAGCTGCGTCAGGTGATGCGTGAAAAGAAAATGCGTGAAGGTGAAGGCTACTCCGTCGATGAAGCCCTGCTGGCCAGCCAGCTGTTGGCATTCTGCGAAGGGATGCTGTCGCGCTTTGTGCGCAGCGAGTTTAAATATCGCCCGACGGACGATTTTGACGCCCGCTGGCCGCTGGTCGCCGCCCAGCTGAAGTAACCCTCTCCTGTCTCTATGCAGCCCGAAAGGCTGCATCTCTCTTTTTTGATTATTCTGGCATAACGCCCAGAACAATTCGTAGAACTGCCAGATGTTTTCGGCTCTCGCTCTCTCATACCATCCTTTGATTGTATCTTTGCAATGGATAAGGAGAGGGCTGATGGCGACATCACGACGGGAATTGCTCAAACTGGGCGGTCTGGCAACCGCATCACTCGTGCTTAGTCAAAAAAGCTTCGCGGCCTGGGCGCCATCTGCACGTTATCCCGATCCGCGTATTATGGCGGTGGATGATAGCTTTCGCCGCTATATGCTTGCCAGCGCAAAAGTGGAGCAGATCGCCACCGGCTTTCGTTGGGCGGAAGGGCCGGTATGGTTTGGCGATACGCGCATGCTGCTCTGGAGCGATATTCCTGACAACGTCATTATGCGCTGGGATGAGGCCACCGGCGCTACCAGCGTATTTCGCCAACCGGCAAACTACGCGAACGGCCACGCCCGCGATCGGCAGGGACGGCTCATCAGCTGCGAACACGATACCCGACGAATTACCCGCACTGAATATGACGGTAGCATCACCGTACTGGCGGATAACTTCGAAGGCAAACCGCTGAACTCGCCAAACGACATCGTCGTGAGGTCAGACGGCAGCATCTGGTTCACCGATCCGCCTTTCGGTATCAGCGGATTCTATGAAGGTCATAAGGCCACGCCGCAGCTGCCGCAAAACGTTTATCGACTGGACCCGGAGAGCCGTAAACTGAGCGTCGTGCTGGGCGACGTCAAGGGGCCAAACGGCCTCTGTTTTTCCGCCGATGAAAAAACGCTCTACGTGGTGGAAAGCCGCGCTACCCCAAACCGGCTTATCCTGGCGTGGGATGTTGTCGATAACACATTGAAAAACAAAAGAGTGCATATTGACTGCGGTAACGGAACCGCTGACGGCATCGCCTGCGACATGGACGGGAACCTGTGGTGCGGGTGGGGTACGGGCAGCGAAGAGCTGGACGGCGTCCGCGTCTTCAATCCGCAGGGGAAAAACATCGGTATTATTCAGTTACCGGAACGCTGCGCCAACCTGTGCTTCGGCGGTGAACAGCGCAACCGCCTGTTTATGGCATCCAGCACGTCCATCTATTCGCTCTACGTCAATGCGCAAGGCGCAAAGCTGGTCTGAAAATATGCCCGGCGGACGTTGCCGGCCGGGCTGATATTTACACCCCGTACGCTTCGCGATAGGCGCGAACGGCTGCCAGATGTTCAGCCATTTCCGGCTTCTCTTCCAGATAGCTGATCAGGTCTTTCAGCGTCACGATGGAAATCACTTTACAGCTGTAGTCGCGCTCAACTTCCTGAATCGCTGAGATTTCGCCGCGTCCGCGTTCCTGACGATCCAGAGAGATCAGTACGCCGGCTAACTCGGCGCCGTTGGCCTGAATAATTTCCATCGATTCCCGAATCGCGGTGCCTGCGGTGATAACATCATCTACCAGCATCACGCGGCCCTGCAGCGCGCTCCCCACCAGATTTCCACCTTCGCCGTGGGTCTTTGCCTCTTTGCGGTTAAAGCAGTAAGGCAGATCGCGGTCATGATGTTCCGCCAGCGCGACCGCCGTGGTAGTGGCGATAGGGATGCCTTTGTAGGCCGGGCCAAACAGCAGGTCAAAATCAATCCCGGAATCCACCAGCGCTTCGGCATAAAAACGGCCTAACAGTGCCAGATCGCGCCCGGTATTAAACAGGCCGGCGTTGAAGAAATAGGGACTCTTGCGCCCGGATTTCAGCGTAAACTCGCCAAACTTAAGTACCTGCTTGTTAAGCGCAAACTCAATAAACTGGCGCTGATACGGTTTCATGGATTCGCTCCTCATCTTACTTTTCTACGGACAAAAAAAAGGCGACTTCTCAGTCGCCTTAAAAACTAGTTTTGCAACGCCGCCTTCTGCGTCGTGACAATGGATTCGATGCCCCCTCGGGCCAATGCCAGCAGGGTAAGGAGCTCTTCATGGGTGAACGGTTCGCCTTCTGCCGTACCCTGCACCTCAATGATGCGACCATCTTCGGTCATCACCACATTCATATCGGTTTCCGCCGCGGAATCCTCAACGTATTCCAGATCGCAAATCGCTTCGCCATTCACGATCCCTACGGAGACTGCCGCCACCATTCCTTTCATCGGGTTAGTTTTCAGCTTACCGGCCGCAACCAGCTTATTCAGCGCATCCGCCAGCGCCACGCAGGCTCCGGTAATCGATGCGGTACGGGTGCCGCCGTCGGCCTGCAGCACGTCGCAGTCCAGAGTAATGGTGAATTCGCCCAGCGCTTTCAGGTCAACTGCCGCGCGCAGCGCACGCGCGATCAGGCGCTGGATTTCCATGGTGCGGCCGCCCTGTTTACCTTTGGCGGCTTCACGCGCGTTACGCGTGTGGGTAGAACGCGGCAGCATGCCGTATTCGGCAGTGATCCATCCCTGCCCCTGGCCTTTCAGAAAGCGCGGCACGCCTTCATCAATAGAAGCGGTGCACAATACTTTCGTGTCACCAAATTCGACCAGCACGGAGCCTTCTGCGTGTTTTGTGTAGTTACGGGTCAGGGTTACTGGACGCACTTGATTAGCGCTACGGCCTGCTGGACGCATGATGTTCTCCGGCTTGAAACGAATGTGGCTGCGCATTATACGGATAATGCGCGCTTATTCCTATCCTGATAAGGTCGCGAAAGCTATAATCCACCCCACTCTCCTTTAAAAACAGGAACGTCTATGATCCGCAGTATGACCGCCTACGCCCGGCGTGAAATCAAGGGTGAATGGGGTAGCGCCGCGTGGGAACTGCGCTCGGTAAACCAACGATATCTGGAAACTTACTTCCGCCTGCCGGAGCAGTTCCGTAGCCTGGAGCCCGTGGTGCGTGAACGTATTCGCTCCCGTCTGACCCGCGGTAAAGTCGAATGCACCCTGCGTTTTGAGCAGGACCCGAGCGCACAGGGCGAGCTGATTCTCAACGAAAAGCTGGCAAAGCAGCTGGTTAATGCCGCCAACTGGGTAAAAATGCAGAGCGACGAGGGCGAAATTAATCCGGTGGATATTCTGCGCTGGCCCGGCGTAATGTCGGCTCATGAGCAGGATCTGGACGCCATTGCCGCCGAAATCCTGGGCGCGTTGAACGGCGCGCTGGACGACTTTATCGTCGCCCGTGAAACCGAAGGCCAGGCGTTGAAAGCGCTTATTGAGCAGCGCCTGGACGGGGTCACCGCCGAAGTGGCTAAAGTACGCGCCCACATGCCGGAAATTCTACAGTGGCAGCGCGAGCGTCTGGTTTCCAAACTGGAAGACGCCGAAGTGCAGCTGGAAAATAACCGCCTTGAGCAGGAGCTGGTGCTGATGGCGCAGCGTATTGACGTTGCCGAGGAGCTGGATCGCCTGGAAGCGCATGTGAAAGAGACGTGGAATATCCTGAAGAAGAAAGAAGCGGTCGGTCGCCGCCTCGACTTTATGATGCAGGAGTTCAACCGCGAGTCGAACACGCTGGCGTCTAAATCGATTAATGCCGAAGTGACGAACTCCGCCATTGAACTGAAAGTGCTAATCGAACAAATGCGCGAGCAGATCCAAAACATCGAGTAACGATGACTCGCCCCGCAAATCGTTTTTGAACAAAAGGTCATGGTAAATCATGGCCTTTTATTTTCGCTGCGTTTCAGAAGGAATCGTTCTTATCCAATATCCGGCAGGTTAAAAATGCCCCTGCCGCGCACAGCAGCGTGGGGGCCAGATAGCTGTGATCCATATGGGTGAATTCCATCACCAGCGCCACCGCCGTTATCGGCATCTGCATGGATGCGGCGAGAAACGCCGCCGCGCCAACCAGCGCAAAACTGCCGTAATCGCCGCCGGGAAGCAGCTGTTGCCAGAGCATACACAGCAGCAGGCTGGCCAAGCCGCCTACCGCCAGCCCCGGCGTCAGCAGGCCGCCTTCCGCACCGCCGCGCAGCACCGCCAGAATCACCACCATCTTCAGCACCAGCAGCATCGCCGCCCCGGGGAAACCCAGTGCATCGCTGAGAGCCAGCTGCATAGGTCCTTTACCGTTTCCCGGAAGCTGGGGGAAATAGAGGCTGAGGGCGGCAAGCAGAGAAAATGCCAGCAGACAGAAAACCGGCATCTGCCAGTTGCTTTGGACGTGCGAACGAGCGGTACTGGTCGCTTTGCGAAAGAGCCAGGCCCCGGCGCCGAGAATGGGGCCAGAGATAATCGCCCACCAGAGAAATGAATGCGGCAGGATGTCGGAAGTAAAATGGTATTGCGACTCATCGCCTAATCCGAGGGTGGCCGTCCACGCGGCAATCGCCGATGTGATGATAGCCGCCAGCGTTTTTTCCCAGCTAAACGACAGCAGCATCACCTCAAGGCTGAATAACGCGCCGGCCAGCGGGACGTTATACACCGCCGCCAGACCCGCACCTGCGCCGCAGGCAATCAGCGTTCGGCTTTCATCTTCCAGCAGACCCAGCTTACGCGCCACCATCCCTGCCCCCAGCGCGCCCATTTCCCGCGGCGCGACTTCGCGACCAAGGGGTGAGCCCAGCGCCACGGTGACGATCTGCAACAGGGCATGAATCGTGGTGGTACCCGCAGGCATTGGCACGGAAGGATTGGCCACCGCTGACGCAATTGAAACCCGCTTCTGCCCATATCGCCCAAGCAGCCACCAGCCGAACCCGGCGACTGCACCGCCGGCGACGATTGCCATGATCCGACGCGGCCAGGACGAATCCGTGACGCCCTGTAAAAATGACTCTGAGCCAACGAGCTGGCCGTGGCTGTAGCCAAAAGCCTGGTGCTGAATCGCGTGTAAAATCAGCGCCAGAACCATGCCTGACAGGCCGGCCAGTATCCCCGTCAGCACAACGGCAAGCAGGCGGATGAGATAGTTTTTATTGTCAGCGGCGGCAGTCATTTTCTCAGACCTTGAAGGAGGAAACTAAAAGGATAAAGGTCCAGAGTTAAACATTAAGTATTCATACTGCTTTCAATATAGATGCGCATAAAAGGTTTAGTCATTATTTTTTCTAATCAATGGATGAAGAAACAGCAATTAAATAACCATTAAATAAAGCCAATATAAGCACATCTCGCATTAGTTTAATCTGGTTAAATGCGAATGCTTTAGAAAATCTCAGTCGTGATACTGAGCACAAATCGTTAACCTTCCGCCATCATCGTGGGGGATTTATGCTGCTTCATATTCTTTATCTGATTGGGATCACGGCGGAAGCCATGACCGGCGCGCTGGCTGCCGGGCGCCGCCGTATGGATACGTTTGGCGTGATTATCATTGCGACAGCGACCGCCCTCGGAGGCGGTTCGGTGCGCGATATTCTGCTTGGTCACTATCCGCTTGGCTGGGTACAACACCCCGAGTACGTCATTATTGTTGCCGTTGCTGCGGTCCTCACCACGATTGCCGCGCCGGTCATGCCGCACCTGCGCCGTCTGTTTCTGGTACTTGATGCGCTCGGCCTGGTGGTGTTCTCAATTATTGGCGCCCAGATCGCGCTGGATATGGGCCAAGGCCCGGTAATCGCCTCCATTGCCGCGGTCATCACCGGCGTTTTTGGCGGCGTGCTGCGTGATATGTTCTGCAAGCGTATCCCGCTGGTGTTCCAGAAAGAGCTGTACGCCGGAGTATCGTTCGCCGCCGCGATTTTATATATCGCGCTTCAGCATTACGTCAGCAGTCACGATGTAGTCGTCATTTCCACCCTGCTGTTCGGCTTTACTGCTCGTATGCTGGCGCTGCGCTGGAAGCTGGGCCTGCCGGTATTTAACTACAACCACAGCGCGCATTAATACTTTCAGAACCCCGGAATGCGTTGCCCGCTCAGCCACTTCGCCAGCGCGGCAACATCCGGGTGATGTAAGAACGTCACCAACTGCCGCGCCCTTTCAGCCCCGACGCCCGGCAGCCGTTGCCACTGCTCTTCGTTTCGATCCTGCATCTGCCGCCAGCTGTCCTCCTCCAGTCTGACAAAAGCCGTCTTCGGTATGGGCACTCCCATCGCCTGGATCCAGCGTAGAAAAGGCCGTTCGCGCGCAAGATTGAACTGATGCCACAGCCGCTGCCCGCGCTGCGCGGAGATACCTGGTATGGCTTGCAGCTGTTCCGGCGTAAAAGCCAGCCATGAAAAGAGATGCTCCATGCCGCGGGCATCGTGCAGTGTCCGCCACAGCGTCTCTCCCGCGCCGTCAATGTTGAGAATCGAGCGGGATGAGAGCCAGACCAGCCGCGAGAGAAACTGCTCCGCGCACTCTGGCGTGGCGAAATAGCAGGTTAAGGCATTGTACCGTGCTGCCGGCGGCTGGGGTTTATTACGCTGCGCCGTGCGCCAGACGACCGAATCGATGCGCGGAATTCCCTGCCCGGCAAGGCTGATTTGCAGCTGATCGCCAATACCGATATCCAGAGTGGACCAGCGGGATACCGAGCCGACGTTCACCCGCTGCACGCGCTTATCGTCCAGCAGCTGCGGCTCCAGATGCGCCACCACCGCTATTTTACCGCTACGCCCGATGCTGAAGCTGATACCGCGAACCTCCATAACCCGTGAGGCAGGAGGATATTTCCAGGCGATAACCCAATCACCCTGTCCCGGTACCCAGAAGCGCCCGGCTGACTCTTTTCCCCGCCGCACCACTACGCCATCGCTGGCAAAAGGCAGTGGCGAAGTAAACCAACGCTGGCGCCACTGTTCCACCTGCTGCGCATTCGCGACAGGATGCGAAAAGCGCGCGCTGTAAACAAAGCCGCCCTGCCGCAGCAGCGCCAGCCGCTGTTGCATCTCCTGCGGACCATCGGGCCATGCCCAGATAAAGATGCCCAGTTGATTAAGTTCCGCCGCAGCCTGCTGGCGCATCATCATGCCGGCCACCTTTGCGCGCGCGTTCATGCCCCCCATCTGCTTTTGCACATGCCCCGCGCGAAGCAGGAACAGTTCTCCCTGCAGAACGCTATTGGCCAGTGCACCGTCAGAGACTTTAGGCACGGAGGGGATCTGTAAAACCCTGGCCGTCCAGTCTTCTCCGGCCAGACCATTCCCCCGGCTTATTGCCTGCACCAGGCGCCCCTGTCGATAGACCAGAGTCACTGCGACGCCATCGACTTTAGGCTGTACCCACAGGCCGGATTGACCGCGCATCCAGCGCGCCACCGCAGCGCGGTCCGGCAGTTTACGCACGCCGGTGTGCGCGACCGGATGCCTGACATCCCCCCTCAGCGGCGGAAGAGCATCGTGAGCGGGAGCCTCGCCGGTGAAGCAGCGCCGCCAGAACGCCAGCCGCTCCGCCAGCTGGTCATAGACTTCATCGCTTACCGCACTATTCCCCTGCTGCCAGTAGGCGTTTTTCCATTCCGTTATCTGCTGGCTGAGGCGTTCCATTTCCTGTTCGGCCCTCGCCTGCGGCCACGCGGGGCAGGCTGCCTGCGCGTATCCCACCAGCATCCACAGCACCAGCGCCTGGATTCCTTTTTGCATCGCGATGCCCTCCTGTTTATTCGCCGGGAATTGTGCCGCAGGCGTATTTTCATCGGCGATAGGGGATTTTTAAGGCTGCGAGCAGACGTCCAGGTTTTCTATGTTGTTTCTGCAATGCCCGGAGAAATCAGGGAAACGGCAAGCAAAATGAAAGAAAAAATGCAAAAAGTGTGACAGGGACTGCGTCACGCAGCGGCGGCGTGTATAATAGGCTCGTATGTAAGCTCTATTTCGACCATCACATACAAAAGACACTCATGGCTCAAGGCACGCTTTATATTGTTTCCGCCCCTAGCGGCGCGGGTAAATCCAGCCTGATTCAGGCTTTATTAAAAACCCAACCGTTGTACGACTCTCAGGTTTCTGTTTCGCATACCACACGCGCTCCGCGCCCGGGTGAAGTGCACGGTGAACACTATTTCTTTGTCAATCACGACGAATTCAGGACGATGATTGGCGAAGACGCTTTTCTTGAACATGCAGAAGTCTTTGGCAACTATTACGGCACCTCGCGCGAAGCTATCGAGCAGGTACTGGCGACCGGCGTCGACGTCTTCCTTGATATCGACTGGCAGGGCGCACAGCAAATCCGCAACAGAATGCCCGGCGCACGCAGCATTTTTATTCTGCCGCCGTCAAAAGATGAGCTTGATCGTCGCCTGCGCGGCCGCGGTCAGGATAGCGAAGAGGTTATCGCGAAACGTATGGCACAGGCAGTTGCAGAAATGAGCCATTACGCGGAATATGATTACCTGATTGTGAATGATGATTTTGATACCGCGCTGAGCGATCTGAAAATTATTATTCGCGCCGAACGTCTGCGCATGAGCCGCCAAAAGCAGCGACATGGCGCTTTAATCACCAAACTGTTGGCAGACTGAACCCACATTCAGTATCATGCCCAGTCATTTCTTCACCTGTGGAGCATTTTAAGTATGGCACGCGTAACTGTTCAGGACGCTGTAGAGAAAATTGGTAACCGTTTTGACCTGGTACTGGTCGCCGCGCGTCGCGCTCGTCAGATGCAGGTAGGCGGAAAGGATCCGCTGGTACCGGAAGAAAACGATAAAACTACCGTTATCGCACTGCGCGAAATCGAAGAAGGTCTGATCAACAACAAGATCCTCGACGTTCGCGAGCGCCAGGAACAGCAAGAGCAGGAAGCCGCTGAATTACAAGCCGTTACCGCTATTGCTGAAGGTCGTCGTTAATCACACAGCGGGTCGCCCTTGTATCTGTTTGAAAGCCTGAATCAGCTGATTCAAAACTACCTGCCCGAAGAGCAAATCAAACGCCTTCGGCAGGCTTATCTCGTTGCACGTGACGCTCACGAGGGCCAGACACGTTCAAGCGGTGAACCCTATATCACGCACCCGGTAGCGGTAGCCTGTATCCTGGCCGAGATGAAGCTCGACCATGAAACGCTGATGGCTGCCCTGCTGCACGACGTGATAGAAGATACCCCCGCCACCTATCAGGATATGGAGCAGCTTTTTGGCAAAAGCGTTGCAGAACTGGTAGAGGGGGTGTCAAAACTTGATAAGCTAAAGTTTCGCGACAAGAAAGAGGCTCAGGCCGAAAACTTTCGCAAAATGATTATGGCGATGGTGCAGGATATTCGCGTCATCCTTATCAAGCTTGCTGACCGCACCCACAACATGCGCACGCTGGGCTCATTGCGCCCGGATAAGCGCCGCCGCATCGCCCGCGAAACGCTGGAAATCTACAGCCCTCTGGCGCACCGTTTAGGTATTCACCACATCAAAACCGAGCTCGAAGAGCTGGGCTTTGAGGCGCTGTATCCTAACCGCTACCGCGTTATTAAAGAGGTAGTTAAAGCAGCGCGCGGCAACCGTAAAGAGATGATTCAAAAAATCCTCTCCGAAATCGAAGGGCGTTTGCAGGAAGCGGGAATACCCTGTCGCGTTAGCGGTCGCGAAAAGCATTTGTACTCCATCTACTGCAAGATGGTGCTCAAAGAGCAGCGTTTTCACTCGATTATGGATATCTACGCCTTCCGCGTGATTGTCCATGATTCTGACACCTGCTATCGCGTGCTAGGCCAGATGCACAGCCTTTACAAGCCGCGTCCAGGCCGCGTCAAAGACTACATTGCCATTCCAAAGGCGAACGGCTATCAATCTTTGCACACCTCGATGATCGGCCCGCACGGCGTCCCGGTTGAGGTACAAATTCGTACCGAAGACATGGACCAGATGGCGGAAATGGGGGTTGCGGCGCACTGGGCTTATAAAGAGCACGGCGGCGAAAGCAGTACCACGGCGCAAATCCGCGCTCAGCGCTGGATGCAGAGCCTGCTGGAGCTCCAGCAGAGCGCCGGTAGCTCATTTGAATTTATTGAGAGCGTGAAATCCGATCTGTTCCCGGATGAGATTTACGTTTTCACCCCGGAAGGGCGCATCGTCGAACTGCCCGCTGGCGCGACGCCGGTGGACTTCGCCTACGCGGTGCATACCGATATCGGCCATGCCTGCGTCGGCGCGCGCGTCGACCGCCAGCCATATCCCCTGTCGCAGTCGCTCTCCAGCGGCCAGACGGTGGAGATCATCACCGCGCCGGGCGCTCGTCCGAACGCCGCGTGGCTAAACTTTGTCGTCAGCTCCAAAGCGCGCGCCAAAATTCGCCAACTGCTGAAAAACCTCAAGCGCGACGATTCCGTTAGCCTCGGGCGACGCCTGCTTAATCACGCGCTCGGCGGCAGCCGCAAGCTGGCCGAAATTCCGCCAGAGAACATTCAGCGCGAACTTGACCGTATGAAGCTGGCAACGCTTGACGATCTGCTGGCCGAAATTGGCCTCGGTAACGCCATGAGCGTCGTCGTAGCAAAAAACCTGCAGCAGGGTGAAACCACAGCCGTGCCTGTACAGCCGGCGCCTGTCGGCCATAACCATCTGCCGATTAAAGGCGCGGATGGCGTGCTGATCACCTTTGCCAAGTGCTGCCGTCCGATTCCCGGCGACCCGATTATTGCGCACGTCAGCCCGGGCAAAGGCCTGGTTATTCACCACGAGTCCTGTCGTAACATTCGCGGCTACCAGAAAGAGCCGGAGAAATTTATGGCGGTTGAGTGGGACAAAGAGACGGCGCAGGAATTTATCACCGAAATTAAGGTGGATATGTTCAACCATCAGGGTGCCCTGGCGAATCTTACCGCCGCAATCAACACCGCCTCTTCCAATATTCAAAGCCTGAATACGGAAGAGAAAGATGGCCGCGTTTACAGCGCCTTTATTCGCCTCACCGCGCGCGACCGCGTGCATCTGGCGAATATTATGCGCAAAATTCGCGTCATGCCGGATGTGATAAAAGTCACCCGTAACCGAAATTAGCTCTGACACAAAATCATTCGAATTGCATCAAGGCGGCAAGCGAATGACAAATCTGCCAGGAGCAGATTTGAACGCTGCTTACAGCGGCTCCGTAAGGGGCGAGGCCCAGGGATGGGCCGAGTAATCCGCAGCGATTAAAGAGTCATTCGAAGGATGAAGTGTAATGAATTTACAGCGTTATGCGCGTATCTGCGAGATGCTCGCCAGGCGTCAGCCTGACCTGACGGTCTGCATGGAGCAGGTCCATAAGCCTCATAACGTCTCTGCGATTATTCGTACCGCAGACGCCGTTGGCGTGCATGAAGTGCACGCCATCTGGCCCGGTAGCCGTATGCGTACCATGGCCTCCGCAGCCGCAGGCAGCAATAGCTGGGTGCAGGTGAAAACCCATCGTACTATTGGCGATGCCGTCACGCATTTAAAAGGCCAGGGCATGCAGATTCTGGCAACCCATCTCTCTGATAACGCCGTTGATTTTCGTGAAATCGACTATACCCGCCCCACCTGTATCCTGATGGGCCAGGAGAAAACCGGCATTACTCAGGAAGCGCTGGACCTGGCGGATCAGGACATCATTATTCCGATGATTGGCATGGTGCAGTCGCTGAACGTTTCCGTCGCCTCGGCGCTTATTCTGTATGAAGCCCAGCGCCAGCGGCAGAACGCCGGCATGTATCTGCGCGACAACAGCATGCTGCCGAAAGAAGACCAGCAGCGTCTGCTGTTTGAAGGCGGCTATCCGGTGCTGGCGAAGGTCGCAAAACGTAAAGGTCTACCCTACCCCCACGTCAACGAGCTGGGCGAAGTCGAAGCCGATGCCACGTGGTGGGCCACTATGCAGGCTGCAGGATAAAAACGATGCAAGGTCGCCTGTTAGATGCCGTCCCCCTTAATACCCTAACCGGCGTTGGCGCGGCACAGAGCAGCCGACTGGCGAAAATCGGCCTGCACACGGTGCAGGATCTGCTTCTGCACCTGCCGCTACGCTACGAAGACCGCACCCATCTGTATCAAATCGGTGAACTGCTGCCCGGCGTTTACGCCACCGTTGAAGGCGAAGTTCTTAACTGCAATATCACTTTCGGCGGCCGCCGGATGATGACCTGCCAGATAAGCGACGGCTCCGGCATCCTCACCATGCGCTTTTTTAACTTCAGCGCAGCGATGAAAAATAGCCTGGCAACCGGGCGTCGCGTGCTGGCCTACGGAGAGGCGAAGCGCGGTAAGCACGGGGCGGAGATGATCCACCCGGAATATCGGGTTCAGGGTGATATGAGTACCCCTGATTTACAGGAAACGCTGACCCCGGTTTATCCCACCACCGAAGGCATCAAGCAGGCTACGCTGCGTAAGCTCACCGACCAGGCGCTGGAGCTGCTTGAAACCTGCGCTATCGCCGAGCTGCTGCCGCCGGAGCTGGCGCAGGGGATGATGAGCCTGCCTGACGCCTTGCGCACGCTGCATCGCCCGCCGCCCTCTTTACAGCTTAGCGAGCTGGAAAGCGGCAAACATCCGGCTCAGCGACGCTTAATCCTGGAAGAGCTGCTGGCGCATAACCTCAGCATGCTGGCGCTGCGGGCAGGCGCTCAGCGCTACCACGCTCTCTCGCTCAGCGCTAACGACACGCTAAAAGACAAGCTGCTGGCCTCTCTCCCCTTTACGCCGACCGGCGCGCAGGCGCGCGTCACGGCTGAAATTGAGCGCGATATGGCGCTGGACGTGCCAATGATGCGTCTGGTGCAGGGGGATGTTGGCTCCGGTAAAACCCTGGTTGCCGCGCTGGCCGCCCTGCGCGCCATCGCGCACGGCAAGCAGGTGGCGCTGATGGCGCCGACAGAACTGCTGGCTGAGCAGCATGCCAATAACTTCCGCAGCTGGTTTGAACCGCTGGGCGTTGAAGTAGGCTGGCTGGCGGGCAAACAAAAAGGCAAAGCGCGCCTGGCGCAGCAGGAGGCTATCGCCAGCGGACAGGTGCAGATGGTGGTCGGTACCCACGCCATCTTTCAGGAACAGGTCCAGTTTAACGGCCTCGCGTTGGTGATTATCGACGAACAGCATCGTTTCGGCGTCCATCAGCGGCTGGCGCTATGGGAGAAAGGCCAACAGCAGGGCTTTCACCCGCACCAGCTGATTATGACCGCGACGCCGATTCCGCGGACCCTGGCGATGACCGCTTATGCCGATCTCGACACCTCGGTCATCGATGAACTGCCGCCGGGCCGTACGCCGGTTACGACGGTAGCCATCCCGGATACCCGCCGCAGCGATATTATCGACCGGGTACGGAACGCCTGTACTCACGAGGGTCGCCAGGCCTACTGGGTTTGTACGCTGATTGAAGAGTCGGATCTGCTGGAGGCCCAGGCGGCGGAAGCCACCTGGGAAGAGCTGAAGCTTGCGCTGCCGGAGCTGAATATCGGCCTGGTGCACGGACGCATGAAATCTGCCGATAAACAGGCAGTCATGAGCGCGTTCAAGCAGGGCGAGCTGCATCTACTGGTCGCCACCACGGTAATTGAGGTCGGCGTGGACGTGCCTAATTCCAGCCTGATGATCATCGAAAACCCTGAGCGTCTGGGGCTGGCTCAGCTGCACCAGCTCAGAGGGCGCGTCGGGCGCGGTGCGGTGGCCTCACACTGCGTGCTGCTCTATAAATCGCCGCTTTCTAAAACCGCGCAGAAGCGCCTGCAGGTTCTGCGCGATAGCAACGACGGCTTCGTCATTGCCCAGAAAGACCTGGAAATTCGCGGTCCCGGCGAGCTGCTCGGCACGCGCCAGACCGGCAACGCTGAATTCAAAGTCGCAGATTTAATGCGCGATCAGGCCATGATCCCCGAAGTTCAGCGCATCGCCCGTCATATACACGAAAGATATCCTCAGCAGGCCCAGGCGCTTATCGAGCGCTGGATGCCGGAAACCGAACGCTATTCCAACGCGTAGCGTGCACGTCATCCCGCCACGCTGCGCATAATTTTTTATTCAGATGAGTGGATTATGAAACGAGAACTGGCCATCGAATTTTCGCGCGTCACCGAAGCCGCCGCGCTGGCAGGCTATAAATGGTTAGGCCGTGGTGATAAAAACACCGCCGACGGCGCCGCCGTCAACGCCATGCGCATTATGCTCAACCTGATCAACATCGACGGTACTATCGTGATTGGCGAAGGCGAAATCGACGAAGCGCCGATGCTGTATATAGGCGAACGCGTCGGTACCGGCAACGGTGATGCGGTAGACATCGCCGTCGATCCCATTGAAGGCACCCGCATGACGGCGATGGGCCAGGCCAACGCGCTGGCGGTGATGGCGGTAGGCGATAAAGGCTGTTTCCTGAACGCGCCGGATATGTACATGGAAAAGCTGATTGTCGGTCCGGGCGCGAAAGGCACCATCGATCTGAACCTGCCGCTGGCGGAAAACTTGCAAAACATCGCCCGCGCGCTGAATAAGCCGCTAAGTGAATTAACCGTTACCATCTTAGCCAAGCCGCGCCATGACGAGGTCATCGTTGAGCTGCAAAAACTGGGCGTGCGCGTATTCGCTATTCCCGACGGCGACGTTGCCGCCTCTATTCTGACCTGCATGCCGGATAGCGAAGTTGACGTTATGTACGGTATCGGCGGTGCCCCGGAAGGGGTCGTTTCAGCGGCGGTGATCCGCGCGCTGGACGGCGATATGCACGGTCGTCTGCTGGCGCGCCACCACGTTAAGGGCGACAGTGAAGAGAACCGCCGCATCGGCGAGAACGAGCTGGCACGCTGTCAGGCCATGGGCATCGAAGCAGGCAAAGTGCTGCGTCTGGACGATATGGCGCGCAGCGACAACGTCGTTTTCTCAGCGACGGGCATCACCAAAGGCGATCTGCTGGACGGTATTACCCGTAAAGGTAATATGGCCACCACCGAAACCCTACTGATCCGCGGTAAATCCCGCACTATCCGCCGAATTCAGTCGATTCATTATCTCGATCGCAAAGACCCGGATATCCAGCTACACATCCTGTAAAACATTTGATCAATAGAGCTTTCCAGCCTTTTCGGGCTGGAATTCTGCTCTCGTCGCGGTGAAGATACGCTAACAGGATTGAGAGGAGAGACGCTATGGCAAACTGGGTTACAGGCAAAGTCGTAAAAGTTCAAAACTGGACGGATGCACTGTTTAGCCTCATCGTTCACGCACCGGTTGAACCGTTTACCGCAGGGCAGTTTGCCAAACTGGGGCTGGATGTCGACGGTGAACGCGTGCAGCGCGCCTATTCCTACGTCAATGCCCCCAGTAATCCCGATCTTGAGTTCTACCTGGTAACGGTTCCGGAAGGCAAACTTAGCCCACGGCTGGCGGCGCTGAAGCCGGGCGATGAAGTGCAGGTGGTCAGCGAAGCGGCCGGCTTCTTCGTGCTCGAAGAGGTGCCGGATTGCGACACCCTGTGGATGCTCGCCACCGGCACGGCGATTGGCCCGTATCTGTCAATTCTCGAAGAAGGGAAGGACCTGGATCGTTTTAAAAATCTCGTACTGGTGCACGCCGCGCGCTATGCCGCGGATCTCAGCTATCTGCCGCAGATGCAGGCGCTGGAAGCTCGCTATGCGGGCAAGCTGCGCATCCAGTCGGTCGTCAGTCGGGAAACCGCGCCGGGCATGCTCACGGGACGTATCCCGTTCCTGATTGAAACCGGCGCGCTGGAAGAGGCCGTTGGCCTGCCAATGAACGCCGAGAGTAGCCACGTCATGCTGTGCGGTAACCCGCAGATGGTGCGCGACACTCAGCAGCTGCTGAAAGAGACCCGGCAGATGAGCAAGCATCTGCGCCGCCGACCGGGTCATATGACCGCCGAACACTACTGGTAATCAGGGCTCCGCTTTCCAGCGCACGTCCAGCGTCTCTTTGCCAAACTTATTTGCCCCCTGGGTGCCGACAAACGCCCCCAGGTCGATAAGCATCATCACGATAATCAGCGTCGGTATAAACCGCCCGACGCCCCACTGCCAGACGCCCGGCAGCATCGACCAGTTACCCGCCAGCAGCATCCACGCCAGAATCATCAGCAGCGCCCAGAGGCCGGATTTCCCCCGGTCGTGCAGACGTTTAATGGTCACCGCCGCCGTCGGCCACAGCAGGCATACCAGAATAAACGCCGCGGTCTGTAAGTTGAGTAGGTTGCTGCCAGCCAGCGTGAACAGCGCGCTCATGGTCGCAATCCAGATAGCAATCCAGATCCAGAAGTCGCGACGTCCAATCCGCCCTTTAATTGAGAATAGCCACTGCTGTAGGGTCATGTTTTATTCCTTATCATCATCACCGACGTAGTTTACCCTGAAGGCGTGACTTTTTGACAAGCGTGACGGTTCTCGTTTTAATCGTCGGCAGACAAAAAAAGGAAAGATGGGCATGAAGAAGTGGGCAACTTTATATTTAATTGGGCTGACGGCGCTATCCGTCGGCCAAAATGCGTTGTCCGCCGAGCCTGACTCCGCCGCTACGGCGCCCTATCTTCTCTCCGGCGCGCCGGTGTTTGATATCTCCATCAGCGCGTTTCGGGAAAAATTCAATACCGATAACCCGAGGCTTTTGCTCAATGAGTTTCGCGCCGTCGCCTCCAGTAAAGACCAGGCGAATTTGACCCGCGCCGCCACCAGGATCAACGACAATCTTTATGCCTCGACCGCGCTTGAGCGCGGTACGCTTAAAATTAAATCGATGCAGATAACCTGGCTGCCGATTCAGGGGCCGCAGCAGAAAGCGGCGAAAGCCCGGGCCCTCGAATATATGAGCGCCGTCATGCGCGCGTTCGTGCCGACGCTCAGCCAGGCGCAGAGCCAACAGAAGCTACAAAAGCTGCTGGCCGCCGGAAAAGGCAAACGGTACTTTTCGGAAACCGAAGGCGCAGTACGCTATGTGGTGGCGGACAACGGCGAAAAGGGGCTGACCTTCGCTGTTGAACCGATTAAGCTGGCGCTATCTGAAACGCTGGAAAACAACAATAAATGACAAAAAGCAAAGCCTTTCCAGTGATGAATCTCTATACTGTTTCACAGACCATGCTGCCCGCGGGGGCGGCTATATTCCTTAATTCGCTTTAAAGCGTGGAGAATAAAAATGCGACATCCTTTAGTGATGGGTAACTGGAAACTGAACGGCAGCCGCCACATGGTAAACGAACTGGTCGCGAACCTGCGTACCGAACTGGCAGGCGTTACCGGCTGTGCAGTTGCCATTGCTCCGCCTGAGATGTACATCGACCTGGCTAAACAAGCCGCTGCCGGCAGCCACATTCACCTGGGCGCGCAGAACGTTGATCTGAACCTGTCCGGCGCATTCACCGGCGAAACCTCTGCCGAAATGCTGAAAGACATCGGCGCTGAATACATCATCATCGGCCACTCCGAGCGTCGTACCTACCACAAAGAGTCCGACGAGTTTATCGCTAAGAAATTCGCGGTACTGAAAGAGCAGGGCCTGATCCCGGTACTGTGCATCGGTGAAACCGAAGCGGAAAACGAAGCGGGCAAAACCGAAGAAGTGTGCGCACGTCAGATCGACGCCGTTCTGAAAACCCAGGGCGCGGCGGCGTTCGAAGGCGCGGTTATCGCTTACGAACCGGTATGGGCGATCGGTACCGGCAAATCCGCTACCCCGGCTCAGGCTCAGGCAGTACACAAATTCATCCGCGATCACATTGCGAAAGCCGATGCGAAAGTGGCTGAACAAGTCATTATCCAGTACGGCGGTTCCGTTAACGCGGGCAACGCAGCAGAACTGTTCACCCAGCCGGACATCGACGGCGCGCTGGTTGGCGGCGCATCCCTGAAAGCGGACGCTTTCGCGGTAATCGTTAAAGCAGCAGAAGCCGCGAAAAAAGCGTAATTCGCTTTACAGGCACTCCCCGGTCGCGCTTCGCAACCGGGGAGTGCCTGGTAGCCCGGACAGGTGCGCAGCGCCGCCTCCGGGAAAATCCCCGAACGAAACAGGCTACAGTTTGCCCAACGCCTGATACCACAGATAGTCCAGCGGCAGCAGAATTAAATAGCTCACCGCCGCCAGCGCAATACACAGCAGCATTCCCGCCCGTGCAGGTACTTTCCCTAGCCCCATCGCCACTACAATCGGTGACGCCTGATACGGCAACAGCGGCGTGGAGTATCCCAGCACCTGAATCATAATCACGCTCAGCAGCGGGAAGCCGGTCGCATCGGAGAAGCTCTGTGCGAAAGTGGTATACAGCGCCGGTACGCCGTTCGCGGTCATAATAAAGTTTAGCGCGCTGGTAATACCGGTCAGCGCGAGAAAGCTGGTAAACGGGCTCTCTTTATCCAGCGGCATAATCTGCAGCAGGGCATTCCCCACCACACCGCCGATCCCGGTCTGGGTCACGGTGATTGCCAGCCCCAAAATTCCGGCGACGTAAATACAGGTGCGGATGTTCACGCCGCTGGAAAACTCCTCGCCGCTGATAAAACCGACTCGCGGCAGCAGCGTTATCACCGCCGCCGCCAACCCCGTCCAGGCTGGCCCTATGCCGTGCCAGCTCTCCGTAACCCAGAGCGTCAGCACCACGACCAGCAGCCAGGCAAGGCGCTTCTCATCGCGGCTCATCGGCGGCAGCGGCGACAGATCGCGCGGCGGGTGCGGTTTCCCCGGGAACAGCCAGCATATCAGCACGATCAGCGCCGCCCCCTTGAGCCAGCCGAGCACCGGCGTATGCAGCAGTAAATAGGGCAGATAATTCAGATGGATACCGTACGATCCCTCCGCCGCGCCGCTCATCACCAGATTCGGGACGTTGGCGGGCAGGATAGTGGCAGACAGCTGGAAGGTACCGAACCCCACCGCCAGCGCCAGGCCAAACCAGGGGCGCGTTCCCTCTTCAATACCGGCACGCCTGGCCATTGCCGCCACAATCGGCATCAGCAGCGCGATGCGCCCCATATTGGACGGCATCACAAACGCCAGCGCATAGCTGAGCAGCACCACGCTGCCGACCATCAGCGGCCAGGAATCCGTCAGACGCGACGAAAGCGCCCGTGCCGCCCTGTCCGCCAGCCCGGTTTTGCGGATAGCGATCCCCAGCACAAAGCCGCTGAACACCAGCCAGAATGCCGACGACGCGAAGCCGCCGAAAATCACCTCCGGCGGCGCGATTTTAGCGATCATCGCTGCGGCAAAAAACAGCAGCGCGGTCATAAACTCCGGCAGGAGCGATGTCGCCCAAAGCAGGATAGTGAGGCCAACGATAATTGAAGGAAGGAACAGAGGATGGGACAACCAGAGCGACATACCTGTCTCCTGTCGGTTTTTTCAGCAAGAATACGACGGACAACAGGGCAGGTAAACGCCAGATATAGTGGGGGTTATGACAACTCTGGTGCGGGCAGATTAGTGATAATGAATTTCGCCAAAGTATTCCGACAGCACGTAATAGCGGCAATATTCGAAAGGGCTGTTATGCCCGGCCTGAAACGTCTGTCTGGCGACAGATAATAGTGGTTTATTCGCCGCAATCTGCAGCTTTTCGCACAGGTCGGCGGAAGGTAAGATCGCCTCCACCTTTTCAGTCGCCGAGTCACTGGTGACGTTTAATAGCGAATAAAGCGACGTATGTTCCAGCGCCTCTGGCGTGAGCTGCAGATTGGGAAAGAAGCTAAGATCGAGATAGATCTTTTCATGGTTAAACGGGCGATTGTTCAGGCAACGAATACGCGAGATATAGAGATAATGATGATGGGCGGGCAGGCTCAAACCATCTGCCTGAGCGTCACGCGCGCGACGCGGCGCGATCTCAAGAATACGGTTCTCTATCTCGACGCTGGCATCCTGAAGATCGCTGGTAATGCCGCGAAACGTGTGGCCGTAGCTTACTCCCTCCGGCACAGAGCACACTACCGATCCGCTTCCGCGCTGGGACGAAATAATGCCCGCATTGATTAATTCGCTCCAGGCCTGTTTAACCACGATGAGCGAGACGTTATAGGCTCTGGCAACCTCTTTTTGCGTCGGCAGCTGGCTGCCTAACGGCAAGGACCCATTCTGAATCTGCTGACAGATGATAAAAAATAGTTGCTTATAAAGCGGAGTAAAGCTCGTTTTATCAACCTGCAAACTGCGCACCTCACGTCTTCGCCAGCAGGGGACGTTTTACCGTCCCCGGCAGGGTGAATTCGCTACCCTGCGATTTGCCTGGCCAGTTGTGCCAAATCGAAATGATTCATACGATCCACGGTCGTTAAATAATCGGCGGGAAAAGCCTCCACGCCATGGAATGCGCCGGAAATCGCTCCAACCATGGTAGCGACAGTATCAGTATCATTGCCGATATTAACGCCGGAGATAATAGCATCTACGGCAGAATTCGGACAACACGCGAACAGGCCAAAGGCCGCCGGTACGGCTTCACTGACGTGCAGCCCGGAACCAATAATATCGGCAAGTTCCACCACCGCCGTTTCCCAATGACGATGCCGTTGACCGATAGCCACGGCCAGTTCGATGCGTCGGGCAACGGATGGGCCTGCCACCATCATCGCCCCTTGATCCTGCGCCAGCAGATAGCCTCTTTGCGCGCCATAAATACCGGCGGCAATAATGGTGTCCGCATTGGTCTGCGATCGTAACGCTTCGCTGGTTGCCGCCGCCATCGCCGCTGCGCCGGACATCGCCAGCACGTTATTATGCGTAAAGCGGCAAATCTGCAGCGCGCAGTGAATCGCCGCATCAATATCTCCCGGATGCAGTACCGCCGCAGGCCAAATCTTCATGGCGGCGCCGTTGGTGGCTTCCGCGTTTCCCTTATTAATAATCTGTACCGACTGCTTTTCGCCTTCAAGATCACCCTGCAAAGAGGCACGATGGTCATTGAATATCGCTTTCATTGCCGCACGCGTTGTCGGGCCGGTAAAGTTGGCGTAGTAAGGGTAATCCAGCCACTGCTGAAAGGCTTCGCGCATCGCCTCATCGCTGACCTGGCGCTGGTGGCGCAGCAGCGCGTCCATAATGTATTTCGCCTGAATAAAATCATCCGTGCACATACCCGCTTCGTTACAGCGGCCAAACGTATCCGCTGGCGGTTTTTGAAAGGTCGTCACCCAGCCGCCGAAATAGTCCTTAATTTGCTGCTGAGTCCGTACTTCCGTCGCCGCGCCCATCGCGTCCGCGGCGGCGGCACCCACCAGGCATCCCAGTATTTTGTTTTGATCAACGTGCATGATGACTCCTTATTTCACGGTCATGGCTTGTGCCAGCGAACGGCTGGACAGAAAAGTATTGAGCTGGTCGGGAAACGGCAGAGCAGTCATTGCCCCTTTTGCCGTCACCGCCATCGCTCCGCAGGCGTTGGCATTGCTGATCGCCTCCGCCAGCAGGGCATGATTCCAGTGGTTTTCGCGGGAAAGCGTGAACAGCAGGCCGCCAACAAAGGCATCGCCGGCTCCGGTGGTATCGACGACCTCCACGCGCGGGGCAGGAAAAAGGAACTCTCCCTCGGCGGTGATGAGCAACGCCCCTTCGGCCCCCAACGAAATGATGGTGGTCTCGCAGCCCAGATCGCGCATGTAATACCGCGCATCCTGCCAGTGGCTGGCGCCGCTCAGCTGACACAGCTCATCTGCCGAGACTTTGCAGATAGACGCCAGCGCAGCGGAGCGGGCGATCAGGTCAGGGATCTCAGCGGCATTGCGCCACATCTTGCTGCGCAAGTTGACATCAAACAGAACGTAGCCGCCGGCCTCCCGCATTCTTCGCGCGCCCTCAAGGCATGCCTCGCGAGCGGGGCTGTCGGTGAGACCAATGGAGCTAAAGTAAAACCATTCGTATTTTCTGAACGTCGGCAGATCCTGAGGTGAAACGAAGGTATCAGCCCCCGGATGTACCAGATAGGTAAAGCTGCGCTCGCCGTCAGCCGTCAGATTGACGATCAGTACCGCGCTGGTCAGGCTCGCATCCAGCCGCAGCGAAGAGACATCGACGCCGTTATCCTGAAAAACCTGGCGCAGGAAACGCCCGGCGTCATCGTCGCCAAGGCAGCCGATAAAACCGCACGTTCCGCCCAGCCTGGCAACGCAGACCCCCACGTTCGCCGAAGCGCCTCCGGGACATTTCAGGTAGCTGTTCTGTTTTACCGGTACGAGGTCTACGGAGGCGTCGCCGATCGCCCAAACCTTATTCATGGCATTCATTTACGCCTCCTTATGCCTGTTTTTGCGCAAGGGCTAGCTGAATATCACGATAATATTCGTTATTAATCAGATACTTTTTCATAAGCAGCCCAACCGCAAGATGGAAAAGGGCCGGAATGAGCGTCATCATCAGCGCAATACCGGTGAGCGAACGCGCGCTCTGTTCAACGTCGGCCTGATAGCCAAAGTGGCTCAGCAGAAATCCCAGTACGCCCCCCGCGATCCCCATACCAAACTTCTGGAAGAAGAGGATGCCGCCAAACGCGAGGCCGGATACCCGCAGCCCGGTTTTCTTTTCGCCATAATCCACCGCTTCGGCGATAGAGGACCAGAACACCGGCATTTGCATATCGCAGAAGAAATTAATAAGAAAATAGAACGTAAATGCCAGGATAAGATTTTCACGCCCAACGAAGAAATACATCAGCGCGCTTAGTACAAAGGTAATAACCTGGGTGTAGCGGAACATTTTAATTTTATCCCAGAATTTAGTTATCCAGGTGGTGGCGATCATCGCCAGAATAGAGGCGACAACACCGGTAGTCAGAAAAGGTGAAATCAGGCTATCGCCGCCATTAAGATAATACTTGGCATAATAGGCCGCGACGGAACCGCGAATAACGTAACCGCACATCAGCAATAAAATAACAACCCCAAGAATAATCCACTGATCGTTACGTAACAGATACTTAAACTGCTTCCCTACCGATAGCGAAGTAATTTCCGGCTCGCTACGTTCACGAGTGGTGAGAAAACAGAAGATAAACAGCAGGGCCCCCATCGCGCCCATTAGCCCCATAGAAAACTGGTAACCCAGGGCCTTGTTGCCCTGCCCAAGCCAGACGGCAAGCATCGGGACGACAATAGTCACCAGAAAAGCGGCAATTTTGGTCATCACAAAGCGATAGCCGTTTGCGCTTAGCCGTTCCACGGGATCGCTGGTAATCACGCCAATCATCGAGATATAGGGAATAGTGATAGCGGTATAGACCAGGGTCATCAGAATATAGGTGCCATAGGCCCACGCCAGCTTAGCCATATAAACCATATCAGGCGTGATAAACATTAAATAAACGGCGAAGCCAAAAGGGATGGCAAACCACAGCAGCCACGGGCGATAGCGTCCCCAGCGCGTATTCAGCTTATCGGTAAGAACGCCCATGGCCGGATCGATAATGGCATCGATCATCCGCACAACCACGAAAAGTACGCCAACATCAGCGGCGCTCAGGCCGTAGATATCGGTATAAAAATAGGCGAGAAGCAGCTGCATGGCGATGATCACAACGTTTATCGCCATATCTCCTGCGCCGAAGCCGAGTTTTTCCACGATAGAAAGTTTCATGTTGATATTCCTTTACGCTTAGCCGCGCAAATAGAGGAAACAATTAATGATGTCACTACATGAAATAAAAACGTTTTTATAAATAAGCCGCCTGTCCGACACGCAATGGAGGCTATGAAGAGAGTGTAACCATCCTCAAAAAGATATAAAGGTATACCTTTATATCTTTTGATCGGTTTCACATATTTTTATGCACCCGATCCTACCCCGGCGTTAAACCGGGATAAGAATCAAGGAGATAATGAATGGCGGGAACGTAAAGAAAATTAACGGGATGCGAGAATGGCGCAGCTATGGTCCTGAACCTCTTCTGCCGATGCGCGATTCAGCGTCAGCAGGTTACGCTCGGTTGCCAGCAGCAGCAGCGAGCCGTCGCTCTGCTTCGCCATCGCCAGCGCGAAACGGCCCATATGTTCTCTCGCTTCCGGCACCTCTTCAGCCAGCATCAGGAACGGACTGCGCTGCGCCAGTTCGGTTTCGGTTACGCGGCGCGCCAGATATTCATGGCCCATGAGCCCACCGGGCAGCGGTAACCAGCGGCTGCTGATAGCGGCAGCCTGGCTATCCAGCTGATGGCGCACATCAGGTCGCAGGCAGGAGATATGAATATGGAAATGATTCTGCGTGCGTCCGCTGCGCGAGTTGATGGCCAGCGAGACCGCCTCATCCGGTACGGCAGAGCCACGGTGCTGGCTCATGATTTCGCGTCCCTGCCAGGCCTGCCAGAAGAAGTTCGGCGTCAGCGGTTCAAGCAGCAGCGGGCTTTCAGTGCCGTTAATACGGTAGGTTGGCATCAGCAAATACTGCAGCGGGCCATTGCGGTCCTTAAACAGGACATAGCCGCCCTTCAGGTTCACTTCCGCGCAGGGCGCGGGATTGTGATTCTGCTGTTGATGAGGGACGCACTGTTGCAGAACAATGTGACGCAACGCGTCACGGTTGCCGGAATGAAGCCAGTAGTAGCCGCCAGCCATCGCCGCCACAACCACTACCACCAGCGCTAAAAAAAGGTGTCGTACTCTTCGCATTATTTTTTCCTGTCTCAGCCAGAAACGGAAGAGTAACGCAGTTTGATGACCAAATGAAAACGGGAGGAGGTACGGTGAGTTTTGCCGGAAGCGGTGCTTAACGCGCCTGAGCGGGCTACCAGACTACTCTGCCCCGGGTCGCGGCTTATGCCTTACCCGGGCGACAAGCGTTGTCGCCCCGCTACGCGCAGCGCGAGCGGGGATAAGGAGAGGCTATTTAACGCTGGTTGATCTGGTCAAAGGTGCCGCCGTTGGAGAAGTGCTCTTTCTGCGCTTTAGTCCAGCCGCCAAACACGTCATCGATGGTGAACAGCTTCAGTTTCGGGAACTCATCCGCGTATTTTTTCGCGATTTCAGGGTCACGCGGACGATAGAAGTTCTTCGCCGCAATCTCCTGGCCTTCCGGCGAGTAGAGATACTTCAGATATGCTTCCGCAACCTGGCGAGTGCCCTTTTTGTCGACCACTTTATCCACCACGGAAACGGTCGGCTCGGCCAGAATCGATTCGCTCGGGGTGACGATCTCGAATTTGTCTTTACCCAGTTCGTTGGTCGCCAGCAGGGCTTCGTTTTCCCAGGCAATCAGCACATCGCCGATCCCGCGTTCCACAAAGGTGTTGGTCGAACCGCGGGCGCCGGAATCCAGTACTTCGACGTTCTTAAACAGCGCTTTTACGAACTCCTGCGCCTTAGCCTGGTCACCGTTGTTCTGGTGCAGGGCATAGCCCCAGGCCGCCAGATAGTTCCAGCGCGCGCCGCCGGAGCTTTTCGGGTTCGGGGTAATCACCGACACGCCCGGTTTGATCAGGTCGTTCCAGTCATGAATCTGCTTCGGGTTACCTTTACGTACGAGGAACACGATGGTTGAGGTATACGGCGCGGAGTTATCCGGCAGACGCTTCAGCCAGTTTTTGTCGATTCGTCCACGCTCGGCGATCGCATCGACGTCATAGGCCAGCGCAAGGGTCACCACATCGGCTTCAATGCCGTTGATCACCGAGGTCGCCTGTTTGCCGGAGCCGCCGTGTGACTGACGAATCACCACGTTGTCGCCGGTTTCTTGCTTCCAGTGCGCGCTAAAGGCTTTGTTGTACTGTTCGTACAGCTCGCGCGTCGGATCGTAAGAAACGTTTAATAGCTGAATGTCTTTTGCCAGAACGCTGGCGGATGCCAGCAACAGAGTTAACCCCACGCCCCACTTATTCATCGCACCGCTCTCTTTATGTAGTGTTGTGATGGATTAAGCGTGCCAGAAAGCAGACTGATGATTAAAGAATAAAAAAAGATTGGCTATAACTTGTGAGTATATAGAGCGAGGTGAGTTTGCCTCCTCCCGAACGGGAGGAGGCGGGAAGCATTAGACTTCTTCCATACGGCCCAGCAGCGCCTGCAGACGATCCTGCCAGCCCTGCTGCTGTTCTTTAAGCTGACCGTTTTCACGCTCAAGCTCTTCACGGCTATGCTGGGCGCTTTGTACTTCCTGCGCCAGCGTATTGTTCTTTTCTTTCAGCTCTTCGATTTCCATCTGTAACAGAGTGATGGTATCAATCGCCTGCTGAACTTTAGATTCTAATTTCTCAAACACTTCTAATGACATCGTCATACCTCTCCTGAACTTGCAAGGCGTTGATAGAAACCGTCCGTTTCGTATACGCGTTGACGCCTTAACGAAAATTAGCGCACTACAGTGGTGATGTAGTCGATTGTATGAAGCCCCGCCGCCCCTGTCCAGCGACAACCCGCGTAGATTGCGGTTTGCAACACTTTTCAGTCTTTACCTGGTCCGTTCGCCGCTTTTACCCGGTACTTTTTCGTAATTGTTAATCACCTCGTTAAAAAAATGAGCGGTGAAACGCTCCCGCAAATGACCGAACACGCGTTTATGGCGCGAAAACGCTCATTTTCTTGACGAGGTACACACATTTGAATTTCGATATTTCTCGTTTTTGTTCGTTAACGATAAATTAACACTATGCCTACATGGCAGCGTGGTCGCCTGCGACCTTCACACATACAATAATCATCACTTCGCTTCAGGATTCGATTATGAGCCAAACATCAACACTAAAAGGCCAGTGCATCGCAGAGTTCCTCGGTACCGGGTTGTTGATCTTTTTCGGCGTTGGGTGCGTCGCTGCGCTTAAGGTCGCGGGAGCCAGCTTCGGTCAGTGGGAAATCAGCATCATCTGGGGTCTGGGCGTCGCCATGGCGATTTACCTGACCGCAGGGGTTTCCGGTGCGCACCTTAACCCGGCGGTGACCATCGCGCTGTGGCTGTTCGCCTGCTTTGACGGTCGTAAAGTTGTTCCTTTTATCATTGCGCAATTCGCTGGCGCCTTTTGCGCTGCGGCTTTAGTTTACGGGCTTTATTACAATCTTTTCTTCGATTTCGAACATACCCACAATATGGTGCGCGGTAGCGTCGAAAGTCTTGAGCTGGCGGGTATTTTCTCTACCTATCCAAACCCGCATATCAATTTTGTGCAGGCCTTCGCGGTAGAAATGGTGATTACCGCTATCCTGATGGGCGTCATTCTGGCGCTGACCGATGATGGCAACGGCGTGCCGCGCGGCCCGCTGGCGCCGCTGCTGATTGGTCTGCTGATCGCCGTCATTGGCGCATCCATGGGCCCGCTGACCGGCTTCGCCATGAACCCGGCGCGTGATATCGGACCGAAAGCCTTCGCCTGGCTGGCAGGCTGGGGCAACGTCGCCTTCACCGGCGGTAAAGATATTCCTTATTTTCTGGTGCCGCTGTGTGCGCCAATCGTCGGTGCTGCGCTGGGCGCATTCTGCTACCGCAAGCTGATTGGCCGCCACCTGCCTTGCGACACCTGCGTCGTTGAAGAGAAAGAAGCCGCATCTCCCTCTACGACACAACACAAAGCTTCGCTGTAATCTGACTACGGGACTCATACTATGACCGACAAAAAATATATCGTAGCGCTCGACCAGGGCACCACCAGCTCCCGCGCCGTGGTAATGGATCACGATGCCAATATCGTCAGCGTCTCTCAGCGAGAATTCGAACAAATTTATCCGCGTCCAGGCTGGGTTGAGCACGACCCGATGGAAATCTGGGCATCGCAAAGCTCTACGCTGGTTGAAGTGCTGGCAAAGGCCGATATCAGTTCCGATGAAATCGCCGCGATCGGCATTACCAACCAGCGTGAAACCGCCATCGTGTGGGAGCGCGAAACCGGTAAGCCGATTTATAACGCCATCGTCTGGCAGTGCCGCCGTACCGCCGAGATCTGCGAACAGCTCAAGCGCGACGGCATGGAAGAGTACATCCGTAAGGCAACTGGCCTGGTGGTTGACCCCTACTTCTCCGGAACCAAAGTGAAGTGGATCCTTGACCACGTCGAAGGTGCGCGCGAGCGCGCAAAACGCGGCGAGCTGCTGTTCGGCACCGTAGACACCTGGCTTATCTGGAAAATGACCCAGGGACGCGTTCACGTTACCGACTACACCAACGCCTCGCGTACCATGCTGTTCAATATCCACGAACTGGACTGGGACGACAAAATGCTCGACGCGCTGGATATTCCGCGCGCCATGCTGCCGGAAGTGCGCAAATCTTCCGAAGTGTACGGCCAGACCAACATCGGCGGTAAGGGCGGCACGCGTATTCCGATCGCCGGCATCGCGGGCGACCAGCAGGCGGCGCTATTCGGCCAGCTGTGCGTTAAAGAGGGGATGGCGAAAAACACCTACGGCACCGGCTGCTTTATGCTGATGAATACCGGCGAAAAAGCGGTGGCATCAACGCACGGCCTGCTGACGACTATCGCCTGCGGCCCGCGCGGTGAAGTGAACTATGCGCTGGAAGGCGCGGTATTTATGGCGGGCGCCTCCATTCAGTGGCTGCGCGATGAGATGAAGCTGATTAGCGACGCGTTCGATTCCGAATATTTCGCCACCAAAGTGAAGGATACCAACGGCGTGTACGTGGTTCCGGCGTTTACCGGCCTCGGCGCGCCTTACTGGGACCCGTATGCCCGCGGGGCGATCTTCGGCCTGACCCGCGGCGTGAATTCCAACCATATTATTCGCGCCACGCTGGAATCGATCGCCTATCAGACCCGCGACGTGCTGGAAGCGATGCAGGCTGACTCCGGGATCCGTCTGCACGCCCTGCGCGTTGACGGCGGCGCGGTCGCCAACAACTTCCTGATGCAGTTCCAGTCCGATATTCTCGGTACCCGCGTAGAACGCCCGGAAGTCCGCGAAGTCACGGCGCTGGGCGCAGCTTATCTGGCCGGTCTGGCGGTGGGCTTCTGGCAGAATCTGGATGAGCTGCAGGAGAAAGCCGTTATCGAGCGCGAATTCCGTCCGGGAATTGAAACCACCGAGCGTAACTATCGCTACAGCGGCTGGAAGAAGGCGGTAAAACGCGCGCTGGCGTGGGAAGAGCACGACGAAGCGTAAGATTGTTGAGGTATTCCCGGCTGGCGGCGTAAACGCCTTAGCCGGGATACAATCCGCAGACCGCACACCCCGTAGCCCAGCTAAGCGCAGCGCGAGCCGGGGAGAAACCGCGCCAACGCATAAATCCCGGGGTATCCCCGGGTTGCGGCGTAAACGCCTTAGGCGGGCTACACAGCCCGCAGACCGCATAATCCCGCAGACCGCATAATCCCGTAGCGCACCACCTCCGGGTTTTTATCAGCCAAATACCGGCAGCAGCAGATAGAGCTTAATCACCAGCGCGTTAACGATATCGATAAAGAACGCCCCCACCATAGGCACCACCAGAAACGCCATATGCGACGGACCGAAACGATCGGTAATCGCCTGCATATTGGCAATCGCCGTCGGCGTCGCGCCGAGGCCGAAACCACAGTGGCCGGCGGCCAGCACCGCGGCATCGTAGTTTTTACCCATCATTCGATAGGTCACAAATACCGCATACAGCGCCATTGCTATCGTCTGCACCGCCAGAATGGCAATCATCGGCAGCGCCAGCGACGCCAGCTCCCACAGCTTCAGGCTCATCAGGGCCATCGCCAGGAATAGCGACAAGCTGACGTTACCCAGCACCGACACCGCGCGGTCGAATACGCGGTACAGGCCAAGTGCTGACAGGCTATTGCTGAGGATAACGCCGATAAACAGCACGCAAACGAAGGTAGGAAGTTCGAATACGGTCCCCGCCAACAGTTGCGCAACGATCTTCCCTACCGTCAAACAGATGGCGATCAGCGCGATGCTCTCAATCAGCACCAGCGACGTGATCATGCGCCCCATATCCGGCTTTTCAAACGCGGTCGGCGCGAGCTGATCGTCCGGCGTGCCGTCCGGTGATGAAGAGTGTTTGACCAGATAGCGCGCCACCGGCCCGCCGATCAGGCCGCCAAGAACGAGACCGAAGGTTGCGCAAGCCATAGCCACTTCGGTGGCGTTGACAAAGCTATAGCGCTCAATAAACAGTTTACTCCACGCCGCGCCGGTACCGTGGCCGCCGGAAAGGGTAATCGAACCGGCCAGCAGCCCCATCAGCGGGTCGAGGCCCAGCAGCTTCGCCATGCCGATACCGAGGGCGTTTTGCAGCAGCAGCAGCCCCACCACCACGATCAGGAATGTCCCCACCACTTTGCCGCCAGAGCGCAGGCTGGCGAGGTTGGCATTCAGGCCGATAGTGGCGAAGAAAGCCAGCATCAGCGGGTCTTTCAGGCTCATATCGAAATCAATTTCGATATCCATGCTTTTCTTTAATACCAGCAGCGCCAGAGCGACCAGCAGACCGCCCGCCACGGGCTCAGGAATAGTGTATTTCTTCAGGAAAGGGACGGTTTGAACGAGTTTTCTACCTAGTAGCAACACTAATGTTGCGGCAACGAGCGTCGATAAGGTATCGAGATGAAACATAAAAAGAGCTCCTTATAGGCGCATGATCCATTCACACGCGACGAAATTCCCGGTGTCGATTGCTTCTCATCATGAGTAATCGGGAAGGGATTTTAAGCAGAAGTACGGAAAAAAGGACAGGAAAAGATATTTTGTAGGGATAATGATGCGATCAAGCATACAAAATGTTAATAAATATTTGACACCTATTCCCTGCATAAATATTTGCCGCTAAAGAGTGGCAAACGTTTGCTTTTGGTCTATAGTCCGATAAAATCCCCGCTTTGCCACCTTTGGGATTGTTGTGATGTCCGTTAACACCGCAGAATCAGAAAATGCGCAACCGGTTGCGCATAAGCAAACCAGCGAATTAATCTACCGCCTTGAAGACCGCCCGCCGCTACCGCAAACGCTGTTCGCCGCGTTCCAGCACCTGCTGGCGATGTTTGTCGCGGTTATCACTCCGGCGCTGTTAATTTGTCAGGCTCTGGGCCTCCCGGCTCAGGATACACAACACATCATCAGCATGTCCCTGTTCGCCTCCGGCGTGGCATCCATCATTCAAATTAAAGCCTGGGGCCCGGTGGGTTCTGGTCTGCTTTCGATTCAGGGCACCAGCTTTAACTTCGTCGCTCCGCTGATTATGGGCGGAACCGCGCTGAAAACCGGCGGCGCCGATGTTCCGACCATGATGGCCGCGCTGTTCGGCACCCTGATGCTGGCCAGCTGCACGGAGATGGTTCTCTCGCGCGTTCTGCATCTCGCCCGCCGCATAATCACTCCGCTGGTCTCCGGCGTGGTGGTAATGATTATCGGCCTGTCGCTGATTCAGGTTGGCCTGACCTCCATCGGCGGGGGCTATGCCGCCATGGCCGACCACACCTTCGGCGCGCCAAAAAACCTGCTGCTGGCGGGGATCGTGCTGGCGCTGATTATTATCCTTAACCGCCAGCGCAACCCGTATCTGCGCATCGCTTCGCTGGTTATCGCGATGGCGGCCGGATACCTGGCGGCATGGCTACTCGATATGCTGCCGACCAATACCGCACCGACGGAAAGCAGCCTGATTATGGTTCCCACGCCGCTGTACTACGGGCTGGGCATCGACTGGAATCTGCTGCTGCCGCTGATGCTGGTGTTTATGATTACCTCGCTGGAAACCATCGGCGATATCACCGCCACCTCTGACGTTTCCGAGCAGCCGGTTTCCGGCCCGCTATATATGAAGCGTCTGAAGGGCGGCGTGCTGGCCAACGGTCTGAACTCGTTTGTTTCGGCGGTATTCAACACCTTCCCGAACTCCTGCTTTGGCCAGAACAACGGCGTGATTCAGTTGACCGGCGTCGCCAGCCGCTATGTTGGTTTTGTGGTCGCGCTGATGCTGATCGTGCTCGGCCTGTTCCCGGCGGTGAGCGGCTTCGTGCAGCATATTCCTGAGCCGGTGCTTGGCGGCGCAACGCTGGTGATGTTCGGCACCATTGCCGCCTCCGGCGTGCGTATCGTCTCCCGCGAGCCGCTGAACCGCCGCGCGATCCTGATTATCGCCCTGTCGCTGGCCGTCGGCCTTGGCGTTTCCCAGCAGCCGCTGATCCTGCAGTTCGCCCCTGACTGGCTGAAGAATCTGCTCTCCTCCGGTATCGCCGCCGGCGGTATCACGGCGATTGTTCTGAATCTGATTTTCCCGCCAGAGAAAAACTGATCCTCTCTGATGCTCCGGCCGCGCAACGTCGGCCGGAGCGCAAACATCATCAACCTCACATCATCTCATTACACAATTCCTGTCTTGAGGATTGCGCATAATTCGGGCATAACAGCCTTATGTGCCTCGCTCAGGATCGAAGATCATGAAATTTCTCAGAAAGCTGATTCTCTGGCTGCTGATTGCTCTGCTGGTGGTGATTATTGCCGCTTATTTCCTGCTGCAAACCCAGTGGGGAGGGCGTCAGGCCAGCGCCTGGCTAAGCGACGGTACCGGCTGGAAGGTCTCTTTCAACAAAATGGACCATAATTTCTCTTCGCCACTGCACCTGCAGCTGCAAAACGTCACCCTCGGTCGCGACGGCAAACCCGCCACGCTGGTGGCGCAAACCGTGGATATCGGATTTAGCAGCCGCCAGTTTAGCGACCCGCTGCATGCTGACGAAATCATTCTCAGCGACGGTACGCTAAACTTCTCCCCTTCTTCCGCAGCGCTGCCGTTCGCCGCCGATCGTCTCCGGTTGCGCAATATGGCGTTCAACAGCCCGGAGAGCGACTGGGATCTGAGCGCGCAGCGCGTCACCGGCGGCGTCAGCCCGTGGGCGCCGGAAGCGGGTAATGTGCTGGGCAAGAAAACGCAAATTCAGATGAGCGCCGGGTCGATGACGCTCAACGGTATTGAAGCCAGCAACGTGCTGATTCAGGGGAATATCGATAACGGCGAAGTGACGCTCTCAACCCTCGGGGCGGACGTCGCTCGCGGCACGCTCACCGGCACGGCGAAACGCAGCGCCGACGGCGGCTGGCAGGTCGATAATTTGCGCCTCAACGAGATCCGTCTGCAAAGCGATAAATCACTCGCCGACTTTTTCACGCCGCTGACCACCCTGCCCTCGCTGCAGATTGGCCGCCTTGACGTGACCGACGCCAGCCTGCAGGGGCCTGACTGGGCGATCGCTGGCCTCGACCTTAATCTGCGCAACCTGACCCTGAGCCGCGGCGACTGGCAAAGCCAGGATGGCACGCTGTCGATGAACGCTAACGAGTTTATTTACGGTTCGCTGCACTTCCTCGACCCAATCCTTAACGCCGGATTCTCCCCGCAGGGTATCGCGCTGCGCCAGTTCACCTCACGCTGGGAGGGCGGGATGGTGCGCACGTCCGGCAACTGGCTGCGCGCCGGCCATGCCCTCGTGCTGGACGACACCGCGTTCGCCGGACTGGAATATACGCTGCCGACCAACTGGAAGCAGCTATGGATGGCGCCGCTTCCCGAGTGGCTGCAAAGCCTGACGCTGAGAAAGTTCAGCGCCAGCCGCAACCTCATTATCGATGTTGAACCGGCGTTCCCGTGGCAAATCACCGCGCTCGACGGCTACGGCGGCGAGCTGCAGCTGGTGAAAAACCGCAGCTGGGGCGTGTGGAACGGTAGCGCGACGCTGAACGCCGCCGCCGCGACCTTTAATCGTATTGATGTCCGCCGCCCGTCGCTGAAGCTGAGCGCCAATGCCTCAACGGTGAACGTTAACGAGCTCAGCGCCTTTACCGAGCGTGGGATCCTGCAAGCCACCGCGGCGGTGTCGCAGCTTCCGCAGCGTCAGGTCAACCTGAGCCTGAGCGGTCGCGGCGTGCCGCTAAATATTTTGCAGGCCTGGGGCTGGCCAGCGCTGCCGATATCCGGCGATGGTAATCTCCAGCTAACGGCGACCGGCAGCGTGCTGCCAGATGCGCCGCTGAAGCCAACCGTTAACGGTCAGCTCAGCGCAGTCAATATGGAGAAACAGCAGGTAGCGCAGGTCATGCGCAACGGTGAAGTTACCAGCGCTCAGGCTCCTTCTGCTCCGATAATGTCTACCCCCTAGTTTCCCCTCACCCTAACCCTCTCCCCGCCGGGGAGGGGGAACCGCCCTCTGCACTCTTTATTTTTTATGCCCACACCGATCGACCCCCTCTCCCTTTCAGGGAGAGGTTTGGGGTGAGGGTCATATAATATCCTTAATGGTGAAACCTGTTGCCATTTAGCGGCTATTTGTACCTATTTTCCGCAACCTGTTCCTTTCAAATAGCGGACTTGCTATAACAAAAATACTGGAAGCGAAAAAAATAATTAAAGTCCCTGAACCTATACCCAAAATAATTCGAATTGCTTAAAGGCGGCAAGGGAGTGAGTCCCCAGGAGCATAGATAACTATGTGACTGGGGTGAGCGAGCGTAGCTAACACATAAGCAACTTGAAGTATGACGGGTATACAAAAATAAAGGAACGACCATGTCCGTAATACGTCAACGTATTCTGGAGAATATGCAAAAATTCTCCAGAGCAATGATCGGTGCAGTATTGTTCTTGCCGGTCATCGGCTTAATTTTGGCACTCAGCTCAGTCTTAACCAACCCAACATTAATTTCGGAGACCAGCTTTTTACACCAGCTTGGACAGCTACTCGGCGATACCTTCTGGCCTTTATTCGGCAATCTGGGATTACTCTTTTGCGTCGGCATCAGCTATGGCCTGGCAAAAGATAAAAAAACCGAAGTCGCGCTGGTTTCAGTGATGTGTTTTATTATGTTTCTTGGCGCCAACCACTCCTGGCTGGAGCATACTCACGGCCTGGCGGAAAAAATTAACGGCGAATATTACGGCACCGGGCAAACCCAACTGCTGGGCTTTGTGGTGGTCGATATGGGGGTTTTCCTCGGCATTATTCTCGGCTGCACCATCGCCTGGGTGCATAACAAAGTATCGACTATTGAGCTACCCGGCGCGCTCTCCATGTACGGCGGGGCCAAGCTGACGCTGGTGGCGATGACGCCGGTCATCATTTTCTACGCCATCGCTTTTACCTGGATCTGGCCGTTTATGACCCACGGCATCGCGGCGCTGACCGGCTTTATGAAAAACGCCGGCGTGGCGGGGGTCTTCGTTTACGGCTTCTTTGAAAAATTCCTCATCCCACCGGTCTGCACCACTTCGTCTGGTCGCCGTTCCAGCTCACGCAAATCGGCGGCACGCTGAACGTCGACGGGCAGATAGTCTCCGGAACCCAGGCGATTTTCCTCGCCTATATGCGTCACCCGGATCTGACGCCGGTGATGAACGAGGCGCTGCGTTTCTCACAGCAGGGGATGACCACCATCTTCGGCCTGGCCGGCGCCTCGCTGGCGTTCTACCATACGGCGAAACCGGAGAAAAAAATGATGGCTAAAGCGATTCTGCTACCGGCCATTATCACTTCCATGCTCACCGGTATCACCGAGCCGATTGAGTTTACCTTTCTGTTCGTTTCCCCGCTGCTGTGGGTGATCCATGCTACCTTAACCGCAGCTTCGCAGGCGATTTGCGACATCTTTACCGTCCGTCCGTGGGGCGCCTCGGGGCTGATTGAGTTTCTGATTTACAACCTGCCGCTGCCGGTCGCCCTGACCCGCTGGCCCGGCTACGTGCTCATCGGGATCGGCCAGTTCGCCGTCTACTACGTTATCTTCCGCACGCTGGTCGTTAAGTTGAATCTCAAAACGCCGGGCCGTGAAGATGATGAAAACGTGAAGTTATATAGCAAAGCTGATTATCGTAAAAAAATGGGCGAACCGCAGTCGGTGACCAACGAGATTATTAATGGCTTAGGCGGCAAAGCGAATATTATTTCAGTCGACAACTGTTTTACCCGCCTGCGCGTCGCTATTCACAATATGGATTTAGTTGATGATGCAATATTAAAAAGCACCGGTGCAAACGGCGTAGTACGAAATCGAAATGAAGTTCAGGTTATTTACGGCGTCAAAGTGGGACAGGTCCGTTCCCGGGTTGATAGCTGGCTAGCAGAAAATTAATTAGGAGTTGTTTATGAAATTAACCGTATTAGGCGGGGGCGGCGTTCGCTCTGCGTTCCTGGCAAAATCTCTGGCATATAACGCGCACCGCATTGGTTTAACGGAAGTTGTATTTCTCGACAGCTCCGCTGAGAATCTGGCAATTTTTGGCGAAATCGCCCGCTATGTGTTTAATACGATTCGCCCGGATATTCACTTCAGCGTAACCAGCGACCCGGTGCCGGCACTCAAAAATAGCCACTATGTCATCACCACCCTGCGGGTAGGCGGCGATGAGAGTCGCATTCGCGACGAGCGTATCGCCCTGCAGCACAACACCCTGGGCCAGGAGACCACCGGCGCTGGCGGTTTCGCCATGGCGATGCGTTCCATTCCGGCGATTCTTCACTACTGCCGCCTGATTGAAGAGCACGCCGCCGGAGACGCTATTCTTTTTAACTTCACCAACCCGTCAGGGCTGGTCACCGAGGCGATTATCAAATCCGGCTTTAAGCGCCGGGTGTACGGCATCTGCGACGCGCCTTCGGAGCTGATTCGCGAGCTGCCGGCAATCCTCGGCTGCGACGAGCGCGATCTCGGCGTTGAGTGCTACGGGTTGAACCACTTCTCCTGGTTTACCCACTTCACCGTAAGCGGCGAGGATGTCACCGAGCGCCTGATTACCAGTCCTGAGCTGTATCGTAAGACGGCGATGCAGTATTTTTCGCCGGAGCTGGTTCAGCTATGCGATAAGCAACTGCTTAATGAATATCTTTACTACTACTACTATCGAGAAGTGGCTTTAAAAGCGATTCAGAACGCAGCGGAAACCCGCGGCGAGCAGATTGCCCGTATCAATCACGATATGCGCGAAGAGCTGCGGACCGTGGATGTGAAAGCCAACCCGGAAGCGGCGTTTACCATCTGGATGAAGCACTATCTGCGCCGGGAAAATAGCTATATGCAGAACGAGTCGCAGCAGGAAAAATTCCATACCCGCGAGCCGTTAACCTTAAAGCAGTTTATCGAGGAGCCGGATACCGGCGGCTACGCAGGGGTGGCGCTGGATATTCTGGAGGCGGTCAACAGCACCACCACCAAGCGTATTGTGGTGTCGATGCCCAACAACGGCACGCTGGACTTCCTGCGCCAGGACGACGTGATTGAGATCAGCTGCGATCTCAGTAAAGAGGGCCTGAAGCCGGTGACGCCGAAACATGTGCCGACAGCGCAGAAAAACATGATCGCCAGCGTGAAGGAGTATGAGCGGCTGGCGGTGGCGGCGATTCTGCAGCGGGATAAGTCACTGGCGGTACGGGCGCTGATGGCGCATCCGCTGGTCGGCTCTTATTCGCTGGCAAAAGCGCTTGTTGAAGCTTATCTCGATGATAAGCAGTTCGCCGACTGGCAATAATCCCACCCTCGCGCCACCGCACTCCTCCCGGTGGCGCTGCGCTGACCGTGCTACGGGTTCACCACCGCCTGCGGGGCGGTAGCCCGGACAGGCGCCTCAGGCGCCGCCTCCGGGGATCCCCGTGTGTGTAAACCACATCTTCAGCAGCCGCTCAAACCCGAGTATGCAGTAGCCAAAAAACGGGTTGCTCCAGTAAATATCATCATCGAATTTCTGCGGATCGTGAATAATAAACGCCGTATCCGCCGCCTGCGCCAGCGGGCTTTGATAATCGCCGGTGAAGCAGACCAGATTAATCTTCTTCCCTTCCAGCGCCTTCACCCAGTTCAGCGCCGAACTGCTACGCCCGGATTTGGAAATAATCCAGATCGAATCAAATTTAGCGGCGTTCTTCTGCTCAAGAATTTCGTAATCCGGCCATAGCGCCAGGCTGGCGTTTACCCCGGTCACCAAAAATTTATTGTAAATATACTGGGCGATCAGCTGCGAAAAGCCGCTGCCGTGAATCAAAATGCGATGATGTTGCAGGCTTTCCAGTAGAGAAGTTATCCGCTCTATCGGCTGAATGCTCATGTAGTCGATATCGTTGGTGACATCGAGTTTCGGCATGGTGATATTGAATTTAATAAAATAGACCAGCTCCAGCCAGCCGCTGAATTTCAGTTTCTTCGCCAACCGCACTAGCGAGGAAGGGTTGCTATAACAGTGTTCCGCGACGGCGCGGATCCCCTCGCGCACACATTGCTCAGGGTCATTCTGAATAAAACGCAGCACGGTCATTTCGGTTTTGCTTAGCTTAACGTCACGAAAAATGTTTTCTAAATCCATTCCGGGCTCCTCTCAGCGGTAAACTACGCTATCACCTGACGGCGCGAGTGTCTGTGGGGTGAATCACCAGAATGAAATGAACGTTACTTTTTCAGAAGAAATGGAATAAAAAAACCCTCTCCGCAAACGAAGAGGGCATAGCCTGTAGCCCCGGTAAGCGTCGCGCCACCGGGGAGGATAACCTGAAGCTACATTGCGCCTGTATCCCGGAGGCGGCGCCTGCCGCGCCTTGTCCGTGCTACCTGGCCCACAGGATCCGTAGCCCGGCTAAGCGCAGCGCGAGCCGGGGAGCAGCAGCGCAGATGCATCAGGTTCGGCACATTCCCCGGAGGCGGCGCCTGTCGCGCCTTGTCCGGGCTACGGGTCCGCAGATGGCTGTGAACCCATGCTTCAGGAAGCAAAAACTTACAGCGTGATGGTCAACGCATTGCCCTGCGCGGTCACCACCACGCCCAGCTCACTGCCTGCCTGAACACCGCCCTGCACGCTCGCTACCTGCTGGATATTGCGCAGGCACAGCGTCCAGCCGCTGGCCTCACCGTCACCGCTGACGGTAATGACATTGCCCTGGCGTTTCGCCTTCAGGGTAAAGACCACCGACCCGTCCGCTGCCGGCACCTGGCTGACCGCTTCGCGCCCATCTTCGAGATTAAACAGCTGGAAGGCGGTGCCTTCATTCCACGCGTAGTCCGGTTTCTGGTCATTGTTGCCCAACGCCAGCAGGGTGTTGTCACGCACGTACACCGGTAGGCTCAGCACATCATGATTCTGCTTATGCCAGCGGCTGCCCTGCGCTTCATCGTTGTGCCACAGATGGGTCCAGCGGCCTTCCGGCAGCCAGAACTGGACGTCGCCCGTTTCGCTAAACACCGGCGCCACCAGCACCGAATCCCCCAGCATGTACTGCCGGTCCAGATAGTCGCAGGCCGGGTCGTGCGGGAACTCCAGCATCATCGAACGCAGCATCGGCGTACCGAACTCGTTGGCCAGCGCCGCCTGACGGTACAGATACGGCATCATGCGGCATTTCAGCTGCGTGAAGTGGCGCACCACGTCGCAGGACTCGTCATCGTAGGCCCATGGCACACGATAGGATTTGCTGCCGTGCAGACGGCTGTGGCTCGACAGCAGGCCGAAGGCGCACCAGCGCTTGTAGACATGGGCGGGCGCGGTGTTTTCGAAGCCGCCGATATCGTGGCTCCAGAACCCAAAACCGGACATGCCGATCGACAGGCCGCCGCGCAGGCTTTCCGCCATCGATTCATAGTTGGCGTAGCAGTCGCCGCCCCAGTGCACCGGGAACTGTTGCGCGCCCACCGAGGCGGAACGAGCGAACAGCACCGCTTCTTTCTCGCCAACGGTCTCTTTCAGCACGTTCCACACCAGCTCGTTATAGATGAAGGCATAGTGGTTGTGCATTTTCTGCGGATCGGAACCATCAAACCACTGCACGTCGGTCGGAATACGCTCGCCGAAGTCGGTTTTGAAGCAGTCTACGCCCATCGCCACCAGGCCTTTCAGCTTGTCGGCATACCACTGGTAGGCTTGCGGATTGGTGAAGTCATAAATCGCCAGGCCCGGCTGCCATTTATCCCACTGCCACAATGAACCATCCGGACGTTTCAACAGATAGCCTTTCTCCTGGAGCTCTTTAAACACCGGTGAACGCTGGCCGATATACGGGTTGATCCACACGCAGACCTTCAGTCCTTTCTCTTTCAGGCGTTTAATCATCCCTTCCGGGTCAGGGAAGGTCACCGGATCCCACTCAAAATCGCACCACTGGAAGGCTTTCATCCAGAAACAGTCGAAATGGAACACGTGCAACGGCAGGTTGCGCTCTGCCATACCGTCAATAAAGCTGTTAACCGTCGCTTCATCGTAGTTGGTGGTAAACGAGGTGGTCAGCCACAGGCCGAAGGACCAGGCTGGCGGCAGCGCCGGACGCCCGGTAAACCGGGTATAGCGGTTCAGCACCTCTTTCGGAGTCGGGCCGTCGATGACGAAGTACTCCAGGTATTCCCCTTCGACGCTGAACTGCACCTTCGAGACTTTTTCGGAGCCGATTTCGAAAGAGACGCGCTCAGGATGATTCACCAGCACGCCGTATCCGCGGTTAGTCAGGTAGAACGGGATATTTTTATACGACTGTTCGGTACTGGTGCCGCCGTCTTCGTTCCAGGTTTCGACCGTCTGGCCGTTACGCACCAGCGCGGTAAAGCGCTCGCCGAGGCCATAAACGGTGTCGCCGACGCCGAGATCCAGACGCTCGAACATATAGTTGCGATTCGTTTTGGTATCCTGCACGTAGCCGTCATTTTTCAGCTGGCTACCGGTAATACGCACGCCGTCGCGCAGAAAATCCAGCGACCAGAAATCGCCTTTCGTGACGCGTGCGGTCAAATTGCCGCTTTTCAGCTCGGCATATTCAGCGCCATTATTAATCTCCACGTTCACGTCTTTCAGCACGTTCAGCGGGTAATGCGGGCCGTTGTTCAGTGCGCCCTGGAAGTGCTCCATGCGTACGCCGATCACCCCTTCCTGTGGGGAGAAGAAGCGCACGGTAAAGAGCGGAACGTCCAGCTGGGCGGCGCGTTCGCGAACTTCGCGAGACGCCACATAGACGACCATCTCGTTACCTTGCTGCTCAACCTCATAGACCTGCACGGGTTGGATCAGATTGAGCCCTGGTTGAATAAGCCAGTTTCCATCACTGATTTTCATGAATAGCTTCCTCTTAGTTTTGCAATTCTTTGCCTGTCGGCGCTGAAGTGAAGTCGTGTTCGTTGCGGCGCGCGCCCTGAGCCAGTTCCGCCATCATCTTTTTCAGGAACGGCGTTTTCAGGGTGTAGTAGCGTTTCGCGATAACCGCGCTCAGCAGGTAGCAGACCGCCGGAGCAAGGGTGAACAATGAGATGATGATGGTGATAGTGGCGCTGTTCTGGGTTTTGGCCGCGGCATCGTAACCGCCGCCCGCCAGCATCCAGCCAATCAGCGCGCCGCCCAGCGCCAGGCCCAGCTTGAGCACGAACAGGGTGCCCGCAAAGCTGATGCCGGTCAGGCGTTTGCCGTTACACCATTCGCCGTAGTCGACGGTGTCGGACATCATCACCCACTGAATCGGCGTCACCAGCTGATGAAGCACGCCAATTACGAAGATAAAGGCGAACATGGTGATTTCGGCGTCCATCGGCACGAAGAACATCGCCACGCTCAGCGCCGCCAGCAGAGCATTGGTCCACCAGAAAACGCTGACTTTGCATTTCCAGTCGGTAAGCGGCTTCGCCAGCGCCGAGCCAATCAGGTTGCCGACGCAGTAGGTGGTGAGGAAGGCGGTGAACAGACCCGCGGATCCCATAATCCAGGTGGTGTAGTACATCATCGCGCCGCCGCGAACGCAGACCGCGAGAATATTGAGAATGGTCAGCAGGCCAACCACTCGCCACTGATCGTTGCGCCAGATATCGCGCAGGTCTTCCCGCATCGAGGTAGAGCTCGGCGGCGCTTCGACGCGCTCTTTGGTAGTGAAGAAGCAAAACGCCAGCATCAGGAACGCGATCACCGAGAGCACCGCGATGCCGCCCTGGAAGCCAAACGCTTTATCTTCGCCGCCGATAAAGTTCACCAACGGCATCATCAGGACGGTGGAGAGCATACCGCCCGCCGTCGCCAGCACAAAGCGCCAGGACTGCAGGGAGATGCGCTGCGTCGGATTGTCGGTAATGACCCCGCCCAGCGCGCAGTAGGGGATGTTGACCACGGTGTAGAGCAGGGTCAGCAGCGTGTAGGTGACCGCGGCGTATATCAGCTTGCCGTTATGACTCAGGTCCGGCGAGCTGTAGGCCAGTACGCACACGAGACCGAACGGAATCGCTCCGAACAGTATCCACGGGCGGAATTTTCCCCATCGGCTGCGGGTACGGTCGGCCAGCAGCCCCATGCAAGGGTCGGATATCGCGTCCAGCGCGCGGGCCAGCAGGAACATGGTACCGACATAGCCGGCAGGGATACCAAAGATATCGGTATAGAAAAACATCATATACAACATGACGTTATCAAAAATGATGTGGCTAGCGGCATCGCCCATGCCGTAGCCAATCTTCTCTTTGACGGACAAAATATGATCTTTCATCGCACACTCTTCTCTCAGCGCTACCGCGGATTGGTACCGGTTACATGCTTTGTAACCCATCCGCGCAGTAAGATGAATTGCGATATCTCATAATCAAATTACGTTTCTTGTTTTATGTGATCCCGGTAGCCTGAAAGAGTGTGTAAAAGTGTAAGCCACGGATTTTGCAAAGGAATGTTTCAGAAGGTTCTGTAAAGTCCAGTTTTCGCAGTAAAAAAGTGCGTTGGGGGATGTGGTTAATGCAGGAAAGTAGCTATAATGCGCCCGCCTCCATGTAGCAATCGAGGCGCGGAAGATCGTCATCTCCGGTGAGGTGGCTGGACTTCAAATCCAGTTGGGGCCGCCAGCGGTCCCGGGCAGGTTCAACTCCTGTGATCTTCCGCCAGTTCAATCATTTTTATCCATGTGAACTTATCCAGAAAATCAGCCTTTCGGTTCAATGCCTTTCGCTTTTAGCGCGCTTCTCGCCAGTTCTTTAAACCAGCTCGCGAGACTCACCCCCTCTTCCGCCGCCACGGCATCCAGTTGTTCCTTCAATGCCGGATCAATGCGTATTTTAAACTGCGGAGACTGGCCGCCGCCCTTTGGTTTTTTTTCGCGCGCTATGATGCAGATTACTTATTAATCCCTTATATCCCGTAACATTGGCATCTGGTAAGGCGGAATTCATCATTTTGACAGTACGCTGAAGCGTCTCTGGCAGAATGTCAGGCCGATTAGCAATCAAGTTTCTGCACCATTCATCCTGAATGCAGCGGCTCCATTTTGGTTGATACAGCCCGGCAATCCCCAGGTGCATCAGCAAATCTCTGAGTCGTGCCGGATATAACACACAGGCATCTAAAATCACCGGATAAGGTGAATGTCGCATTAATACATCCCTAAGTCCTGCGCCTGATCGGCCAATGATTGCATCGCGTCCAGGCTCTCCTGTTCCCTGCGTTTCTTATACTCCATAAGATCGGCAAACAACACTCTGCGATGACGCCCCGTTTTATGAAATGGGAGCTTCCTCGCTTCCAGGAGCTTAACCATATGCGGACGAGAGACATTGAGTATATTTGCCGCCTCCTGGGTTGTGAGTTCCGCATGTACGGGAACGATTTGTACCGCATTTCCGCTAGCCAACTCCCCCAATATCTCCATCAGCAATGTCAGCGCACTTGTAGGTAGCTCTATGGTATGAGCTTTATCATCCTCTCCTACAATGGCAATACGCTGTGTTTCCAGCCTGGTGGAAAGATACGCCGCAAGCTCACGCTGTCCGCGCTGCGCAAGTTCGCTCTCCTGGCGATCGGGAAGGTTGAGATGAGTCAGTGTAGTCATATGATTGTCTCCTGTGAGTCATACAGGCGAGTATATTCGAAATATTCGAAATATTCGAAACCCTCAATATTCGAAATAAACGAAAATAAGCCTGCCGATTTCAGATCCCATCTCCCCAGCCAATCATTTCCATCCAATGTTTGCGTTATTCCCTTCACCTTTAAATCCTTACACTAACGGGATAACGTGGCTTAAAAAGGAGACCAATGATGACACCCGAACTCAAACACAGCTTCTCTATCACCATTCAGGTCGACAAACCGGTCATCGTTTCCCGCAGCCCGCAGAGCGGGAAACGTCAGCTGATCCCTATCCTCAGCGGAATCGTACGCGGTGAGCTCAACGGCCACGTCTTACCCGGCGGCGTCGACAGCCAGATCATCGAGCCTGACGGCACCTGCCGCCTCTCCGCGCGCTATGCCTTACACGTGGAAGGAGGCACGGTATATATTGAAAACAACGGCATTCGCCGCCTACCCGAAGAGTATAAAGAACGTCTTTTTGGCGACGATATGCGCTTTTTTAGCGATATACCGCCGGAAGCGATCTATTTTCGTACCGTACCGACTTTCGAAGTGGATGCGCCGGCGCTGCGCTGGCTCACCACCTCGCTGTTTATCTGTTCCGGCGGCCGCTCCCAGGACGGCGTAACGCTCGATTTTTATCGCGTCCGCTGATTTTCACTTTTTCAATATAACTGTTATCGCCGCCGGGCCATTTTTCCCCTACGTGCCGCGGTCTATCCTCAATACATTCAAACGATGAACCTCATTCAAAACCGGAGAGTGTATGAAAGCGATCGCCATTACTCGCGCAGCGACCGAAGGCAGCAACATTCCTTTTTTAACCGACATCGAGCTGCCGCAGCCGGTTGCCGAGGGGCATGATCTGCTGGTTGAAGTGAAGGCCATTTCCGTCAACCCGGTGGATACCAAAGTCCGCGCCGGCTTTAACGCCGATACCCCGCGCGTGCTGGGCTGGGACGCGGTTGGCGTAGTTAAAGCCGTCGGCAGCGCGGTAACCCTGTTCGCCGCGGGCGATGAAGTGTGGTACGCCGGCGCGCTGGGCCGTCCGGGCAGCAACAGCGAGTTTCAGTTAGTGGACGAACGCATCGTCGCCCGCAAACCGCGTTCGTTGGATAACGCCGCCGCCGCCGCGCTGCCGCTCACCGCCATCACCGCATGGGAGCTACTGTTCCACCGCCTTGGCGTAGAGGAAGGCGGCAACGCGGGCGACACGCTGCTGATCGTCGGCGCGGCGGGCGGCGTCGGTTCGATACTGACCCAGCTCGCCAGCAAGCTCACCGGTATGACGGTTATCGGCACCGCCTCGCGTCCGGAAAGCCAGAAATGGGTACGGGAAGCGGGCGCGCATCATGTTATCGATCACAGCAAACCGCTTGCTGAAGAGCTGGCGCGGATTGGCGTCAAAGCGGTAACCCACGTCGCCAGCCTGACCAATACCGACCAGCACTATCCGCAGCTGATCGCCGCTCTCGCACCGCAGGGCAAGCTGGCGCTAATCGACGATCCGCAAACCCTCGACGTGGTGCCGCTGAAGGCGAAAAGCATCTCCCTGCACTGGGAATTTATGTTTACCCGCTCAATGTTCGCAACGCCGGACATGATCGCCCAGCATCAGCTGCTGACCCGCGTGGCGGCGCTGATTGACGACAACACCATTAAGACCACCCTCGGCGAGCACTACGGCGCCATCACCGCCGCCAACCTGCAAAAAGCGCACGCGCAGCTGGAAACCGGGCGTTCGGTGGGCAAAATCGTGCTGGAGGGCTTTTAAGATGAGCGGCGAGGCGATTTCACTTCTCGCGGTGCTGACGGCGAAACCGGGCCACAGCGACGCGCTGCGCCAGGCCCTGCGGGCGCTCCTGTTGCCCACGCGTCAGGAGCCAGGCAACCTCGATTACGCTCTGTTTCAGCTGCGCGATGCGCCGGATACGTTCTATATGCGCGAATCCTGGCGCAATCAGGAGGCTCTGGACGCGCATATCGCCCTGCCGCACTTCCAGGCTTTTATTGCGCAGATGGATAGCCTGCTTGCCGGGCCGCTGCGGCTGGATTATCTGACGCCCGTCGCGCCCTGATATTTTCTGCACTCCGTTTGCGGGGGTGAGCCCATCTTTAACCCTTTGAGCTCTCCCCCTCCCATCGCGCCTCAACCAGGCTACGCTTGATCCTGCCGCTCAAAAAACGCTCTCCCCCTCCGTTTTATTCAACGCCATTATGTAGAAGAGGTTTTGCTATGCAAATCAACGCTATTGGAACGAATTCGGCCAGCCAGCCGTTGGGGTCTATGGCCATCACCCGCCGCGAGCCGGGGCCGGACGATGTGCAGATCGCCATTGATTATTGCGGCGTCTGCCACTCGGATGTGCACCAGGCGCGCTCCGAGTGGGCAGGGACGCTCTATCCCTGCGTGCCGGGTCATGAAATCGTCGGCCGGGTGACCGCCGTGGGCAGCCGCGTCTCCGGTCACGCCGTTGGCGATTTGGTGGGCGTCGGCTGTATGGTCGATAGCTGTAAAGAGTGCGAGGAGTGCCGGGACGGGCTGGAAAACTACTGTGATCATATGGTGCTCACCTATAACGGCCCAACGCAGGATGCGCCCGGCCACACGCTCGGCGGTTACTCCCAGCAGATCGTTGTTCATCAGCGCTACGTGCTGCGCATATCCCATCCCAAAGAACAGCTGGCCGCCGTCGCGCCGCTGCTGTGCGCGGGTATCACGACCTACTCGCCGCTTCGCCACTGGAACGTTGGGCCGGGCAAAAAAGTCGGCATCGTAGGCATCGGCGGGCTGGGGCATATGGGCATCAAGCTGGCCCACGCCATGGGGGCCCACGTGGTGGCCTTTACTACCTCGGAATCCAAGCGTGACGCGGCGCGAGAGCTGGGCGCGGACGAAGTGGTGGTCTCGCGCAACGAAAACGAAATGGCCGCCCATCTGAAAAGCTTCGACTTTATACTTAACACCGTGGCGGCGCCGCATAACCTCGATGCCTTCACCACGCTGCTCAAACGCGACGGCACCATGACGCTGGTGGGCGCGCCCGCCACGCCGCATCCCTCGCCGGAAGTGTTTAATCTGATCTTCCGCCGCCGGTCAATTGCCGGATCGATGATCGGCGGCATCCCGGAAACTCAGGAGATGCTCGATTTCTGCGCCGAGCACGGCATCGTCGCCGATATTGAGCTGATTCGCGGCGACCAGATTAACGAGGCCTGGGAGCGGATGATTAAAGGCGACGTGAAATACCGTTTCGTCATCGACAGCGCCACGCTCGGCGGCTAAGCCCGGCGACGAAAGGTGCGCCGCCACTCCACCGGGCTGACGCCAAAGCGCGCTTTAAACTGCTGACGCCAGGTTACGGCGGAGCGATAGCCCACTTCCTCCGCCACCTGCCCGACGGGTAAATCCCCGGCCTCCAGCAGGATCTGGCTGCGCCGCAGGCGCTCGGCGGCCAGCCAGTCGGCAATGCCCATACCGGTCGCTTTGGCGAAATGGCGGGTCAGGGTACGGCGGCTCATCGCCGCCACCTGCGCCAGCGAATCGAGATTATGCGATTCGCGGATATGCTGCTGAAGATACTCAAGCAGGCCGTTTATCCGCGCGTCGCGGGTGTTTTTCGGTACCGGCTGAGCGATAAACTGCGCCTGTCCTCCCTCCCGGTGCGGCGGGACGATCATCCGCCGGGCGATCTGATTGGCGGCAAGGCTGCCGAAGCGCTGGCGAATGAGATACAGGCAGCAGTCGAGCGCCGCCGCGGTGCCCGCCGAGGTGATGATCCCCTCATCGTCAACGTACAGCGCGTTGATATCCAGCCGCACCTGCGGAAACAGGCGCTGAAAATCCTGCTCGAACTCCCAGTGGGTTGCCGCGCGCCTGCCATCCAGCAGCCCGGCGTAGCCGAGCACAAACGCCCCGAGACACAGGCCGACGATCTGCGCGCCGTTGTTACGCGCGCTAACCAGGCCGTCAAGCAGCGGCTGCGGTGGGCGCTGATTCACCGCCCCCCAGTAAGGCACCACCACAATATCCGCCTGCTCCAGAGTGGAAAAATCGCCGCTGGCGTTCAGCGCAAAGCCGTCGCGAGCGTTCAGCAGCCCGGGGTGTTCGGCGCAAATATGCAGGTTAAAGCGTTTGGTTTCCGAGACCGTATCGCCAAACAGCATACAGGGCACCGAGTAGTGAAACGGACTAAACCCGTCCACCGCCACAATCGCCACTTCCGTCAGTTTCATCGCCCGCTCCGCTTCTAAAAGATCATACTTTCCCCATCCTGCGGGATGCTGACCGCCCCGGCAATCTGATTGTCAGCCACGTACTGGCGCAGCTCATCGCGGCTCAGCAGACAGTGGTTCACCGCTTCCATATGGCTGGCGACGATTTTGGCTTCCGGTAGGGTGAAGTGCGCCTTCAGCACATCCTCTTTGCCCATGATGATCGGCCCAAAACCGATGACGTGCGCATACCCGGCATTCAGCACCACCACCTCAGGGCGCAGCCTGAGCATGTCGGCTTCCACTGCATCGCGCCAGATAGAGTCCCCCACCAGCCACAGGGTTTTCTCCTGCGGATGGCGCAGCACCACGCCGCAGGCCTCGCCCAGGCGCTCGGCCATTGCCGGCACCGCATAGGTGCGGTCGCTGCCGTGCTGGCCCGAGGTGGTTTTTACCAGCGCAACGTCAGCAAACGTGCTGTCCTCAGAGAGCAGACGAATATCGCGAAAGCCCTGCCCGCGCAGTAGCTGAGCGTCGGCCTCATGCTGGACGTAAACCGGCAGGGTTTTGGGGATCGCCGCGATCGCCGCTTCGTCCCAGTGATCCTGATGGGTGTGGGTAACAATCACGGCATCCACGTCAACGATCGCTTCGATGGAAAAAGGCAGGTCCACCAGCGGGTTACGCAACTCGCTGCGCGCGGTACCGGCAAAGCCCGCCCAGGCGTCTTTGGCAGAAAGCATCGGGTCAATGAGAAACTTTTTACCCGCATAATCAATAAGCTGGGTGGCATTACGCACATGGGTGATTTTCATGATGTTCATTCCTCTTCGCGGTCATCTGCTGAACATCGTACGTCCCACAAGCCTGGCGCAATATGGGCGTTTGGGCAATGAACGATGAAATCGGGCCAATCTGCGACGGTTGCCATCGCCGCCCGGCTATGGTGTGCTGAAGGCTTATTTTTCAGAAACAGTGGCGACGATGAAGAAGAAACTCACCTCCGACGACCTGCATGATGCCGAAGTTCTGGCGCATTGTCCGTGGTTCAGTATGCGCAAGGTTGGGATTGATATGGCGCCCGGCGATCGGCGGGATTTTTATTCTATTCACTACCCGCACCCGGCGGTAGGGATTGTGGCGATGCAGGATGACAAAGTGCTGCTGATTCGCCACTACCGTTACCTGATCGATCGGGTGGTATGGGCAATTCCTTCCGGCGGCGTCGATGAAGGCGAAGACCCGCGCGAGGCGGCCCTGCGGGAGCTGCGAGAAGAGACCGGCTGGCAGGCGCAGCACGCTGAAGAAATTATCCGCTATAACCCCTCCTACGGCAGCGGCGATCAGCTGTTTATTACCTGGCTGGCCCGCGATTTGGCCTGGGTGGGAATGGATGAAGATCAGGACGAAGTGATGGAAACGGGCTGGTTTACCCTCGAAGAGATAGGCCAGATGATCGCCCGCGGCGATATGCCGGACGGGCTATCGCTGGTGCCGCTGCTGCATCTGATGGCGCAGCGGCGTACCGGTTTAGCGTAGCGGCTTCAGCATTCGCCAGCGGAACCATAGCTGAGCGACGAGGATCAGCAGGCCGCCGATAATTTTCTGCAGCGGTAGCTGTTCGCCGTACCACAGCGCCGCGGCAATCACCGTCAGCAGCGGCTCCAGCACCATAATAATCGCCGCGCTGGCGACCGCCGCGTACTTCTGCCCCTTCATTTGCAGGCCGAAGCGCAGGCTGGTGGCGATAACGATACTGGCGAGCAGCCAGCCGAAGGTCGGCAGCGTAAACGGCTGATCCCAGCTTTCAACGGCGGCGGAGACCCCCAGTCCAACAATCCCGGTAATGCCGAGCTGCACGGTGGTCAGCGGGATTAGCGGCACCTCGCGGGCGCTTTTGCTGGTGTAGCAAAACCAGATCGACTGCACCAGCGCGGTCAGCAGAAACCAACCCTGGCTGGGGTGAAACGCAATCGGCATATGCAGGCTGAGCAAGCCGAGACCGACAACCGCTATCGGCAGGCACTCCCAGTAGGCCCGCGCCGGCCTCGCCTTCATCATCACCCAGGCGGTAAGCGGCACGAACAGCATCGACAGGCTCATGATAAACACCCCTTCGCCCAGCGACGGGGTCGTCGATACCGAGTAGATCCACAGGCACAGGTTTAAGGCAAACCACAGACCGCTGATTATGATGCGCGGCCAGTGCTCCCTGCCGACGCGAAAGCCGCGGCAGAAAGGCAGCAGCAGCAGCGCGGCGAAGAAAAAGCGCAGACCGAGGAAAGCGAAAACCGGCATACCGGCAATCGCTTCCCGGGAAAAAATCCATCCGCAGGCGGCGATAACCGTCGCGGCTATGAGCAGCAAATCAGCCTGGCGTTGCCGGGTCATCGCCACGTCTCCTTGTGTGAGTGATTACCAGCCGGGCACCGCGCCGCCGTTAAAGATTGTCTCTGCCGCTTTCGCCACTTCCGGCGACTGGTAGGAGTGGATAAACGCTTTGACGTTTTCCGCGTCTTTGTTGTCTTCGCGGGTCACGATGATGTTCACATAGGGCGAGTTTTTATCTTCAATAAAGATACCGTCGCGCACCGGGGAAAGGCCCGTTTGCTGCAGGTAGGTGGTGCTGATGATCGCTACGTCGACCTTCGGGTCGTCGATAACGCGCGGCAGTTGCGCCCCTTCCAGCTCCATAATTTTCAGGTTATGCGGGTTGTCGGTGATATCGACCGCCGTCGGCAGCAGGCCGGTGCCCGCTTTGAGGGTAATCAGCTTTTCCTGCTGGAGCAGAAGCAGCGCGCGGCCCAGGTTGGTCGGGTCGTTCGGTATGGCAATCGTCGCGCCGTCTTTCAGCTCGGTGACGGATTTAATTTTGCGCGAGTAGCCCGCCATCGGGAAGACGAAGGTGTTGCCTACCGCTACCAGGTGATAGTTGTGGGCTTTATTATCCTGTTCGAGGAACGGGCGATGCTGGAAGACGTTGGCGTCCAGATCGCCGGCGTTGGTGGACTCATTGGGCAGCAGCGAGCCGCTAAAACCCACCAGCTCAACGTCGAGGCCATATTTCTCTTTGGCCACTTTCTTCGCCACTTCCGCCACATCCTGTTCCGCGCCGTTAATCACGCCGACTTTAATGTGTTTCGCATCGCTGCCCTTCTGGTCGCAGCCCGCCAGCAGCAGGCCCGCCAGCACCACGGCGGCGGCTGTCCGTAAACGCAATTTCATTGTTATCACCCCGTCAGTCCATAGAAGATCGTTATTATTTTTTCGTCTGAAACTATAACGACTTTGTGGGGAGGTTTTAAACGCAAAAACCGCAACCGGAAATAAAATCATCTTCCCCTTTCTCCCGGGGGCGGCGCGATGCGCCTGCCCGGGCTACGGATTCACCGCCGGCTGCGATCGAGTAGCCCGGACAGGTGCGCAGCGCCGCCTCCGGGGATCTCTTCAACGGTGAAGCTCGTTCCGCAGAACAGCGCCTTACAGCCCCAGCTCACTCAGCCCCGGGTGATCGTCCGGACGACGGCCCTGGGGCCAGTGAAACAGACGCTCGCTTTCGGTTATCGGCAGATCGTTGATGCAGGCGTAGCGCGTCTGCATCAGGCCGTGCCGATCAAACTCCCAGTTTTCGTTGCCGTATGAACGAAACCAGTTGCCGCTGTCGTCGTGCCACTCATAGGCAAAGCGTACCGCAATACGATTATCGTTCCACGCCCACAACTCCTTAATCAGCCGGTACTCCTGCTCTTTACGCCATTTGCGCTGCAGGAAGTCGATAATCTGCGTTCTGCCGTGAACAAATTCGCTGCGGTTACGCCATTCGCTATCGACGGTATAGGCCAGCGCGACCTTAGCGGCATCGCGGCTGTTCCAGCCATCTTCAGCGGCACGGACTTTTTGTGCGGCGCTCTCGCGGGTGAACGGCGGCAGAGGCGGACGTTGTTCGGTCATCATGAATCTCCTGTATGAATACGCTGCTGCAGGCGCTGATTTTCCCGCTCCAGCTCGTCAATACGCTGTTGCAGCGTCTGGCTATACTCCGCCACCTGTCGGGCGGTGTAGCGCGGGGTAATATGCTGCGGGCAGTTCCAGTCAAAAGCCTGTAAGCGGAAACGATAAATGCGCTCAATCCGGGCCCGATAGTTCTCCGGGGCCACCCGCGCCAGCAGCTGCGGGTCGGCATCCACCGCCACAACCTCTACGGTGGCGTAGATTTTCAGCCTGGCACGCCGCGGGTAATCCATCAAAAACAGACAGGCTCGATCGCTGCCGCGCAGGTTGCCGGTGGTGATGTACTGGCGATTACCGGAAAAATCCGCCATCGCCAGGGTGGTTTCATCCAGCAGATGCACAAAGCCCACCGGACCGCCGCGATGTTGAACATAGGGCCAGCCGGTTTGCGAAAGGGTGGCCAGATAGAAGCTGTCGCGGGTGACAATCATCGCCTCCTCGCTGGCGCCGAAGCGCTCACCCCGGCGCTGGCGATGCGGCGCCTGCCACAGCTCATCGCTGCCCATTTCATGCTGGACATCCATCACGTCCGGCGTCATGGCGATATCAAGAAATTCTGCTGGCATAGATCCTCCCGATGCGTTGCGGCGTAACTCATCATGGACTGTGCTGGCAGAAAAGATAATAGTGGGAATATGACAATCATCTTTCCGTAAAACGGGATAATTATGGACCGACTTAGCGCGATGGCGCTGCTGGTAAAAGTGACCGAACTCGGCAGTATGTCGGCGGCTGCGCGGGCGCGAAATATGCCCCTGACTACCGTCAGTCGCCAGATTGGCGAACTGGAAAATACCCTCGGCGTACGCCTGATGATCCGCACTACGCGCAAGCTGACGCTGACCGATGCTGGCGTCGATTATGTCGCCGCCGCGCGGCGCATTCTGGAAGAGGTAGAGCGCGCCGAGCGCCAGGCGGCGGGTGAATATCAGGAGCCAAAAGGCGAACTGGTTCTCTCAGCCCCAACCATGTTTGGGCGCCTGCATGTTTTACCGATAGTCGCCCGTTTTCTCGCTCGTTACCCGCAGATTCGCGTCCGTTTGCTGCTCAGCGACCGCAATGCCGACCTGGTGGGCGACCATATTGACTTAGCGGTACGTATCGGCCCGCTACCGGACAGCGGGATGGTGGCCACCCGGCTGGGCGAGATGCGCATCGTGACCTGCGCCCACCCGGCATTGTTGGAAAAATACGGCATACCACAACGCCCGCGCGAGCTGGCCGAGCTACCGATCATTGGTATTGAATCACCGATGCCTTACCGCGGCTGGCGCTTTCACGCCGAAGAGGCGGAGGACCGGCTGGTGCTGGTGCAGCCGGTGCTGTCACTGACCACGCCGGAGAGCGCCGCCGAGGCTGCCCGCCAGGGAGTCGGCGTGGCCCGACTGCTGCATTACCAGGCGATCGATGGCCTGGCCCGCGGCGAATTACGGATGATCCTGCAAGCGACGGAGCCGGAACCTGTGCCGGTGCACCTGCTGTACACCTCCCGGGATCTGGCTCCGCTCAAGCTGCGTAAATTTATCGATTTTGCCACACCGGCACTGCGCCAGGCGCTGTTACGTATTGCCGCCGCCGTCTAGCCTGCGGTGGTTTTTAACGGCGCTTCTTTCAGGAACCAGGAGAGCGCGAACGCTACCGCCATAATGCCGGCGGCCATCAGAAACGCCGCATGAATAGCGGACCCGAAGGCATCCAGGTAATCGAGGCGAATCTCCGCCGGAAGATTCTGCACCGCCGCCGGGTTCAGCGCCCTCGGCAGCTGCGCGCCTTCCGGCAGCAGGCGCTGGAGATTGCTTTGCAGCACATGCGTAAACACCGCTCCAAACAGCGCCACGCCGATGGAACCGCCAATCGATCGAAACAGCGTGACCCCGGAGGTCGCCACGCCGTACATCTGCGCGGGCATCGCGTTCTGCACCGCCAGCACCAGCACCTGCATCACCAGCCCCAGGCCCGCCCCCAGCACCCCGGTAAACAGGTACAACTGCCACATCGCGGAGTGAATAGTGATGCGCGTCAGCAGCACCATGCCGATGACCCCCAGCAAAGTGCCGATAATCGGAAAAAGGCGATACTTGCCGGTGCGGCTGATAATGCGCCCGCTGATGATTGACGTCAGCAGCAGGCCACCCATAAGCGGAATTAACTGCAGGCCCGCCTCGGTCGGCGTCGCCTCTTTGACCACCTGTAAATAGAGCGGCAGAAAGGTCACCGAGCCAAACAGCGCCATGCCGATAACAAAGCCAATCAGGCTGCACAGCAAAAAGCTGCGGTTGCGGAACAAGGAGAGCGGAATAATCGGCTCGCTGGCCAGCCGCTCTTCATGAATAAAGCCAACGATCCCGACCAGACCAAACGCCAGGATGCACCACAGCTGCGGGTCGCTCCACGCGCGGACGCTGCCGCCCTCGGAGGTAAACAGGATGATGCACAGCAGCGCCATGCTGAGATAGATCGCTCCCAGCCAGTCGATCTGATGCTGGCTGCGTTTGTTGCTGCTGTGAAAAACCGCACCGATCACCAGCAGCGCAAACAGCCCCAGCGGCAGGTTGATATAAAAAATCCACCGCCAGGAGGCGTGCTGCACCAGGAAGCCGCCAATTAACGGCCCGATGACCGTCGCCAGGCCAAAGACGCCGCCAAACAGTCCCTGATAGCGGCCGCGTCTGGCGGGAGGGATAACGTCAGCCACCGCCGCCATACTGATCACCATCAGGCCGCCGCCGCCCAGCCCCTGTAGGCCGCGCATCAGCACCAGTTGGGTCATATTTTGCGCCAGCCCGCAAAGAACGGAACCGGCAAGAAACAGTACAATCGCCACCTGCAGGACAATTTTGCGCCCGAACAGATCGCCAAATTTGCCATACAGCGGCACCGCGATGGTCGAACTCAGGATATAGGCGGTGACCACCCAGGAAAGCTTATCCAGCCCGCCAAGTTCACCGACGATGGTCGGCAGCGCGGTGGAGACGATGGTCTGATCCAGCGCCGAGAGCAGCATCACCAGCAGCAGGGCGCTGAAGAGCAGGCGGATCGAGGGTACCGCCGGTTGGGTGGCGACTTCAGATGTCATAACATCACTCGCTTGAAATTAATTAAATGCATAATTAATATTTAGGGAAATGATGAATCTGGTCAAGGGATCGCCACAAGATGTCAGCACAAAAAGACAACGAAGCACCGCGTCGTCCCGGTCGTCCGCGCGGGCAAAAATCCGGCTCCGCCAACCGCGAACAGCTGATGGATATTGCCCTGGCGCTGTTTGCGCGCCACGGGATCGCCCGCATTTCGCTGAACGCCATTGCTAAAGAGGCGGGGGTGACGCCCGCGATGCTGCACTACTACTTCAGCTCGCGCGAAGCGCTGGTGGAAAAGCTGGTTGAGGAGCGCTTTATGCCGCTACGCAGCGAGATCGGACAGATTTTTGTCGCGCACGGCGACGATCCGGTCACCGCCTTTACGTTGCTCATTAAAACCCTGGCGACCATGGCGGAGAAAAACGCGTGGTTCGCGCCGCTGTGGATGCAGGAGATCATCGGCGAGATGCCGGTGCTGCGCCAGCATATGCACGCGCGTTTTGGCGATGAGAAGTATCATAAGATGCTGGAGACGGTGCGCCGCTGGCAGCGGGAGGGCAAGCTTAATCCGGCGCTCTCCCCGGAGCTGCTGTTTACCACTCTGATAAGCCTGGTGCTGGTGCCGTTCTCCCGCACCCACACCGATCCGCGGTTAAAATCGGTAGACCGGGAGATGATTGTCAGCCATGCCCTGGCGTTGACAGACAATGGCATCGGCGGCTAATTCCCCCCGGCTCGCGCTGCGCTTAGCCGGGCTACAGGTTTATAACCGTCTGCGGTTGAGTAGCGCGGATAAGCGCAGCCGCCATCCGGGGGATTTAACCCGGTTCACAGCCGTCTGCAATTGGGTAGCCCGGACAGGCGCACAGCGCCGCCTCCGGGATGGTCTCCTGAAGCCAGATTTACAAGACTTTCGATAAATAATGGCGCTGCATACCCGCGTGCGGAAAATCCGGCAGCGACATCTGCAGCTGATAGCCCAGCTTCTGATAAAACGGCAGCGCCTGAAAGCTGAACGTATCCACCAGCATATGGCTGCAGCCACGCGACCGCGCCTGAGATTCCGCTTCATACATCAGCTCGCTGCCCAGGCCGCTGCCGCGCGAAGCTTCGCTGACCCACAAATACTCAATGCACAGCCAGCTGCCTTTGCGTTTGGCAATCAACCCGCCGCGCATCGCGCCAGCTTCATCGCGTGAATAAACGCCCAGCTCGCCGAACTGAGCCGGGTCGAGAAAGCGCAAATTGTATTCCCGCAGGCCCGCCAGCAGCTCTTCTTGATCGGTAGGATTAATGTTCTCTGTTATTATTAATGCCATTGATTATCTCCATTTTTTATTTTTCACAGACCATTCACCACCCTACTTTCACAAAATATCCTTTTTTTCTCCATTATTTCCTGACTAAATTCCCTGCACTAAATTTTGTGTAAAAAATCTTCCCATCATTCGGTTCAGACGTATAATGGAAAAAATGAGAACGATCATTCTCATCATCTTAAACCATGGAGAAACCCGTGATAAATAGCCTGTAGCAGGCATGACTACTCGGTTCAGAGCCTGTAACCGCCGTCTGATGCCGTATTCGCCGCACAGGAAAATCTCGGAAAAACCGCGCAATCAATAGCGGTATTCACCGAGTTATTTACTGCAAACAGGAATATTTATTTCCCACTTTGTTATTTGTGCTTGCCCGGAGATGCATCATCGCCCGGCCCATCACCCCGCCAGTGAATTTGCGGGGCGGACGTCGTTCATCCTGAGAAAATATAATGAAATACACTATAGCCCCCATCGCAGCAGCATTATTTCTCCTTAGCGGGTGCGATAATGCGCAAACCTCCTCCCCGCAGCAGATGACGCCGGAAGTCGGCGTCGTCACTCTGCAGGGGCAACCTGTCCCGGTGGTAAGCAGCCTGACCGGACGCACCACCGCCTCGCTTAGCGCTGAAGTTCGCCCGCAGGTGGGCGGGATCGTGCAAAAACGCCTGTTTACCGAAGGCGATATGGTCAAAGCCGGACAGGCGCTGTACCAAATCGACCCGTCAAGCTATCGAGCGACGTTTAACGAAGCCGCCGCATCGCTGAAACAGGCCCAGGCGCTGGTGACCGCCGACTGTCAAAAAGCCCAGCGCTACGCGGTGCTGGTCAAAGATAACGGCGTCTCCCGTCAGGACGCCGATGACGCAATAGCGACCTGTAATCAGGATAAAGCCAGCGTCGAGTCGAAAAAAGCGGCGCTGGAAAGCGCGCGTATCAACCTGAACTGGACCACCGTGACCGCGCCGATTGCCGGGCGCATCGGGATCTCATCCGTCACGCCGGGGGCGCTGGTATCCGCCGATCAGGACACCGCGCTGGCGACGATCCGCGGCCTGGATACGATGTACGTCGATCTCACCCGATCCAGCGTCGATCTGCTGCGCCTGCGTAAGCAAAGCCTGGCGAGCAACAGCGATACGCTCAACGTGACCCTGACCCTTGAAGATGGCAGCACCTACAGCGAAAAAGGTCGCCTGGCGCTGACCGAAGTGGCGGTAGATGAATCGACCGGTTCGGTCACGCTGCGCGCGGTCTTCCCCAATCCGCAGCATGTGCTACTGCCCGGTATGTTCGTTCGCGCCCGCATAGACGAAGGTATTATGAACGATGCGATCCTCGCCCCGCAGCAGGGCATTACCCGCGATGCCAAAGGCGATGCCACCGCGCTGGTGGTTGATGCTAATAACAAGGTTGAACAGCGCAGCGTGGAAACCGGCGAAACCTACGGCGACAAATGGCTGATCGTCAACGGCCTGAAAAGCGGCGACCGGCTGATTGTCGAAGGGACCGGCAAAGTGGCGCCGGGCCAGCAGGTCAAAGCCGCCGAAGTCAAAAATGACGGAGGCAACGCCTGATGTTCTCCCGTTTCTTCGTGCGACGCCCGGTCTTCGCCTGGGTTATCGCCATTCTGATTATGCTCGCCGGGATTCTGGCTATCCGCACCCTGCCGGTCGCCCAGTATCCTGACGTCGCCCCGCCGGCGATAAAAATCTCCGCCACCTACACCGGCGCCTCTGCGGAAACCCTGGAAAACAGCGTCACCCAGGTTATTGAGCAGCAGCTCACCGGACTGGACAACCTGCTCTACTTTACATCCACCAGCAGCTCCGACGGCTCGGTCAGCATTACCGTCACCTTTGAGCAGGGTACCGATCCGGATACCGCCCAGGTTCAGGTGCAGAACAAAGTGCAGCAGGCGGAATCCCGTCTGCCGAGCGAAGTTCAGCAGTCTGGCGTAACGGTGGAGAAATCGCAGAGCAGCTTCCTGCTGATCCTCGCGGTGTATGACAAAAACAATAAAGCCACCAGCTCCGATATCTCCGACTGGCTGGTCAGCAACATGCAGGATCCGATGGCGCGTATAGAAGGCGTCGGCAGTCTGCAGGTGTTCGGCGCCGAATACGCCATGCGCATCTGGATGGACCCGACCAAACTGGCCTCCTATTCGCTGATGCCATCCGATGTGCAATCGGCTATAGAGGCGCAGAACGTACAGGTGTCCGCCGGTAAAATCGGCGCGCTACCCGCCTCCAACGCGCAGCAGCTGACCGCCACGGTACGCGCTCAGTCGCGGCTGCAAACCGTCGCCCAGTTCAAAGAGATTATCGTCAAGAGCAAGAGCGACGGTTCGGTGGTGCGCCTGAGCGACGTCGCCCGCGTTGAAATGGGCAGCGAAGATTACACCGCTTCCGCCAATCTTAACGGCCATCCGGCTGCGGGGATCGCGGTAATGATGGCGCCGGGCGCTAACGCCCTGAATACCGCGACGCTGGTAAAAAACAAGATTGCCGAGTTCCAGCGCCAGATGCCGCAGGGCTACGATATCGCTTACCCGAAAGACAGCACCGAGTTCATCAAAATCTCGGTGGAGGATGTGATTCAGACGCTATTCGAGGCGATAATCCTCGTGGTCTGCGTGATGTATCTGTTCCTGCAAAACTTCCGCGCCACGCTGATCCCAGCGGTGGCGGTCCCGGTCGTACTGCTGGGCACCTTCGGCGTGCTGGCGCTGTTCGGCTACTCGATCAACACCCTGACGCTATTTGCGATGGTACTGGCGATAGGCCTGCTGGTGGATGACGCCATCGTGGTGGTGGAAAACGTCGAGCGTATCATGCGCGACGAGGGGCTGCCCGCCCGCGAAGCCACCGAAAAATCGATGGGTGAAATCTCCGGCGCGCTGATCGCCATTGCCCTGGTGCTCTCGGCGGTATTTCTGCCGATGGCCTTCTTCGGCGGCTCAACCGGGGTGATTTATCGCCAGTTTTCAGTGACCATTATCTCGGCGATGATGCTCTCGGTAGTGGTCGCCTTAACCTTAACCCCGGCGCTGTGCGGCGCGCTGCTGAGCCATTCGAAACCGCATACCAAAGGCTTCTTCGGCGCCTTTAACCGCCTGTGGGGACGCACCGAGCAGGGCTATCAGCATCGTGTTGTCGGCGGCCTGCGTCGCTCGGCGATGATGATGGGCGCTTTTGTCCTGATTTGCGGCGGCATGGCGCTGGCGATGTGGAAATTGCCGGGCAGCTTCCTGCCGACGGAGGATCAGGGCGAAATCATGGTCCAGTACACGCTGCCTGCCGGAGCAACGGCGGTACGCACCGCCGAGGTTCGCCGCCAGGTCACCGACTGGTTCCTGACGAAAGAGAAAGCCAATACCGACGTGATCTTTACCGTTGACGGTTTTAGCTTTAGCGGCAGCGGACAAAACGCCGGGATGGCCTTCGTGTCGCTGAAAAACTGGTCCGAACGTAAAGGCGAAGAAAATACCGCTCAGGCCATCGCCCTGCGCGCCACCAAAGAGCTCGGCAGCATTCGCGACGCCACCCTGTTCGCCATGACCCCGCCGTCGGTAGATGGCCTGGGGCAGAGTAACGGTTTCACCTTCGAACTGATGGCCAGCGGCGGCACCGATCGCGACAGTCTGATGAAAATGCGCAGCCAGCTGCTGGCCGCGGCGAATCAAAGTTCCGAGCTGCAGTCGGTACGCGCCAACGATTTGCCGCAAATGCCGCAGCTGCAGGTCGATATCGATAACAATAAAGCCGTCTCGCTCGGGCTGTCATTAAGCGATGTTACCGATACCCTCTCCAGCGCCTGGGGGGGAACCTACGTTAACGACTTTATCGATCGCGGTCGCGTGAAGAAGGTCTATATCCAGGGCGAAAGCGACGCCCGCGCCGTGCCGTCCGACCTCGGTAAATGGTTCGTACGCGGCAGCGATGACAGCATGACGCCGTTCTCCGCCTTCGCCACCACCCGCTGGCAATACGGCCCGGAGAGCCTGGTGCGCTACAACGGCTCCGCCGCCTTTGAAATCCAGGGCGAAAACGCCAGCGGCTTCAGCTCCGGCGCGGCAATGGACAAGATGGAAGCCCTGGCCAATGACCTGCCGGCCGGTACCACCTGGGCATGGAGCGGCATGTCGCTGCAGGAAAAACTCGCCAGCGGCCAGGCGATGAGCCTCTACGCCATCTCGATTCTGGTGGTCTTCCTGTGCCTCGCGGCGCTGTATGAGAGCTGGTCGGTACCGTTCTCGGTGATCATGGTGATCCCGCTTGGGCTGCTCGGCGCGGCGCTGGCGGCATGGATGCGCGGTCTGAACAATGACGTTTACTTCCAGGTGGCGCTGTTAACCACTATCGGCCTGTCGTCGAAGAACGCCATCCTGATCGTCGAATTCGCCGAATCGGCGGTGGAAGAGGGCTATTCCCTGTCGCGTGCCGCCATGCGCGCCGCGCAGACCCGCCTACGACCTATTGTGATGACCTCGCTGGCGTTTATTGCCGGGGTGCTGCCGCTGGCGATCGCCACCGGAGCCGGGGCCAACAGCCGCGTGGCGATCGGTACCGGGATTATCGGCGGAACCCTGACCGCGACGCTGCTGGCGGTGTTCTTCGTGCCGCTGTTCTTTGTGCTGGTGAAACGCTTCTTCACCCGCCATCGTTCTTCTCAGGAGTAAGTTATGTTTCGTTTTACCTTAGTCTTTGTTGCGCTCCTGACGGCGGGCTGCGTCTCTCTCGATCCGAACTATGAGCGCCCGGCCGCGCCTGTGCCAGCGACCCTGCCGGGCAGCCACGGCGAGGCAACCGCGGTGGTCAGCGACTGGCAGCAGGTAGTGAATGATGCCCGCCTCAAAAAAGTGGTGAACATCGCGTTAACCAGCAACCGCGACGTGCAGAAAGCGCTGGCCGACATCGAAGCCGCGCGCGCCCAGTTTGGTGAAACCCGCGCCTCGCTGTTTCCGACCCTCGACGCCGAGCTGAGCCATACCCGCAGTAAAACGGTGGCCAGCGGTCTCACCTCGTCAGCGGAAGCCGACGGCGCGGTTTCCAGCTTCGAGCTGGATCTGTTTGGTAAGAACCAAAGCCTGACGCGCGCGGCGCGGGAAACCTGGCTTGCCAGCGAATTCACCGCTCAGAATACGCGTCTGACGATGATTGCCGATCTGACCACCGCGTGGATAACCCTCGCCGCGGACAACAGCAATCTGGCGCTGGCGCAGGAAACCATGGCCAGCGCGGAGAACTCGCGCAACATCGTCACCCGCCAGATGGAAGTCGGCACCGCCTCAGCTGGCGACCTGAGCGATGCGGAAAGCGTTTATCAGCAGGCGCGCGCCAGCGTCGCCAGCTACCGCACGCTGGTGGCGCAGGATAAAAACGCGCTCAACCTGCTGGCCGGAGAAACCGTGCCGGATAGCCTGCTGCCCGGCACCCTTGAAAGCCTTGGCGATCGTAGTATCACCCTGGTGCCGGCGGGCGTCTCTTCATCGGTACTGCTGCGCCGCCCGGATATCCAGGAAGCGGAGCATAATCTGAAAAGCGCTAACGCCGATATCGGCGCGGCGCGGGCCAACTTCTTCCCGTCCATCTCGTTGACCGCCAGCGCCGGGGTCGGCAGCGACTCGCTCTCGTCGCTGTTCAGCCACGGCATGCAGGTGTGGTCATTCGCGCCGTCCATCAGCTTGCCGCTGTTTACCGGCGGCAGCAACCTGGCGCAGCTGCGCTACGCTGAAGCGGAGAAAAAGGGTCTGATCGCCACCTATGAGAAGACCATTCAGAGCGCCTTTAAGGATGTTGCCGACGCGCTGGCGCGCCGGGAAACGCTCAGCGAACAGCTGGACGCGCAGAATAAATACGTCGCGGCGGAGCAGAAATCGCTGAATATTGCGATGAAGAGCTATCAGGCCGGGGTCGGAGATTATCTGTCGGTGCTGACCGCCCAGCGAACGCTGTGGTCGGCGCAGGCCACGCTGATCTCCCTCCAGCAGACCGATCTGGAAAACCGCATTACCCTCTGGCAGTCGCTGGGAGGCGGCGCCAGCTAACACTTTTGCCGGGCGGCAACGCCCGGTTTGATGACAAGGAGCCCGTTGATATGTCCCGAATTTCCCTCTCCTGGGTCGTGGTTCTCGGTTTGCTTAGCGCCATTGGGCCGCTGTGTACCGACTTCTATCTGCCCGCGCTGCCGGAAATCACCCAGCAGCTCAGCGCCACCGGCACGCAGACCCAGCTGTCGCTCACGGCGGCGCTGATTGGTCTCGGCCTTGGGCAGCTGTTTTTCGGCCCGCTGAGCGATCGCATTGGCCGTAAAAAGCCGCTGGCGCTCTCCCTGCTGCTGTTTATCTTCTCCTCGGCGATGTGCGCGATAACCTACGATATCCATATGCTGATCGCCTGGCGCTTTCTGCAGGGCTTCGCCGGCGCGGGCGGCTCGGTGCTGTCGCGCTCCATCGCCCGCGACAAGTATCAGGGCACTCTGCTGACCCAGTTTTTCGCCCTGCTGATGACCGTTAACGGCATTGCGCCGGTGCTTTCACCGGTACTCGGCGGCTGGATCATCACCGCCTTCGACTGGCGTATTCTGTTCTGGGCGATGGCGGCGATCGGCATTATTTTGCTGCTGCTCAGCCTGACGGTGCTGCACGAAACGCTGCCGGTTAAAAGCGCCGCCTCGGTTACGCAGCAGCAGGATGAGGCGCCGGTACTGAAAAACCGCCGCTTTATGCGCTACTGCCTGATTCAGGCCTTTATGATGGCCGGGCTATTTTCGTATATCGGCTCATCTTCGTTCGTTATCCAGAGCGAATATGCCATGAGCGCGATGCAGTTCAGCCTGCTGTTCGGCCTAAACGGCATCGGGCTGATTATCGCGGCGCTGATCTTTTCCCGCCTGGCACGCCGCTTCAGCGCCGAAGCCCTGCTGCGCGGTGGCCAGCTGCTGGCAGTAACGTTTGCCGCCATCACCCTGCTCTTCGCCTGGCTACCGCTGCCGACGCTGGCGCTGGTCGGCCTGTTTTTTACCGTTTCTATGATGAGCGGTATCAGCACCGTCGCCGGTGCGGAAGCGATGAATGCCATTAATGCCCGTCAATCCGGCACCGCGTCAGCCCTGATGGGCACGCTGATGTTTGTGTTCGGCGGTATTGCCGCGCCGCTGGCCGGGCTCGGCGGCGAAACGATGCTCAAAATGAGTTTCGCGATGAGCCTTTGCTATCTGGCCGCGCTGCTGATTGGCCTGAAAAAGCCGCGGCCCACGGTATAATCTTCTCCGGCGGTAATAAAAAATTCCAATTTTATTACCGCCATCTTTCCCGCCAGTGCTGAAATCACCTATTATTCCTTCAACACCAATCGTGATAACCTTCACAGGAAAGGAATAATTAATTCCTTATACTGCCCGCCACTGTGAATAAAGAGGTTCCTATGAGTATCGACCTGAGCAAACTGCTGACCGAGCGCCGCAACGCCAATAGCGTCAACATTGATACCCTTTCCACTGAAGAGATGCTGACGGTGATTAACCAGGAAGATCGGAAGGTGGCCCACGCCATTACCCCCTATCTGCCGCAAATTGCCCAGGTCGTGGATAACGTCGCGGCGGCGCTGCAGGCGGGAGGGCGCCTGATTTACATTGGCGCGGGTACTTCCGGTCGCCTGGGGATCCTTGATGCCAGCGAGTGCCCGCCGACCTTCGGTACCCGCCCGGAGCAGGTGGTGGGCATTATCGCGGGGGGTCATAAAGCGATCCTGAGCGCCGTGGAAAACGTCGAAGACAACAAAGCCCAAGGGGCGATGGATTTGCAGAACCTGAACTTTAGCAGCCGCGATGTACTGGTCGGCCTGGCCGCCAGCGGACGCACGCCGTACGTCATCGGCGCGATGGAGTATGCCCATAGCCAGAGCGCTTTTGTCGCCATCGTCAGCTGTAACCCGCACGGCGAAATGGCCCGGCTGGCGGACGTCGCCATTACGCCGGTCGTGGGTCCGGAAGTGGTGACCGGCTCAACGCGCCTGAAGGCGGGTACCGCGCAGAAGCTGGTGCTGAATATGATTTCAACCGGGGCGATGATTCGCATCGGCAAGGTTTACAGCAATCTGATGGTGGACGTTGAAGCGACCAACGCCAAGCTTATCGAGCGCCAGGTGTCCATCGTCATGGAAGCGACCGAATGCGATCGCGCAACCGCCCAGAGCGCGCTGGAAGCCTGCGATCGCCACTGCAAAACGGCGATTGTGATGGTGCTGGCTGATTTAAGCGCCGCGGAGGCTCAGGCGCTGCTGGCAAAAAATAACGGCTATATCCGCAAGGCGCTGAGCCACTCCTGACCGCTGACTCACGGGGAATCTGCAATGGCGAAAATAAATAAAGAGATGATAGCGCGGATCCTGCAGCACGTGGGCGGAGCCGGGAACGTCGCGCAGGCGGGCAACTGTATGACCCGGCTGCGCCTGACCCTACGCGATGAATCACGGGCCGACAGCGCCGCCATCCGTCAGATTGACGGCGTGATGGGAGTGATCGTTAGCGATGAACAGTTCCAGGTCGTCCTTGGGCCCGGCAAGGCGCAAAGCGCGGCGGAAATGATGAACGCGTTACTGGAAGACGCGCCGGCGGAGGCGCCATCGCTGGCCGACGTCGCCGCCGAAAAGAAACAGGCGCTGAAGAGCAAGCAAACCAGCGGCATTCAAAAATTCCTCGCGAAATTCGCTACTATTTTCACCCCGCTCATTCCCGGTTTTATCGCCGTCGGCCTGCTGCTGGGGTTCGCCACTTTGGCGGAGCAGATATTCGTCCTTGAAAACGCGCATCCGAATGCGACGCTGCTGGCGCTGATCGGCTACATGAAGGTGTTCAGCAAGGGGATGTTTACCTTCCTGAGCATCCTGATCGGCTATAACGCCCAGAAAGCTTTCGGCGGCTCCGGAGTCAACGGAGCGATCATCGCTGCGCTGTTTGTCCTCGGCTATAACCCGGAAGCCACCAGCGGCTTCTATTCCGGAATTTCGACCTTCTTCGGCCACGGTATTGACCCGCGCGGCAATATTATCGGCGTACTGATCGCCTCGATTATCGGCGCGTGGGTGGAGAAGCAGGTGCGACGCATCATGCCTGCCAACCTCGATATGATCCTCACCTCGGCGGTGACGCTGCTGATCATGGGCGCGATAACGTTTACCGTTATTATGCCGATCGGCGGCTGGCTGTTTACCGGGATGTCATGGCTGTTTTTGCACCTTAACGGTAACCCGTTCGGATCTGCGGTTTTGGCCGGCCTGTTCCTGCTGGCGGTGATGTTCGGCGTCCATCAGGGCTTCGTGCCGGTCTATTTCGCGCTGGTGGATGCGCAGGGGTTTAACTCGCTGTTTCCGATACTGGCCATGGCCGGGGCCGGACAGGTTGGCGCGGCGCTGGCGCTTTTCTGGCGGGCGAAGCACGGTTCTCTGCTGCGCACGCAGATTAAAGGGGCAATTATCCCCGGCTTCCTCGGTATCGGCGAACCGCTGATTTACGGCGTCACGCTGCCGCGTATGAAGCCGTTTATCACCGCCTGTCTCGGCGGCGCTTGCGGCGGTTTCTTTCTCGGGCTCATCGCCTGGATGGGGCTGCCGGTTGGCCTGAATACGGTGTTTGGCCCGTCGGGGCTGGTGGCGCTGCCGCTGATGACCTCCGGCAGCGGGATCTACGCCGGAATGGCGGTGTATGCCGCCGGGCTGGCGGTCTCTTATCTCTGCGGATTTGCCCTCACCTGGCTGTTCGGCAGTAAAAACGTTGATTTAAGCTAAGAGGCGCGTCTGGCGCACGGCGGTGAACGTGAGTTTATCCGCCGCGTGGCGGGAGGCACTGACGCCCCATGTTGAATATTTTTTGCACGTGGCGTCGCGTTTCTGTCGGCCCGGTCAGGCGCCAGCCGCCGGGCGACGTCGGCCGGAGTACGCTTTGCTGGCCATCTGATAAAGGATCCGGCTACCATTTCCTGCCCCGCTTCCCGCGCGTGCTCATGCTATGATACTGCTTTCGCACTATTTTCACCTGAGGGAAAGATGGGCTCCAGCAAAAAAGGGATGCTGAACGTACTGATCGCCGCCGTGCTGTGGGGCAGTTCCGGCGTCTGCGCGCAATATATTATGCAGCAAAGTCAGATGTCATCGCCGTTTCTGACCATGACGCGCCTGCTGTTCGCCGGTCTGATTCTTCTGATGCTCTCGTTCGTTCACGGCGATAAAATTTTCCGCGTCCTGCAAAATCGCCAGGACGCTATCAGTTTGCTGATTTTTTCGCTGTTCGGGGCGCTCACCGTGCAGTACACCTTTCTGATGACCATCGAGAAATCAAACGCCGCCACCGCGACGGTGCTGCAGTTCCTGTCACCGACGATTATCGTTGCGTGGTTTGCCATCGCCCGCAAAACGCGCCCCAGTCCGCTGGTGCTGGCGGCCATCGGTACCTCGCTGGCGGGCACATTTCTGCTGGTGACCCACGGCAATCCGACAACGCTGTCGATTTCTCCCGCAGCGCTGTTCTGGGGGATTGCTTCGGCATTTGCCGCCGCGTTCTACACGACATATCCATCGACGCTGATTGCCCGCTACGGCACCCTGCCGATTGTCGGCTGGAGCATGCTGCTCGGCGGCGCCATGCTGCTGCCGTTTTACGCCGGACAGGGCAACCATTTTGTGGTGACCGGCGGCCTGCTGCTGGCCTTTTTCTACCTGGTGGTTATCGGCACCTCGCTGACGTTCAGCCTCTACCTGAACGGCGCGCAGAAGATTGGCGGCGCGAAGGCGGGGATCCTCAGCTGCGCGGAGCCGCTGAGTAGCGCCCTGCTCTCGCTGCTGCTGCTCGGCATTACCTTTAGCCTGCCGGACTGGCTGGGCACGCTGCTGATTCTCTCGTCGGTGGTGCTGATCGCCATGGATTCGCGGCGGCGGGTGAAAACAGGCTGACAATTATCTGGCCGGAGATGCTGCAACCTGAGTTTGCAGCATCTTCAGATCGTCATCCGACAGCTCACAAACCACCTGCACCAGCTCGCGCTCAAACCCCTGTTCCAGACATGAACGAGCAATACGCAACGCTTCTTCTTGTCTACCCTCTTGTTTACCTTCTAACTTGCCCTCCAACTTGCCCTCCAACTTGCCTTCTTGTCTCCCTTCCTGCCGTAGCCTTTCCGCAATCGTCATGAGTACCTCCTTATGTTGAGGAACGCGCCGCTCGACCTCGTGAAGAAATTCACCAAAATGAGGCGCATCACCATACTGCAGCATGTAATTAAACAGCGCTTTCAACTGGCTGTCATTAGCGCAACCTTTAACCAACAGCTCTGCTAATCGCTCCACCAGGCCAAGTAAATCGCGCTGGCGAATATGCTTTTGAATCAGCTCCAGCAGCGCCACACGCCGGTGCTGCATAATGTCGTCATCCGGCACCACCGTAATATCCACCAGTGGGAAAGCGGCGGCATAAAGTCGTCGCGCTGTCTGCGTATCGGTAAACTCATCCAGCCAGCAAAGCGAGAAGGGATAAGGGCTTTTCGCTCCGTGATAAAACAGCAGCGGCAGCGTTTTATGCCCGGCATCCAGATGACGCTGCATCGCCGCCAGCGCGTAGCGCATCAGCCTGAATGCCATATGCGCATCCGGCGTGCTCTGGTGTTCAATCACCACGTAGATATAGCCATCACCGTCGCTGGTTTTTAGCGACCACAGCACGTCGGAGTAGCTGGCGCGTAAATTCGCTTCAATAAAGCTGCCTGACTCCAGCCTGAGCGTTTGCAGATCGCATAGCTGGCGCAGCGACGCGGGAAGATGAATGTCGATAAAATCCCTGGCGCACTCGGGATGCGATAAAAACTGCTTAAAAACCGCGTCGTGCGGCGTCGAGGAGGTTCCTTTTTTCATCATGCTCCGCCATCCCTGAAACGCAATGGCAGAAATATATCCATCAAAAGAAAGGGGGGCATCTGCGCATCAACGGCTTTGCTTGCCGGTACGGAAGATAAATTTCAGCGGCTGAAACGGATGCATTTTTGCGGAAACCGGCACGCAAAATGGTTATTTCGGGAATATGTCTATAGTTAGAAAAACCCTTTAATAAAAATAAGGATATCCATGATGAAGAGAATGAGTATTGCGCTTTCGCTGGCAGCCAGCCTGATGCTACCCCATCTGGCCGCAGCCGCGCCGCTCTCCGGCCTGAAGTTTGAACAGCAGAAGCAGCAGATCGTGAAGGATGTGAGGAAAAACTGCCCTGCCAGCAGCGCGCTGGATGATACGCAGTTTGCTAACCGCGTGCTGGAATCAACGGAAAATAAGACCGCCGTACAAAGCGCGACGCGGGCGCTGGATAAAAACAACAGCGCCGCTTATCAGAAGGCCATTAGCGGCATTCAGTGCCCAACGCCCTGATTCCGGCGGCGGGTTGGACGCCATCAGCGGTTCGGGATGATCAAATCCCCGCGCAGCGGGCTACTGCCGAGCATTTGCGTCTTCTCGGTCAGCCAGTTGACTATCCGGCTGGCCATCGCGTCCATGGAATATTCAATCGCCGGGATGGTCGGAATACCGGGCAGTTGTAACGAGCCCGCCAGGCTGAATACCATGACTTTTTCCGGCACCGCGCGGTTAAATGCCTGGAGCTGCGGCACCACCAGCTGCGCCTGCTGCTCGTTGGCAACCAATAACGCATTGAAGTTCAAGGTTGTTGCGTTATTCACCAGCTCCTGCACCGCTACGGATGGCGAAGGACTGTCGAGAAAAACCAGGTTGCGATTAAACGGCAGAAAATTCTTTTCCAGCGCGTGCTTATAGCCCAGCAGGACCTGGTCTGCAAAGCCGCTGCCCTGCGGGTGGATAAGCGCAATCTGCCTGCGCCCCTGGCTTATCAGATAGTTACAGGCCGTTTCCGCCGCGAATGCGTGGTCAAAATGAATACTGTTCGCCCCTTCGCTTTCCAGACAGTCGATCAGCACCACGTCAGGACGGTCGATATTGAGCGGAAACCGGGCGCCGATAATCAGCACGTTGTCGCATAAACCGCAGGTTAACTCTTCCAGAGAGTGCAGCACCCTACCGCGGCTGTTGGCAAAACGCAGCAGCAGATGCTTCTGGTGCTGGCTGAGCTGCTTTTCCAGCGCATAGAGATAGCTGGTGGTTTGATTGATGTTGTCCTGGGCGCAGATCACGCCGATGCAGCCGGTGGTCTGACTCAGCAAAGATTGCGCTATCATGTTCGGCCGGTAGTTGAGTTCTTCCGCCGCCTGTAATACCGCCTGCCGGCTGGCTTCCTTTACGCCGCGCGAACCGCTCAACACCCGAGAGACTGTGGCTTTAGATACCCCAGCTAATCGTGATACATCGTTGATAGTAGACATTATTTTCCCCTGACAGGGCTAATCCGATCCCTGTAAATCCATAAACCTGAATCGCTTCAATAATAACCAGCGGCAGTATATCCGTTTCCTTTTTTATTTGGAAACCGATTTTCCGTTTCGCGGAAAAACGTAGCAAAAATCACGAAAATCTGTGAGCCAAATCTAATTAACACACCCTTTGACTGATGGATCTTGACGGTTATCACAGTTCTGTTTTTTATAAATGGAAACCGGTTTCCGTCTGATATCAAATCATCCACGCAATAACTTTTTACATTTTGAGGATGATCGTCGATGTACAAGATTATGCTGTGCTGCTCTGCCGGGATGTCCACCAGTCTGTTGGTCAGAAAGATGGTCGATGCCGCGAAGGAACGCGCCCTGCCGGTGCAGATTGATGCCTATGGAGTTTCCGAATTTGATATGCAGTTTCCGCAGTACCAGGTGGTGCTTCTTGGGCCCCAGGTGAAGTACATGCTGAAAACCTTATCTGAGAAAGCCGCGCCCCTGAATATTCCGGTCCAGCCAATTAACACCATGGATTACGGGATGCAGCGGGGAGACAACGTTCTGGATTATGCCCTGTCGCTGATCGAAGCGCATTAAGAGGTGTACAAATGAGTTCTCTGTATCAGTCCATGATTGCCGTGATCGAGCAATCAATTACCCCGCTGGCAGGACGCCTTGGGCAGCAGAAATACGTTATCGCGATTCGCGATGGTTTCACTGCCGCATTGCCGTTTATGATCATCGGCTCATTCATGCTGGTATTTATCTTTCCGCCTTTTTCGCCGGATACCACTAACGGTTTCGCCCGCGGCTGGCTGGACTTCTCCCAGCAGTATCGCGAACAGCTGATGCTGCCGTTTAACCTCAGCATGGGCGTGATGACGTTCTTTATTTCGGTGGGAATCGGCGCCAGCCTGGGACGCCAGTTCCAGCTCGATCCGGTGATGTCCGGTCTGCTGGCGTTTATGGCTTTCTTACTGGTTGCCGCGCCGTATGCCGACGGCAAAATCTCCACCCAGTATCTCTCTGGTCAGGGTATTTTCACCGCTTTGATCACCGCTATCTACTCTACCCGCGTTTACGCCTGGCTGAAGCAGAACAACATTACGATTCGTCTGCCGAAAGAGGTGCCGACCGGCGTCGCGCGCTCGTTCGAAATCCTTATCCCGGTGCTGGTGGTGATCGCGACACTGCATCCGCTGAATCTGTTTATCGAAGCGCAGACCGGTATGATTCTGCCGCAGGCGATTATGCACCTGCTGGAGCCGCTGGTTTCCGCCTCTGACTCTCTGCCGGCGATACTGCTGTCGGTGCTGATGTGTCAGATTTTCTGGTTCGCCGGGATCCACGGCTCGCTGATCGTGACCGGCATTATGAACCCCTTCTGGATGGCCAACCTGTCGGCGAACCAGGCAGCGCTGGCGGCCGGCGCGGCTCTGCCCCATGTCTATCTGCAGGGTTTCTGGGACCACTATCTGCTGATTGGCGGCGTCGGCTCCACGCTTCCGCTGGCCTTCCTGCTGCTGCGTAGCCGCGTAGCTCACCTGCGCACCATTGGCAAAATGGGTATCGTTCCGAGCTTCTTTAATATCAATGAACCGATTCTGTTCGGCGCGCCGATAATCATGAACCCGATGATGTTTATCCCGTTCGTCTTTGTCCCGATGATTAACGCCGTTCTGGCTTACGGTGCGACGCGCCTCGGCTGGCTCAGCCAGGTCGTTTCGCTGACCCCGTGGACGACCCCGGCCCCTATCGGTGCATCCTGGGCTGCAAACTGGACGCTAAGCCCGGTGGTGATGTGCTTAATTTGCATGGTGATGTCAGCGGTAATTTATCTGCCATTCCTCCGCGCCTATGAACGCTCATTAATGAAAACTGAAGTCGAAAAAGCCAAAGCTGCGGTGCCGGTTGCCGAAACGGTCAGCCAATAATTAACTCATATATTTAATAGCATATTTATCATGACGGCATAAATAATGTGGAAAAGGGATTTTCACTGCATTATTTAAATAATAAGGTTAATGACCTCAGGAACTATTATGATTGAACTAGAAGATGCGGTAATGGAAATTATCGTTAATGCGGGACAGTCACGCTCATTATGTTTTGAAGCGCTGCATTGTGCCCGTAGCGGTAATATAGATGAAGCGCGCTTGCTGCTGAATGAAGCCGATGGCTACGCCCGTCGGGCGCACCAGATGCAAACCCAGCTTATCGCGCAGGATGCGGGCCAAGCGCGCCAGCCGATGACCCTCATTATGGTGCATGCTCAGGACCATCTGATGAATTCGCTGCTCGCGCGTGAATTTTCAGAAGAGCTTATTCATTTATACCAGCGTTAATTTATATCAATATTTAGCAACTGTACCCGGAATAAATAAACCAGCTTATCCTGGCGGGATAGCTATTATCTAAATATATAAATTACTAAAAGCGAGATAATGATGAAAACTGTAAAAATACTGCCATTAACCATGGCGGTCGTCGCCGCGCTGTGCCCAGTTTCCGTATTTGCACAAGAGTTTACTCAGGAACAGATCGACGCCATTGTCGCCAAAGCCGTCGATAAAGCCCTGGCCGAACGCCAGGCGAAAATCGATGCCGCCGCCGATAAAAAAGTGGATGTCATTACCAACCCGCAGACCACCGCAGCCACGCCGGATATGGCGATCCCCTTCGGCCTGAAGTTCAGCGGCTACGCCCGCTACGGCGCGCAGTTCCAGACCGGCGATCAGAAGTTTGTCGGCGTGGATGGTTCCTATAACGGCGCCTCCGCGATCGGTCGTTTAGGCAACGAAGGCAACGGCGGCGAATTTCAGATAACCAAAGCCTTTAAGAGCAGTAAAGGCGCGATCTGGGATATCAACGTCATGTTTGACCACTGGAGCGACGAAGTTAACCTGAAAAAAGCCTACGTCGGCGTTACCAACGTGCTGGAGTCTAACCCCAACGCCTATATCTGGGCCGGCCGCGACTTCCATCAGCGCCCGCAACAGGGGATTAACGACTACTTCTGGATGAACCACGACGGCCAGGGCGCCGGGGTGAAAAACTTTGACATCGGCGGCGTACAGTTTGACGTGGCGGCGGTGTCGCAGGTGGAATCCTGTAGCCCGGAAGTGATGGCCGACGAAGCGAACCCGTCGCGCATCACCTGTACCGGCGGCTCCGGAACCGGCGATGATGGCCACTATGCGCTGACCACTAAAACCCATAATCTTAAAGCCGGACCGATCGACGTTGAGGTTTACGCCAACTACGGTTTCGATTCGAAAGCGGTAGACAGCGACGAGCGTCTCGAAGCCTGGCAGGGCGGGCTGGTGCTGAGCCACACCAACGACAGCGGCGTCAATAAAGTGATTCTGCGCTACTCCGACAACTCGGATAACAGCGTCTATAACAAGACCGACGATCTCACCGCTATCTATGCCAGCTTTGAAGGGCTGCATAAATTCACCCAGCAGGCGCAGATCGAATATCTGCTGGCCTTCCACGACTATGACAACGGTACAGACAATACCGACAATCGTAAAAACTACGGCGCCATTGTCCGTCCAATGTACTTCTGGAACGATGTCCACTCCACCTGGCTGGAAGCGGGCTATCAGCGCGTCGATTACGACCAGGGCGGCGATAACCACGGCTGGAAGCTGACGCTGTCGCAGAATATCGCCATCGGTATGGGGCCGGAGTTCCGCCCGATGCTGCGCTTCTACGTAACCGGCGGTCAGGTAGATAACAAGCGCACCGCAAAGGTCAACGGCACCAAAGACGAACAGCTGGATTCGCTGAACGTTGGCGGCATGTTTGAAGCGTGGTTCTAAGCTTGTGAAGCCGTCCCGGATGGCGGCTGTCGCCTTATCCGGGCTACCGTACCGCAGACAACGGTGAACCTGTAGTCCGGCTAAGCGCAGCGCGAGCCGGGAAGAAGCCGCATCGATATATTTATCCCGGCGTATTCCCCGGGTGGCGGCGTAACGCCTTACCCGGGCTTCCCTACCGAGCAACGGTGAATCCGTCGCCCGATGTGATGATTACCTCTGGCTCATCCGGCGGGCAATGCGCTCAAGCTTAATCATCAGCAGCAGCGTGATGCCCACCAGCACGATGGTCAGCGCCGAACCATCGGCAATATTGCCGCGATCGGTGAGGCTGAAAATCGTCACCGGCAGCGTCGTCCAGCCCGGCGGATAGATCATTACCGTCGCGCCCAGCTCCCCCATCGACAGCGACAGGCTCAGCGCCAGCGCGGAGATCATCCACGGAGCCATGAGCGGCAGCGTGACATGGCGCAGGCGATACCACGGCGATGCCCCGAGGCTGGAGGCGACGCTTTCAATATCGGCGGAAATCCGCGTCAGACCGGTGGAGACGTTGCTGAAGGTAAACGCAGAAATCAGCACGAAGTGCGCCGCCAGCACGATCCAGAAAGTACCGTTCATTTGTAGCGGCCCCTGGCTGAAAGCCACCAGAATGCCTAAACCCACCGATACCGAAGGAATGGCGCTCGGTAAATAGAACGCCAGCCCAAGATATTTTTGCAGCTTCGCGCCGTACTGGCGCAGAGCCAGCGCAGCCCACGTGCCGCACAGCAGAGCGAACAGGCTGGCGCAAAATCCAACCATCAGGCTGGAAAAGAGCGCATCCCACGCAGCCCCGCGAAAGGCGTTCACAAAGTGCCCAAGGGTAAAACCGGACGGCAGCAGGCCGTTCCACTGCTGGCTCAAGCTGGACATCAAAATCACCGCCAGCGGCAGGAAGAAGAATCCGGCAAACAGCGTTGCCGCCAGCGCGCCCGCCGCCGCGCGGCCTTTACGCGACCAAATCAACATCGTTAGCTCCTCACGCCGGTACGCGCGGCGGCCAGGCGATAGATTATAAACAGTCCCAGCGACAGCAGAATATTTATCAGGGCAATCATGCAGGCCTGGCTGTAATCCGATTCGAGAATAGCCTTGCTGTACACCATCATCGGCAGCGTATTCACGCCTTTGGCGCCGATAAACAGTACGATGCCGAACTCGTTAGTCGTCAGCAGCAGGCACAGGCTACCGCCCGCCATCAGCGCCGGCAGCGCCGCCGGGAAAATCACCTGGCCGATAACCCGCAGCGGATGCGCGCCGAGAATACTCGCCGCCTCTAGCTGGCTTTTATCAATCTGCCGCAACCCGGCCATCAGCGGACGCATCACCAGAGGCGTGAAAACGGTGATTTCCGCCAGAATCACGCCCTGAATGGAATAAAGAAAATCGATCGGCGGCAGTTCGAAAGACAATAGCGACATTAGCGCGCCGTTCAGCAAACCCGCGGAGCCGTAGATAAAAGTAAACGCCAGGGTAATGAGAAAGGTCGGCAGGGCAATAAAGGTATCAATCACCCGGCTGATCAACTGGCTGCCGGGAAAGGGAATAAACACCAGAATCAGCGCCAGGACGCTGCCGAGCAGCAGGCAGCCCAGGGTGGCGAAGATCGCGATTTGCATCGTATTGAGCAACGCGTTGATAAAGCGCCGGGATCCCACGACCTGCCAGAAGGTTTCAAGGCTCAGGTGACCGCTGGCATCACGTAGCGCCTGTTCGCCGATCAGCAGCAGCGGATAGAAAAACAGGGTCGCCAGCACCAGCAGCGGCGGCAGAAGCCACAGTAAGGGCCGCAGCTGAACAGAGCGACGCGGGAGCGTTAGGATCTGCGACATTATGACACCTCAATCAGGACCGCATCGTTGGGTTCAAAATAGAGCGCCAGCCTGTCGCCGGCCCGCGGCAGCGGATCCACGTGGGTCATCACAATGCGCACCGCCTCCCCGGCCACGTCGCATAGCAGGTGGGTCAAATCGCCCTGCCAGTGCACCGACTGCAGGGTAGCGTTAAGCCGGTTGCTGGTGGCCGTTCGCGGCGCGAGGCTCATATGCTGCGGACGAATACACAGCAACTTATTATTGCCGTGCTGACCGCCGCGGCTGAAAGCGGTAATCAATCCACCGCCGCAGCTGACGCTGACCAGGCCAGGCCCTGCGGTATCTTTCAGCGCCGTCGCCTGCAGGATATTGGCGCGTCCGAGAAACTCGGCGGTGAAACGATTAGGCGGATAGTGGTAAAGCTGATGGGTTTCGCCATGGGCAATGAGCGAGCCGTCTTTCATGATGCCAATCTTGTCCGCCAGGGTCAGGGCTTCGGTCTGATCGTGGGTAACGTAGAGAATTGTGAGTTCCGGCAGTTCGCGGTGCAGGCGGGCAATTTCCTCTACCATGTTGTGACGGATTTGCGCATCCAGCGCCGAGAGCGGCTCATCAAGCAGCAAGACCCGCGGACGTACGGCGATGGCGCGGGCAATCGCGACGCGCTGCTGCTGGCCGCCGGATAGCTGGTGCGGATAGCGGCTGGCGTAATCCGCCATGCCGACGATTTTCAGGGCGTCTTTGACGCGTGCAGCTATCTCCGTTTTCGGCTGCTTCTGCGCCCGCAGGCCGAAGGCGACGTTATCTTCTACCTTCATATGCGGAAACAGGGCGTAGTTTTGCACCACCATGCCAAGGCCGCGTTGATACGGCGGCAGGTGGGTGACATCCGTATCGCCCAGCAAAATCCGCCCGCCCGCCGGCTGTACAAATCCGGCTATCGCCCGCAGCACCGTGGTTTTTCCGGATCCGGATGGACCGATCAGCGCCAGCACTTCACCCGGTTCAATAGTTAAGGTCAGCGGCTTCAGCACCACGTTGCCGTGATAAGAAACGCGCAGCGAGTCGAGAGTGATCCCGGACGTTCCCGTCGACGACGGGGGATGAGCGACGGTTGTTTTCATTAACATCACGCTTACTCGCTGTCGGTGACTTGATGCCAGCGGGCAATATCCGCCGACAGTGAAGCCGCAACCTCGTCCCAGTTGGGTTCCCAGCTTTTCACGCCGTTAAGCGCCGCTTTCGCCGCTTTAAAGTTAGCGTCTTCCGGCGTCACGTCGCTGCGCGCCGGCAGCCCCCAGGAGAGCGCGCTAACGCTGGCCTGAGCGGGCTTATCGAGCAGGAAGTTAATCAGCTTTTTACCGTTTTCACCGTTCGGGCCGTTTTGCACCAGACCAATGGTATAGGGCAGCGCCAGCGCGCTGCGTTCGCCTTTAGCGTCTGCGGGCCAGAAGATTTGCACATGCGGATTACGCGCCATCTGCGACAGGTTCATTTGCAGATCGCCGTTAGCGACGTACAGCTCACCTTTATTGACCAGCGCGGTCAGCTTACCGGTAGAAGCCGATGGTCCGACGTTGTTGGTCTGGAGTTTACCCAGATAATCGAACCCCGCATCTTTGCTGCCCAGGCTGTGGAACGCCTGCAGCATGACCGCCGTACCGTCGCCCGCCTGTCCCGGCGTCGAGTACTGCAGCTTGTTCCTGAAACGGCTATCGAGCAGATCCTGCCAGCTGGCCGGCGCGGTTTTCAGCAGCCTGCTGTTATAGATAAAGGTCAGATAGTTGTTCACCAGCGGCGAGTAGCGGTCGTGGACGCCGGGGATCTGGTCGCTGCCCTGCGGCTTAAATTCGGCCAGTAATTGTTCTTTGGCGGCGCGCTGGATAAACGGCGGCACCGTCACCAGCACGTCCGCCTGCGGATTGGTGCGCTCTTTTGCCAGCCGTTCGACAATCGCTCCAGAGCCGCCTTCAACGTACTGCACTTTTATGCCCGTTGCCTTTGTAAAAGCGGCAAACTGGTTCTGATACCAGCTGTTGTCGCCGTCGTGCAGGCCGTCGGCGGAATAAACGGTGACAACGTCAGCGGACCACACCGGGGCGCTGGCGAGTACGGTAACGGTTAACAGAGCAAGTCGGGAGAGTTTCATCGTATCAGCCTCTTCGGATGGTGATCTTTATGGTCTATACCAGATTGACGTTCACGCTACCGGGGCTTTATGACAAAACGATGAATGAAGTGTGGCGAAAGGATTAAACGGAGGGAGATATACCGCTCCCGGAGGCGGCGCTTGACGCGCCTGTCCGGGCTACCCGTCCGCAGACGGCGGTGAACCCGTAGCCCGGTCAGCGCAGCGCCACCGGGACGCTCGGCTCTGAAACATTCAATACCGAGTCCTATCCCGGAGGCGGCGCTTGACGCGCCTGTCCGGGCCACCCGTCCGCAGACGGCGGTGAACCCGTAGCCCGGGTAAGGCGCCAGCCGCAACCCGGGGAAAATGCTCGGACAGGACCCATAAAATCAATGGGTATCGACTTCGATGCGCAGGCTGTCGTGACGCCAGTACTCGATATCGTAATCGAGAATTCGCCCGTGTTGATCGTAGTTGAGCCGGCGCAGCAGCAGCGCCGGACGCCCTTCCATCACCCCCAGAGCCTCGGCGGCCTGCGGCGGCATCGAGGTGGGCCAGAACGACAGATGCATACTGGTATATATCAGGTCATAGCGGGTCTGATAAATCTCGGTCAGGCTGCCGTTTAAATCATGGCGCAGCAGCTCGGGAACCCTGGCGGGCAGACAGTGGTTTTCACAGTAGCAAATCGCCCGCCCGTCGGCATAACGCAGACGGGTGAGCAGGTAAACCTGATCGAATGGCTGCAGCGCCAGCGGCGCCATAACGTCCAGCGGAACGGCGGTTAAACGCCCATCCAGCAGCACCGTTTTCGGCTCCCGCCCCTGCTCCAGGCACAGCTTATGGAAGTTGGTATTTTGCGTCGGATCCAGCCAAAGCCGCTCCGGCGTGACAAACCAGCCGCGGCGGTCGGCGCGATAAATCACGCCGCTGGCCTCAAGCTGCGCCAGGCTCTCGCGCACCGTAATACGCGTGGTATTGAACAGCGCGCACAGCTCACGCTCGGAAGGCAGTTTATCGCCGCTCTTCAACGCGCCGTTTTGAATACGCGCCTGTAGCTGTGCCTTGATCAGCAGATACTGTGGCGTCTCGCCAGAGGGTGATTTCATGTTCGCTCGCGGCCAAATTTGATGCGCTCATTATACATAACCAGATGAATTTTTTGTTGCAGCGCCACTTTCCCTTTGACCTTTTCCGCAGACGATCGCCATTATAAAAAGTATCTGGTATAGACCAAATGGTGAAATAGATGAATTCACGCAATTATCTGCTGCTGACCCCCGGCCCACTGACCACTTCCCGTACGGTAAAAGAGGCGATGCTGTTCGACAGCTGTACCTGGGACGATGACTACAATCTCGGCGTGGTTCAGGCCATCCGCCAACGGCTGGTGGAACTGGCGACGCCCGCCGACGGCTACACTTCAGTACTGCTGCAAGGCAGCGGTAGCTACGCGGTTGAGGCAGTGCTCGGCAGCGCGATCGGCGTGCAGGACAAGATTTTGATTATCAGCAATGGCGCCTACGGCGCGCGCATAATCGAGATGGCGAAACTGTTGAACATTGCGCACCACCCTTACGACTGCGGTGAAGTCGCGCGACCGGACGCTGCAGCGATCGAACGGATCCTGCAAACCGACCCGGCGATCACCCATATCGCTATGGTCCATTGCGAAACGACAACCGGTATGCTCAACCCGATCGAAGCGGTGGCGGCGCTGGCAAAACGGTACGACAAACGCTACATCGTCGATGCCATGAGCAGCTTCGGCGGCATTCCCATGGACGTCGCCGCGCTGAACATTGACTATCTGATCAGCTCCGCCAACAAATGCATACAGGGGGTGCCGGGCTTCGCCTTCGTCATTGCCCGGGAAGCGGAACTGGCAAACTGTCAGGGCCGCTCGCGCTCGCTGTCGCTGGATCTCTACGCCCAGTGGCGCTGCATGGAGGATAACCACGGCAAGTGGCGCTTTACTTCACCAACTCATACCGTGCTGGCCTTTGCCCAGGCGTTAAAAGAACTGGCGGAAGAAGGCGGCGTGAGCGCACGTCTCCAGCGATACTGCGCTAACCAGCAGCGTCTGGTGGCCGGAATGCGCGCATTAGGCTTTCAGCCGCTGCTCGACGATAGCCTGCACTCGCCGATCATCACCGCGTTTTACTCCCCGGATGCGCCGCAGTATCGCTTTAAGGATTTCTATCAGCGGCTTAAAGAGCAGGGTTTCGTGATCTATCCGGGCAAGGTGTCGCAAAGCGACTGCTTCCGTATCGGCAACATCGGCGAAGTGTACGACGCCGACATCACCGCCCTGCTGGCGGCCATCAAAAACGCCATGTACTGGCAATGCTAAGGAACCGTCATGAACCGTATTAACGCCGTTATTCTTGATTGGGCAGGCACCACCGTCGACTTTGGCTCCTTCGCGCCGACGCAGATTTTCGTTGAGGCCTTCCGTCAGGCTTTTGCCGTGGAGATTACGCTCGAAGAAGCCAGGGTGCCGATGGGTCTCGGCAAATGGCAGCATATTGAAGCGCTGGGGAAACTGCCCGCCGTGGACGCCCGCTGGCAGGCGAAGTTTGGCCGGGCGATGAACGCTGCCGATATCGACGCGATCTATGCCGCGTTTATGCCGCTGCAGATTGCCAAAGTCGTCGATTTTTCTGCGCCAATCGCCGGGGTTGTCGACACCATTGCCGCGCTGCGCGCCGAAGGCATAAAAATTGGCTCCTGTTCCGGCTATCCGCGTCCGGTGATGGAAAAGCTGGCGCCGGCCGCCGCCGCGCAGGGCTATGCGCCTGACCACTGGGTGGCGACGGACGACCTCGCCGTCGGAGGACGGCCAGGCCCGTGGATGGCGTTACAGAACGTCATTGTCCTCGGCATCGACGCGGTAGCCCACTGCGTCAAGGTTGATGATTCCGCTCCCGGCATTACCGAAGGATTAAACGCCGGGATGTGGAGCGTGGGTCTGGCGGTTTCCGGTAACGAATTCGGCGCCAGCTGGGAGGAATATCAGCAGATGAGCGCCGAAGAGATCGCCGCCCGCCGCGAGCACGCCACCGGGAAGCTGTCCGCCGCCGGGGCGCATTACGTCGTGGATACGCTGGCGGATTTACCGGGCGTCATTGCCGACATCAACCGTCGCCTGGCGCAGGGCGAACGCCCGTAGATTTATTGACGGTTCGCCTGACTGCGGCCGATTACACCCGTACTTTCGTCGCCACCAGTACACCGGTGAGCAGCATTAATGTACCGGAGAGGACCAGCGGCGAGAGCAGACCAAGGTGGTCCAGCGCCACGCCGCCCACCGCTGCGCCGCAGGTATTGGCCAGTTGGATCACCGCCACCTGAATCGACCCGGCTTTCTCCGCCTGATCGGACAGGGAACGGGTGATCCACGTTGACCAGCCAACCGGCACCAGCGCGAAGGCAAAACCCCAGATAACGGCCACCGCCGACGCCACGATTTTACTCTCCCCCCACAGCACCAGCACCGCCGCGCTGATGGCCAGCACCACCGGGGCAACCGCCAGCGCCGCTTTCACCGATCGCTTGAGCAGCATCGAAGAGAGCGAGGTGCCGACGAAGCTGGCGATGCCGAAGCTCAACAGCACCAGCGTCAGGCCGTCAACGTCAAAGCCCGCCAGCGTCATATACACCGGACGAATATAGGTAAAGAAGGCGAACTGGCCGGCGAAGGCCATAAAGATGGCGCACATCCCGGCCATTACGCCGGGGCGCTTTAACAGGCCAAACATATTTTGCTGCGCCGAGGTCGACTCGCCAGGCAAAGAGGGCAGCGCCTTCAACACCCAAATCGTACAGACCACGCCCATCACCGCGGCGGCGTTAAAGACGTTACGCCAGCCGATAATCCCGCCGAGGAAGCTGCCGAGCGGCGCGGCGATCACCAGCGCTATCGATACCGCGCCGAAAATGACCGACAGCGCTTTGGGCACCACGCGCATCGGCACCAGTCGCATGGTGAGCGACGCCGACATCGCCCAAAAACCGCCCAGCGCCAGCCCCAGGCAGGCGCGCCCCACCAGAAGCAAGGAGAAACTGTTGGCAAAGGAGACCAGCAGACAAGAGACGGTCAGCAGGACGGAAAACAGAATCACCACGTAGCGACGATCGGTACTGCGGATGATCGAGGTGATAAACAGGCTGGCAAACATCGCCACAAACGCGGTGGTGGTGACCGACTGCCCGGCAACGCCTTCTGAGATGCCCAAATCCTGCGCCATCGGCGTAAGCAGGCTTACCGGCAGGAACTCAACGGTAATCAGGCAGGCAACGCAGAAGGCCACCGCAAAAACCGCCGACCAGTTGGGTCGCGCCGCCTGATTAGCCTGCGGCGCAGAGGCATTCGAAGGAGTCATAAGTTACCTGCATGGTTGAATACGGAGGAGCCGCGCAGTGTAACATTTAAAATGTGACGAATTTAACGTTTTGACAACTTTTCAGGCTTTGCAAAGTACCTGCGTAGCTGCTCGCATAACCGGAAAATCACGTTTTTAGGTATTCCGTAACAGTAAGAGGAAGAAATAACATAGCACTTGGTGCTATATTTATGGTTACAGGATGTCAGCCAATGCGTATTTTTAAAACAAAATGGTTTACCAGGGAAGCCCGGGCTCATGCGATTGATGACGACGAACTTTGCAAAGCGATTGAAGCCACTCTCCAGGGAAAAGTAGATAACCTTGGTGGCGGCGTTTACAAAAAACGCCTTAATAAAAATCGCGATCGCGCAATCATCCTGGCAAAGGGTGCTGAGCATTGGTTTTACACATTTTTATACGCCAAACAGGATATCGCCAATATCGATAACCGAGAACTCGCGGCGTTCCGTGAGTTAGCCAGGCATTATTCCCTTCTCAGCGAGGAGAAAATGGCGGCATTGGTTAAGAGAAAAGAATTGGTGGAGATTTGTCATGACTGCAAAAACTAAATTCAAAAGCCCCGCCTTTGAAGCTATCCATAGCGCTGCCGCAGGTTTATACAGTGTTGATGCGATCGCGCAGGAGACGATGCGCAGCTTTGATGAAACATGCATCAGCCGCGTAAGCGATTTCCAACCTGGTGAAATTAAGGCTCTACGTGACCAACTCAACGTCAGTCAGCCGGTTTTTGCCCGCTATCTGAACACCAGCGTGTCCACGGTCCAAAAATGGGAAAGTGGGGCAAAACGCCCCGGTAGGCTGGCATTGAAATTACTCAATATCGTGCAAAAACATGGGTTAGAAGTGCTGGCATGATGCCACTTTGAGGTGATGACTTTTGCATAGTTGGTCTCGTCAGGAAGAGTTTTAACGAAGCCAACAGTGCACAGGGAAGCGCTATCAGTGTAGCCAGTGGACCCCATCTTCGGGTAAAAACAGCGTGTTATAGCGCTCCTGTAAAGCGTGCAGCTCGCTCACTTCCGGCTCCAGCTCGCGAAGGAAACCTTGCGCGAGGCGAATTTGCGCTTCGGTAATTGGCGCCGCAAGGCGGGCCTTTTTCATCAACCGATACCAGTAATGCAGGTTCTGCTCGCTGCCGTCGACGATAGCAGTCTGCCAAATCAGCAGCACCTGAGCGGCATTTTGCAAATGCGCTTCATTCGGCCGTTCCAGGTAGCGCAGATACTCGTTACCGGCCGTTTTTCCCAGCTGATCGATCATCGATTCCAGCGGTACCGGCGTAATGCCTAACCGTTCGCTCAGACGGCGAATCGCACGGCGTGAATCAGAGGTAAGCACCCGAAATCCCACAACAAATACCACTATCAGCGTGGCCATTCCTAACCAGATCATGCATCCTCTCATTCAATCGCAGCACCACTATCATAATGGGAAATTGCCCGCTGTCGACTGTCGGTGGTACCAGAATGTGACTTATCGCGACCTCGTCTCGCTATCATCAAACCGCCCGGCAAGAGGTATAAAAAAGCCCGGCGCAAAGGCCGGGCAAGAGGTATAAAAAAGCCCGGCGCAAAGGCCGGGCAACGTGACTCACACCCAATGACTCAGGCAGTCTGCAAAGTTTGTGTCTTTTTCTGACGGCGGATTTTACGTTCTTCAAACACCGCAACGATGGCCATCAGGCAGATGCAGCCAATTGCCGCCGCATCCAGCGCCGCAAAGGTCCCCGCCCAGCCGGTGAGGCCAAAAATCGGCGTTCCATCGGCGATCATCCCGAGGCCGAGCTTGGCGAAGCTATCGCCGATCAGATAGGCAAAGGTGCCCTTGATCCCGTCGGCTGCGCCAATCGCTTTTTTCGGCACAAAGCCTACTGCGGCAACGCCGATCAGCAGCTGCGGGCCAAAAACCAGGAAACCCAGCGCAAACAGCGATGCGAGATAAACGTACTGGTTACTGGCGTGCTGATAAACCCCAAGGGTGGCGATAATCAGCGCCAGCGCAATGCAGGCTACCAGCGCCCGACGACCGTTTGCCAGATCCGACAGCCAGCCCCATAGCAGCGTGCCGACCAGCGCGCCTACTTCAAAAAGGGTAAAGCCCTGAATCGCCACTTCTTTGGAGAGCTTCAGCTCCTGGAAAGCGTAAACAGTGGACCACTGGTCAATGCCGATGCGCACCACGTACAGAAAGATGTTGGAGAAACACAGCAGCCAGATGACTTTGTTCTTCAGCACGTACTCGACAAAGATCTGCCATTTGGTCATGGCGTTCTCTTCCGTCTCTTTATCCTCTTCGCTGATCTCTTCGCCAAACAGCTCTTCGGCGTTACCGAGACCGTAAGATTCCGGGGAGTCGCTGCCGAAGCGCAGGCCGATAAAACCGACGATTAGCGCAATAATCGACGGGAAGATAAACATCCCGATCACGTGGCCGTCGAACAGGTAGTTCGCGCCAAACAGCGCCACGCCCGCGGCGCCGGCGCCGCCGAGGTTGTGAGAGATATTCCAGAAGCCGAGGAAGGTGCCGCGTTTACGGCGGGGCGTCCACTTGGTAATGGTCGAATAGCTGCACGACCCACCGGTGCTCTGGAAAAAGCCGCTCAGGGCGTAGAAGGCGATCATCAGGAACAGGCTGGTCGACCCCGCACCCATGCTGGCGCTGAAGCCGAGCATACAAATGGCCGAGAGGATCAGCATAAACGGCAGGAACTGCTTGGTGTTCTTACCGTCTGCGTAGTAAGAAACCAGCGTTTTACCCACGCCGTAGGTGATAGAGAACCCGAGGCCGATCATCCCCAGCTGCGTCATGCTCAACCCGTAGGTGGAGATCATGTCGTTCTGCGCGATATTAAAGTTTTTGCGGATCAGGTACATGGTCAGATAGCCGATGAAAACCACCAGATACGACTGCATGAACGGTTTGAACCACATTTTGCGCCGCGCTTCGAGCGGCAGGTCCAGGGTAGGCTTGCGCACCTGGTTTAAGAAGGCCAGCATGATTGAGTGACTCCTGAGCTGATTTACTACCTGCGAATAGCAGGCATTGTAAAAATCAGCCGGAAGACCCGCCTGAGACAGCGTCCAGGCGAAACCGGGAAAATTTCTTAGTTTTACGCCATTCGGCGGAGAAAGGTGAGGCAGATCACGCTTCTCGCGGCGCCTGGGCATTTAGAAACGGCAGCAGCAGCAGAGCGGAGATGCCGGCAGCAATGGCGATGACCACGAAAAAACCGCTCCAGTGCCAGATCTCCATGACCTGCGCCAGCGGCCAGCCGGAGAGCGACGCGCCAAGATAGGCAAACAGCCCGACAAAGCCGGTTGCCGCCCCCGCCGCCTCTTTGTGCGAGCACTCCGCCGCCGCCATGCCAATCAGCATCTGCGGGCCAAAAACGAAAAAGCCGGCGGTAAAGAAACAGGCCGCCTGCATCACGTAGCTGGCGAATGGCATCAGCCACAGGCCGCCGACCGACAGCAAAATCCCGGCGGCGAAAATCAGGTTCATCGGCCCGCGATTGCCGTTAAACAGCTTATCCGAGCCCCAGCCCGCCACCAGCGCGCCGATAAAACCGCCTACCTCGAACATGGTAACCGCAGAATTCGCCGTGACCAGATCGACGCCGAGCGTTTCCGACATATAGAGATTGCCCCAGTCGTTAATCGCTGCGCGCACTACATATACCAGCACGTAGCACAGCGAGAGCAGCCAGATATAGGGATTCAACAGCACGTATTTAGTGAGGATCTCTTTGCGGGTCAGCCCTACCCCTTCCTGCTGCTGGGCAATCTCCAGTTCATCGTGACGCCAGTCGCCTACTGCGGGCAGCCCTACCGCCTGCGGCCGGTCGCGCAGCCGCCAGCAGAGAAACAGCCCGGCGAGGATCGCCAGCATGCCGGCAATCATCATTCCCGTTCGCCAGCCGTAGTGCAGCGCCGCCGCGCCAACCACCATCGGGATCAGCGCCCCGCCGACGTTATGCGCCGTGTTCCACAACGCCCACCAGCCGCCGCGTTCGGTACGCGAATACCAGGCCGTCAGCAGACGCGCGCACACCGGCGACCCCCAGCCCTGGAAGAAGGCGTTCAGGGCCCACAGCAGCGCGAAGGCCCACAGCGAAGTGGAAAAGCCAAACAGGATATTCACTACGCCGGTGGCGACCAGACCAATCCCCATAAAATAGCGAGCATCAGAGCGGTCGCTGACGATACCGGAGAAAAACTTCGATAGCCCGTAGGTGATGTAGAACAGCGTTGCCAGCAGACCGATATCGCTACGCGTCAGTACGTTGCTGGCGAGGATTTCAGGCACGGCGGCATTAAAGCTTTTACGCGTAAAATAAAACAGCGCATAGCCCAGCCAGATGGTCAGCAGAATATGTCGACGCCAGTAGCGGTAGCGCTCGTCCAGCGCCTGTTTATCGGTAATCGGCGGAGCATCGGGCGGAGATTTCAAAAAGGCAAACATCGTCGTTCCTCAGGCGTAGCGCAGCGGCAGGCTGACGCAAACGCGGGTGCCGTGGGTGCAGGAGATGGTTAAGGTGCCGCCCAGCGCGCTGACGCGTTCGCGCATGCCGGTGAGGCCAAAGCCCTGCTGACCGGAGCCCGGCGGCAGGCCGCAGCCGTCATCCTCCAGCACCAGCATCAGCCGCTGCTCCTGCTGCCAGCCCTGCAGCGTGACGGCGCTGGCGCTGGCGTGTTTGACAATATTATTCAGCCCCTCCTGACAAACGCGGAACAGGGTGACTCGCTGGTTTTCACTCAGCAGCGACTCATCAATACGCCACTCCAGATGGCTGACCATACCGCGATCCTCCAGCTCCATTTCGCGCATCAGCGAACGAACCGCCTGCTCAAGCGTCAGATCGTCCAGCTGGCGCGGGCGCAGGCGGCCCAGCAGGCGGCGCACCGAATCATAGACGCCGAGCGAAAGCTGTTCAATCAGCTGCCCGCTCTGCCTGACGCTGGCGCTGTTCGGCGCCAGACGCTGGACGATTCCCGCCTGGGTGCGGATGGCGGTAATGGTCTGGCCGATATCATCGTGCAGCTCGCGGGCGACCTCGCGACGTACGCTCTCTTCGGTTTCCAGCAGACGTTCCGCCAGCCGCTGGTTACGCACCAGCTCGTTTTGCAGCGACTGGTTCAGCTCGCGCAGCCGCTGAATGCCGGCGCCCAGCAACAGGCCCGTCAGGCTTTGCGCCAGCAGCGAAAGCAATAAATCCACCGGGTGTTCGTGCCAGGTCTGGCTGGCGATCAGCGCGATAGCGTTCATCAGGGTCGCGATCAGCGCGCCCTGCCAGCCGTAATGCCAGGCCAGAGCGATAATCGGCAGCGCCAGGCAGAAGGGCGTAAATCGTGAGAGCTCGGCGGGTAGCCCCAGCTGAAGCCAGAGGCTGACGCTGAACAGCAGCAGGTACCAGACAAGATGCCGCCCGCGCCAGTTCACCGGCTGCGAGACCAGCGATGGCCCCAGCGGCCGCCAGACGGTGCTGGTGAGATAGTGCCAAATCACCAGGCAAGTGGGAGCCAGCGTCAGGCCGCCGGTCAGGGTCAGCAGCAGCGCGTTCAGCCCCTCTTTACCCTCCAGCAGCCACGGCAGCGACTGAAGCAGCGCAGCGGCGATCAACGCGCCCCCCTGGCGCAGCAGGGTGAGCCAGTCGCGCTGCTGACGATAGCGCGAGATCAGCGCCACCGGCAGCAGGGTCAACAGACTTCCGGTCATCAATATTATCGGGTGCGCCAGCGCAACTTCCTGCGCCAGCCAGAGGATCAGCAGCCACTCCGCGCCCAGCAGAACCGGCCAGTAGCCGCGCGGGCACTGCAGCATCAGGCCAAGACGCAGCCCGAAGGGAAACAGCAGTACCGCAAGATCGGCACGCTCTACCAGGTGCAGGCTGATGCTCCACAGGCAAAACCACGCGGCGGAAAAGATAAAGCAACAGCCGATAACCGAGAGCAGCCGGGAGAGAAAGGCGTTCATTGCCAGCTATCGAACATGCGGCGCGCCAGCTCAACGTCGTTGCTGACGCCCAGCTTTTCCAGCAGATTGGCACGATGAACGTGCACGGTTTTTGGCGACAGGCCCAGCTCGGCGGCAATCTCCTTTACCGCCATCCCCTGCGCCAGCTTTTCCGCCACTTCGCGTTCGCGTTTGGTCAGCGGGTCCCGTCGTCCGGCCGCCAGCTTCATGGCGATATCCGGCGTCAGATAGCAGCCGCCGGCCGCCACGGTGCGGACGGCAGCGATCAGCTCATCCGGGCTGCAGCGCTTGGAGAGAAAACCGCGCGCGCCGGCGTTCAGCGCCTGCTCCACCAGCGCCGGACTGTCGTGCACCGACAGCATTACGATCGCCATTCCTTTCGGTAGCTGGCTTAACAGCTCAAGCCCGGAGATATCCGGCATCGAGATATCGCAGATGCAGACCTGCACGCCGCGGCCGGGCAGCCCCGCCAGCGCTTCGCGCCCGGAACCGAATTCTGCGACGACCTGAAAATCGGCTTCCAGCCCCAGCAGTTGGGCAAAGCCGGAGCGGACGATAAGATGATCGTCAATAAGGGCGATTGTGGTCATGGCGATTCCTGGGAGGATAAAAAACGCGCTTACCTTAACGGTATAAACGTCATCCTTCAAGCTGCCTCTGTCCCCCAGTCGCTTACCTGAGTAAGCGCCCGGGGATGCTCATACTTGCTGCCCTGATGCGGCTTGAGTGATTTTGTCTATCGCGCGCCGCGGTTCAAGCCGCGAGCGATTATTCGAAGAACACCGCAATTTTGCTGAACATGGAGGGATCGGACTGATTGCGTACCACTTTCTCAACGTCTTCCAGCTTTTCAATCTGACTAATCATCTGCCCGAGGCGCTGATCGTCGTTGACCAGTAGCCAGATGCGGCTCTGGTTGCTGTCCTGAATCGGCAGACAAAGAATGCCTTCCACGTTAAATGCGCGGCGGGCAAACAGGCCGCAAACGTGGGTCATCACGCCGGGATGGTTGCGCACGGTGAGCTGTAGAATAACGTTTTCATGAGTCGCTTGTTGCATGGCTTATTCCCCCACCATTTCAGTATTGGCCGCACCCGGCGGTACCATCGGATACACTTTTTCTTCAGCATCGATACGCACGTGGATCAGCGCCGGACCCGGGCGGTCGATAATCGCCTGCAGCGCCGCCTGCGGGTCGGCTTCGTTATTTAAATCACAGGTTTGCAGACCAAAACCGGCGGCAATCTGCATAAAGTTGACCATGCCAGGATAGGTTGCGGCGAATACGCCCTGCTTATAGAACAGGCTCTGCTGCTGATAAACCAGCCCCAGCGCTTCGTTATTCATGAGGATAATTTTCACGTCCAGCTGATTTTCCGCCGCGGTAGCCATTTCCTGAATGTTCATCATCAGGCTGCCGTCTCCGGAGAAGCAGATGACCTTGCGCTGCGGGTTAGCCAGCGCCGCGCCTACCGCGGCAGGCAGACCAAAGCCCATGGTGCCGAGGCCGCCGGAGGTCAGCCACTGGCGCGGACGGTTCAGCGGATACGCCTGCGCGACCCACATCTGGTGCTGGCCGACGTCGGTGGTCACGATTGCCTCATCGTCAACGCAGGCGGCAACGGCGTTAATCAGGCCATAGTGGGTAAGCGGGTCTTGCTCCTGCGGAATGGTGCAGGGGAACTCCCGCTGCAGATCGGCCACCAGCTGCAGCCATTCGCTGCGCGGCTGCGCCTCGACCTGCGGGATCAGCTGCGCCAGCACTTCGCCAACATCGCCCTGAATCGCCACGTGCGGCTGTTTGATTTTACCCAGCTCAGAGCGGTCGATATCAACGTGGATAATTTTCGCATTCGGGCAGAACTGCTCGGTTTTACCAATCGCCCGGTCATCAAAACGCGCCCCTAAAACAACCAATAAATCAGCCTCTTGCAAAATAAAATTGGTGCTGCGCGCGCCGTGCATCCCCAGCATGCCCAGCGACAGCGGATGCGCTTTCGGCAGCATCCCCAGCGCCATCAGGGTCTGGGTGGTCGGCAGGTTGGCTTTTTCCGCCAGTTGGCGAATGTGCTCAGGCGCGTTGATCACCCCACCGCCCAGATAGAGCACCGGACGCTGCGCGGCGTTAATCATCGTCGCCGCTTCACGCACGCTGGCGCTATCGAACATCGGAGCCGCCGTACGGGCGCCGGGTTCCGGCAGGGCATCGAGCTCAATGGTCGCGGCCTGAACATCCTTAGGAATATCTATCCACACCGGCCCTGGTCGCCCGGACTGCGCGATGCGAAACGCGTCGCTCATCACCTGCGGCAGTTCAGCGATGTTGCGTACCAGATAGTTATGTTTCGTGATGGGGATAGAGATACCGTAGGTGTCAACTTCCTGGAAGGCATCGGTGCCGATCATTGAAGCCGGAACCTGGCCGGTAATGCACACCAGCGGAATCGAATCCAGACGGGCATCGGCGATAGCGGTGATCAGGTTAGTGGCTCCCGGGCCGCTACAGGCCATACACACCGCCGGTTTGCCCTCGGTGCGCGCCATGCCCTGGGCGATAAATCCCGCGCCCTGCTCGTGACGCGCCAGAATATGGCGGATCTGAGTGCTTTGACTTAACGCATCGTAAATCGGAAGGATGGAGCCGCCCGGAATGCCGCTGACCGTAGTGATCCCCTGACGCTCCAGTAAATGAACGACTAACTGTGCGCCAGTGAAGCGCATTTTTTGTGATGTTGTGCCCGAACTTGCCATGCTCCAGTCCTTTTATTCTGGGCCGACTTACCGGGGGGCATGAAACGAAAAACCCCGCTCGGTTTGCGCCGGCGGGGTTTGGAATTCGTGTTGTTCCGGACCCTACGGCGCGTTGCCGACGACGACCACCACAGACACGACGACCACCGCGGCAGGCGCGGTTAGTAGTAGGGTCGAAGTCAGCGTGGTAGCGTTCATTAGGGACCTGTTGTCTCAAAAAAGGGAATGAATTTATACAAACACAGCTTTTGTCATTTCACAATGGATTTATTTTCAACCAGGAAAAACTGCGCGGAAGATCACATTAATTTGCGGCGGGATAAAAACAAAAAACCCCGCCGCGGCGAGGTTTTCTGCTCGGTGTTTTACGGTTGGTGGCCGCAAGCACACTGTATTACGTCAACGAAAAAAGTATACGCGATCGGGGAAGAAGGCGCAATTTTCACGACGGTTTTTGCTGATTTAGAGTATGGATCGCGTATGCAAATTTGTCCAAAAAATGCTGTTCATACATACAGTATTCATTCTATACTGAGGGGGTACGCAGGGTGAATCTGGGGCCGCACTTTTACCGGCGCAAAAAAAGTCCTGGCTGAAACGGGTGGTGCCGTCAGCGCCTTAACCCCAGAAGAGCACACTGTGTTACGTCAACAAATACCCCGAATCATTTAGCCCGCAACCCACTGGTCGCGCCTGAATGATGACGGGTATACCCTGGCTGGCAACAGGCGGCGGAAAGGTACGCCAGCCGGTTGTGCTCCTGAACCAGAGGAGACGCGTATGGGCGGAGTGGATATCGTTGTTCTGATCCTGAAACTCATGGTTGCCGTGTTGCAACTACTTGATGCAGTCCTGAAACAGTTCCGCTGATTCAGGTTCAAGTCGCACCTGAGAGGGGCGGGAAACCGCCCCTCTACAGGCTAACCTGACGGAGAAAATTATGGCCCCCTTGTTGATTGCCGCCATCACCCCGGACGAACCCGGTTTTTCGGCACTACGCGCCGAAAGCCTGACGCAAAACCTGACTATGCTGGGCCGCCTGGCGGAGAACTGGCAGAGCGAGATAAACCGCTTTAACGCGCCGGGAGAAAAGCTGCTGGGCGCTTTTGCATTTGGGCAGCTGGTCGGGGTTTGCGGGCTCAATGTCGACCCTTTTAGCCAGCAGCCGCGAGCCGGCCGCATCCGCCATTTATATATCGGCGAGCGCCACCGTCGGCAGGGGATCGGGCATCAGCTGCTGGTCTCGGTTATTACCCACTCCGGCGCCAGCTTTGATTTTCTCAACACCCATGCGCCGTCAACGGCCTGGTCGTTTTATGAAAATCTGGGATTTCGCCCGGTCTATGATGAACCGCGGGTCACCCATCGCCTGTTTTGTTCGCTCTAGCTGTCTCTGGTTGCCAAAGCGCGCCCATGTTACAGTCCAGTGACGATTTATCCCCCAGCGCCAGGCTGCAATGACCATTACCGTATTCTGTATATTGCTGTTCGCCGCCCTGCTTCACGCAAGCTGGAACGCTATCGTTAAAGCCAGCGGCGATAAAATGTACGCGGCGATTGGCGTTAGCGGCTCAGCCTCGCTCATCGCCCTGGTTTTGCTCCCTTTTGCCCCCCAGCCGACGCTGGCCAGCGTGCCGTTTCTTGCTGTCTCCTGCGCGCTACAGGTGGTGTATACGGTGCTGGTGGCGAAAACCTATCAGGTCTCGGATATGAGCCAGACCTATCCGCTGATGCGCGGAACCGCGCCGCTGCTGGTGGCGATAATCAGCGTTATCTTCCTTGGCGACCACCTCTCTCCGCTGGCGTGGCTGGGCATCGGCGTCATCTGCCTGGCGATACTGGCGATGGCGTTTAACGGCCGATCCCGTTCAAGCACCGGTATCCTATTAGCGCTGATCAACGCCTGCTTTATTGCCGGTTATACGCTGGTAGACGGAACCGGGGTGCGGCTTTCAGAAACCGCACTGGGCTATACGCTATGGACCTTTTTTATGAATGGCTTCTGTCTGCTGGGCTGGGCGATGATTGCCCGACGCCCGCAGGCCAGCCGCTATCTGCGCCAGCACTGGAAGAAAGGCCTGGTCGGCGGCGTTGGCACTATGGGTTCTTATGGCCTGGCGCTGTGGGCAATGACCCAGGCGCCGCTAGCGGTGGTCGCCGCCCTGCGCGAAACCTCAATTCTTTTTGGCGCGGTTATCGCGTTTATCCTGTTGAAAGAAAAGATGGTTCCATTACGCATCGTGGCTGCCTGCGGCATTGCCGCCGGGGCGATTCTGCTGCGGCTGTCGTAAACCACACATGGCAACATTAGTTGCCGATTGTTGTTTACAAAACCTGCCTGAACATCCCCGATAATCCCCCCTTACAGGGTTGTTCTGTCATTTTAATATGGTAGATTCCTCCATCGTTTTGCGGATGTGCCAGTCACATATTCTTTACCTTCAACTTTCTACAAAGTATTCATCGACATGAAACGGCATAAGAACTTCAATTTGTTGTTGATGCTGGTACTGCTGGTGGCCGTCGGCCAGATGGCGCAGACCATTTATATCCCGGCGATTGCCGATATGGCGGTATCGCTAAACGTGCGTGAAGGCGCGGTACAGAGCGTGATGGCCGCTTATCTGCTGACCTACGGCGTCTCGCAGCTTTTCTACGGCCCGCTCTCCGATCGCGTTGGCCGGCGTCCGGTGATCCTCGTTGGGATGTCTATTTTTATGCTGGCGACGCTGATTGCCATTACCACCCATAGTCTGCCAGTGTTGATCGCCGCCAGCGCACTGCAGGGAATGGGTACTGGCGTCGGCGGCGTGATGGCGCGTACCCTGCCGCGTGACCTGTATGAAGGCGCGCAGCTCAGGCACGCCAATAGCCTGCTGAATATGGGAATTCTGGTAAGCCCACTGCTGGCCCCGTTGATTGGCGGTATTCTTGATACCTTGTGGAACTGGCGGGCCTGCTTCGTATTCTTGCTGATTCTTTGCGCTGGCGTCACCTTCAGCATGGCGCGCTGGATGCCGGAAACCCGGCCCACCGGCGCACCGCGCACCCGTCTCATCACCAACTATAAAACGCTGTTCGGTACCGGCGCGTTCAACTGCTATCTGCTGATGCTGATCGGCGGCCTCGCGGGCATTGCCGTATTCGAAGCCTGTTCCGGGGTGCTGATGGGGGCGGTGCTGGGACTGAGCAGTATGTCGGTCAGCATTCTGTTTATTCTGCCGATTCCGGCGGCGTTCTTTGGCGCCTGGTTTGCCGGGCGGCCAAACAAACGCTTCCCGACGCTGATGTGGCAGTCGGTGATTTGCTGCCTGCTGGCGGGCGTGCTGATGTGGATACCGGGCCTGCTGGGCGTGATGACCGTCTGGACCCTGCTGGTTCCTGCTGCGCTGTTCTTCTTTGGCGCAGGAATGCTGTTTCCGCTGGCAACCAGCGGCGCGATGGAACCTTTCCCGTTCCTTGCCGGCACCGCCGGGGCGTTAGTGGGCGGATTACAAAACATCGGTTCCGGCGTGCTGGCGTGGCTGTCGGCGATGATGCCGCAAACCGGCCAGGGCAGCCTCGGCCTGCTGATGATGCTGATGGGATTGCTGATTCTGCTGTGCTGGCTGCCGCTGGCGTCGCGGTTTCATCAACATCAGCAGCCGGTTTAAGGCTTCTTGGCGGGTTCCCCGGGTCGCGACGCGGCGCGTCTTACCCGGGCGACAAAATGACGGACGCCGGTAAACCCGTAGCCCGGCGAAGCGCAGCGCAAGCCAGGAAGCGGTGGCGAATTATCAGCCCCGGCATATTTCCCGGAGGCGATGCTGCGCATCTGTCCGGGCTACCGGCCCCCAGACGGCGGTAAACCCGTAGCCCGGTCATACACACAGCGCCACCGGGATGAAACTAAGCCGGTCATCATAATTGCGCCTGGCTCTGCAGCCAGTGGATAAAAGCATCGATTTTCGGCCACTGACGGCCCGGCAGGGTCGTCACGTAGTAGTGCTGATGGCATTTCAGGGTCATCTCGCCGAACGGCGCGATCAGTTCTCCGCTCTCCAGGCGCTTTTGCACCAGCCGCTTACGCCCCATCGCCACGCCGACGTGATTCATCGCGGCAATCACCGCTAAATCCGAACGATCGAAGCCAATACCCGACGATTGCGGCAACTCGATGCCGAATGTCTGCGCCCAACTGAACCACTCATCGGTGCCGGAATCGTTACTCCAGGCCTGACGATCGTGCAACAGCGTACAGTGGCGAAGATTACCGGGATTCTGCGGTAGCTGATGCTGGCGCGCGTAGTTCGCCGTGCAGACCGGCACGATGGCCTCATCCATCAGAAAATGGTGGCTCAACTGCGATGAAGGCGCATCATCGAAGTAGATCGCCAGATCAATGCCCGCACGCTGCATATTAACGTTATCGTTGCCGGTCAGCACGGTGAGCGATATCGACGGATAGCGGCGGGTAAAATCGCCGAGCGCAGGCACCAGCCAGCACTGGGCGATGGACGGGCGCGAATACACCGTTAAGGTTCCCGACAGCTCCTGATTTTTAATATCCAGAATCTCCTGGTTTAAGCTATCCAGCGAGGACTTCAGCGCCCAGTACACCCGCTTACCTTCATGCGTCAGCTCTACCTTGCGATGCGAGCGCACAAACAGCTGGATCCCCAGCTCTTCTTCCAGCTGGTTGATACGGTGGCTCACCGCGCTCGGCGTCAGCGACAGCTCCTCCGCCGCCAGCGCAAACGACTCATGCCGGGCGGCGACTTCAAAGGTATACAGCTTCGATAGCTGCCAGCCGTTAAGCAGGCGAGTGCCTAACTCTTTTAGTGTTTCCATCTCTTACTCCTTCACTATTCCCCGCCGAGTGTAAGAAATTTTTCGCGCCAGCTGCGCGTTAAAGATGAATAAAAGTGATTCATAGCACACATAACAGACAATTTTAGAGCAAAATCACCTTTTTGATTCAATCTGGTTCATCTGAAGGGCCGTTTATATCGTTTGTCAGCAGGCGTCGTTTTTCTGTTCAATAGCGATAGATTATTCACAGGCGAGGTGGGGTATGGAATCTCAGATCTGGGTTGTGAGCACGCTGCTGATCAGCATCGTGTTGATTGTGTTAACTATCGTCAAACTGAAGTTTCACCCGTTTCTGGCGCTGCTGCTGGCCAGCTTTTTCGTCGGCGCCATGATGGGCATGAGCCCGCTGGATATGGTTAACGCCATCGAGAGCGGGATTGGCGGCACGCTGGGCTTCCTGGCGGCGGTAATTGGGCTGGGGACGATTCTCGGCAAAATGATGGAGGTCTCCGGCGCGGCTGAGCGTATCGGCCTGACGCTCCAGCGCTGCCGCTGGCTGTCCGCTGACGTCATTATGGTGCTGGTGGGCCTGATTTGCGGGATCACGCTGTTCGTTGAAGTAGGCGTGGTGCTGCTGATCCCGCTGGCGTTTTCCATTGCCAAAAAGACCAACACGTCGCTGCTCAAGCTGGCCATCCCGCTGTGTACGGCGCTGATGGCGGTACACTGCGTGGTGCCGCCGCATCCGGCGGCGCTGTTTGTCGCGAATAAGCTGGGCGCGGATATCGGGACGGTGATCGTATACGGTCTGCTGGTGGGCCTGCTGGCTTCGCTGGTCGGTGGCCCGCTGTTCCTGCGGCTGCTCGGCAACCGCCTGCCGTTTAAAGCGGTTCCGGCTGAATTTGCCAATCTCGAAGTGCGCAAAGAAGAGACCCTGCCTTCGCTTGGCGCCACCCTGTTTACCGTCCTGCTGCCGATCGGCCTGATGCTGGTAAAAACCATCGCCGAACTGAATATGACCAAAGGCGGCACGCTGTATATGCTGCTGGAGTTTATCGGTAACCCCATCACCGCCATGTTCATCGCGGTCTTTGTGGCCTATTACGTGCTGGGCATCCGTCAGAATATGGGCATGAGCATCCTGCTGACGCATACGGAAAACTGCTTCGGCTCTATCGCCAATATCCTGCTGATTATCGGCGCAGGCGGGGCCTTCAACGCCATCCTGAAGACCAGCGGTCTGGCCGATACGCTGGCGGTAATTCTGTCGAACCTCGATATGCACCCGATTCTGCTGGCCTGGCTGGTGGCGCTGATTCTGCATGCCGCAGTCGGTTCCGCCACCGTGGCAATGATGGGCGCAACCGCCATCGTCGCACCGATGCTGCCGCTCTATCCCGGCGTGAGCCCGGAAATCATCGCTATCGCCATCGGCTCCGGCGCGATTGGCTGCACTATCGTGACGGACTCCCTGTTCTGGCTGGTTAAGCAGTACTGCGGGGCAAGCCTTAACGAAACGTTCAAATACTATACCACAGCGACCTTTATCGCTTCGCTGCTTGCACTGGCCGGTACATTCCTGCTTTCTTTCATCATCTGAGCGCAAAGAGACGTAATATGAAAAACGCTGACATGACCAATTTACTCGCGCAGTTTCCTCTGCTGGAGGAACTGATAGCCCTGAAAGAAACCACCTGGTTTAACCCGTCAACGACGTCGCTGGCGGAAGGGTTACCCTACGTTGGCCTGACGACAGAAGACGTTCAGGACGCCCACGCCCGGCTCGATCGTTTTGCGCCATACCTGGCGGAAGCCTTTCCGGAAACCGCAGCCACTGGCGGTATTATCGAATCAGAACTGGTAGCCATCCCGGCAATGAAGGCCCGGCTGGAAAAAACCTTTCATCAACCGATTGGCGGCGATCTGCTGCTGAAAAAAGACAGTCACCTGCCGATTTCCGGCTCGATTAAGGCCCGCGGCGGCATTTATGAAGTGCTGACGCATGCGGAAAAACTGGCGATCGACGCGGGATTATTAAACACAACCGATGATTATCGTAAGCTGCTAACCCCCGAGTTCAGGGCCTTCTTCAGCCAGTACAGCATCGCCGTTGGCTCCACCGGCAACCTGGGAATGTCGATTGGCATTATGAGCGCACGCATCGGCTTCAAGGTGACGGTACATATGTCCGCCGACGCCAGAGCGTGGAAAAAGGCCAAACTGCGCAGCCACGGCGTAACGGTGGTGGAGTACGAAGAGGATTACGGCGTGGCGGTTGAGCAGGGACGGCAAGCCGCCGAGTCCGACCCGAACTGCTTCTTTATCGATGACGAGAACTCGCGCACCCTGTTCCTCGGCTACTCCGTGGCCGGTGAGCGGCTAAAAGCGCAGTTTGCCCGCGAAGGGCGCGTAGTGGACGCCAGTCATCCTCTGTTTGTTTACCTGCCGTGCGGCGTTGGCGGCGGCCCCGGCGGCGTGGCGTTTGGCCTGAAGCTGGCGTTTGGCGATAGCGTACACTGCTTCTTCGCCGAACCGACCCACTCCCCGTGCATGTTGCTGGGTGTCTATACCGGTCTGCATGACCAGATTTCGGTTCAGGATCTGGGGATTGATAATCTGACCGCCGCAGACGGCCTGGCGGTAGGCCGCGCCTCCGGTTTCGTGGGTCGGGCAATGGAGCGCCTGCTGGATGGGTTCTACTCTCTCGATGACCAGACCATGTACGATATGCTGGGTTGGTTAGCCGAAGAAGAAGGTATTCGCCTGGAGCCATCCGCTCTGGCCGGCATGGCCGGGCCGCAGCGGGTCTGCGCCAGCCAGGCGTATCAGCAGATGCACGGTTTCACCGCTGAGCAGATGCGCAATGCGACCCATCTGGTGTGGGCAACCGGCGGCGGCATGGTGCCGGAAGAGGAGATGGCGCAGTATCTGGCAAAAGGACGGTAAACCTGTAGCAAGGGCAATACGATGGCGACGAAGCCTCTTTCGTCGCCATTTTTTTAGCGCAGCAGATGCATAAGCTCAACCGGCGAACGGTGCTGATTGAGTAGATCGCGCAGAACGCGCATATAGGGAGCGCTCCAGCTATAAAACTGCCGGTATCCCTCACAAAGGGCATTGGAGCCATCCTCCAGACGCAGCTGCGGGCAGCCCCCACCGCATAATCTTAGCCAGGCGCAGCCAGCGCAGGCCGGCCCCGGCGGATTATTAGCATACTGCACCGACTCGCCGCGCCATGCGCGCAGCGTGGCCTCAAACAGCGGCACGACGATACGATTAGCATCTTCTTTGACCCAAATCGCGAAAACCGCGCAAAGAAAATCCCCCCACAGACGGGCGTCGGCGGGCTGCAGATGGGGAATAAACTTGATAGCCACTGCCCCCTGGGCGCTCAACTGATGGTAGACGAGCTCGGGGCGTTCACACTCCTGACGATGAATGATCACTTCATGCACGGGAATATCGCTCGCCAGAGACTGGCAGTTGCCGCAGTGCCGATCGTCACCGTAGTCAGCCTGACATCCTGTCATGTCACATCCTTAATAAACAAAATCACCTGTCGTATATGGGTTACAGCAAACAACAATGACAGGGAAAGTACTGCGAATGCGATCAAAAATTTGTCACGAACCGCCTGCGGCTGAGCAAAATCGCTTTGCTCGACGTTCATCAGATTACGGCTGCGGGTATAGCGCCAGAGGATAATGGCAACGAACGGCAATATGCCCAGCGAGATCCAGAATGGAAGCCCCGCCTGATGCCAGTGGTGCTTAATCGCCAGCGCCAGCAGCGCGCCATAGCCCAGCAGGGTTCGAAACCAGGCCAGCGACGTGCGCTCCGGCTGCAGCCCCGGATCGCTCTCACGACGCGCCCGACGATTATCCGGCATAGAGCACCAGCGCCATCACCACCACGATAACGATGGTCAACAGAATGCTGATCAGCAGCAACGTGCGGGTATAGGGCAAATCCTGCTTAAGGCGCATCGCTTTTTCGTTGCTCAGCCAGCGTAAATAGCCGTATATCGCCAGACCGCCGGCAAACAGGCACAGCAGCAGAGCGAGGATTTCGCGAATCAGCGGCGTGGCGAAATCCGGCGCCAGCTGGTCGAGGCCAACGCCACCGGCCAGAAAGCCGAGAGAAGTGCGGATCCACGCCAGAAAGGTACGTTCATTGGCCAGCGAGAAGCGGTAATCCGGTGCTTCGCCAAGGCGGGATATTTTCATCATAACTCCTTGATGGGTTCCCGATTGCGTAAAATACCGGCGATTCTACCTGAGAGCCAAAGCCGAAGGCATTAATAATCGCCCCATTTCAGAGAAAGTTCAGGCCTGACAGCCGCTTAAAGTCGGGCTATCAGGCCGATGATGGACGGCCATATCGTGCAAGTTATGGCCCAGCGGGTCCGCGTTTCTACCGGGCAATACCTGACGAGCGCTCTTTTCCCGCGCGTTGAACTCGTCAAAACTTCTGTTTTTTCTCCTCCACCTTCACGCCCCGCGTCGGCAGTCCAGTGTCATAGTCGCGCACGACCGGCGAGTAGCCGTCCTGCGGGCGCGGGCGGAAAGCGCCCATCCAGCGCGGCAGGGCATCCGGCCGCCACGGACGCAAGCTCCATTGATAAGTACGGAACGGGTCGCGGATTTTATCCATATAGTTAAGCAGCGCATCGTGCATTTGACAGCGAACGTCGGCGAAATCGGGGCGATTAATAAGATTATACAGCTCATCCGGGTCGTTTTTCCTGTCGTACAGTTCATCGCTGGTAAACAGGTTAAGCACCAGTTTATACTCATCCGTCACCCAGCAGCGCACCGGGATAAACCCGCCAAAGCTGTCATGTTCAATCTCATAGCGATTGAATTCCACCATCACCCCGCGCGACGTATCGGCGTTAAGAATATTATCCCCCGGCAGAATATCGGGCTTAGGGATACCCGCCAGCGCCATCATCGTCGGTAGCAGGTCGATATGGCTGACCGGCGCGTCGATCTGCATGGGTACGCCCTGCGGCGGGCGCATGATCAGCGGAATACGAGTGATATCGTCATACATCGCCGCGCCTTTGCTAATGAGCCTATGGGCGCCCATCATCTCGCCGTGATCGGAAGTATAAATAACCCAGGTATTGTCCCGCTGCTGTGGCGTTAAGGCGTTAATCACCCGACCAATCTGATCGTCGACAAAGTCGTTGCAGGCAAAGTAGAGCGGATGATGATAGCGCCCATCTTCACCTACCGGGGAGGGCATCGCCTGCGACCACAGGCGATGGTGTTCCGGTTTATCGGCGAGCGAGTCATGAGCCTTTGGCCCAAGATCATAATAAAAGTCCTGGTACTTGCGCAGATACTCTACCGGGCAGGTAAACGGATGGTGCGGCTCATCGTAGGAAACCACCATCAGGAACGGCTCGTCAGCGCGGGCGGGCTGGCGCAGGAAGTCGACCGCCCGGTTGCTGATGCGGTGCGCCCAGGTGAAGGTTTCATCTATCCCATGCTGCAGTAAATCTTCTACGCTGTTCAGGCCGTTACGCCACAGGCCGATCTCTTCCTCAGTCAGCTCTGCGAGGTAATTCGCGCCGTCAAACCAGTAGTCAGCGTCCCACTCGGGCGGGCACTCGCCGGTACCAAAGTAGTCGTGACCATCCAGATGCCACTTGCCGATATAGCAGGTGCGGTAACCCGCATCCTTAAAGTAGCGCCCCATGGTGGAGATATTTTTTCCCGGCGCGACGTTATTGGTCCACGGGCCGGACTGGTTGGCATAGATTCCGGTAAACAGTCCGGCACGTGCCGGGGTGCATACCGGCGAGCAGGTATAGGCGGAATTGAAGCGGATACCTTCGGCGGCCAGACAATCAATATTTTGGGTATTCAGCGGCTTACCGCTGTAACAACCCACCATATTGGTAGCCTGGGTATCGGTCATAATAAACAGGAAATTGGGGCGACTCATGATTTTTCCTTCACATCGATAGCATAGGAAGCTGGAGCGGAGCGGCGTTCCCGCCAGCTGCTGTAAATCAGATAGATAATGACCGCTGCGGTAATGGCGTAGCTCACCGCCGCCAGCCAGCGAGTGCCGTAGCCGCCAAACTCGGCGAGGCCCGCGTAAACGCCGATCATCGCGAACAGAATGCCCACCGAGGCAATTTTCACGTGCCGGTACGGCTGCATATCAACGGCAAACGCATCATGGAATGTAAACGGCGTCGCCCGCGGCTTAATGAAGCCGATAACCAGCATCACCACCACGTTGATGCAGAACGTGCAGGCGAGCACGTAGAGGAAATGGAAATCAAATTTCACCAGGTAATTAATCGTGATGTAGCTAACAATCCCCAGCCCCATCGCTACTTTGGCGGCGATCGCCGGGATACGCGGAAAGAAGAAGCCCATAATGATGATGGTTACCAGCGGCACGTTATAAATACCGTTGAGCTGCTTCATCCAGCTATACAGCCCCTGCGGCGCATTAGCGATCCACGGCGCGACAATCACCGAGATCACCGCAATAAAAAGGCCAAATTTCCGCCCAATGCGCACCAGCTGCTCCGGCTGGGCGTTTTCATTGATGATGCGCCGGTAAATTCCCATGCTGAACAGGGTACTGGCGCTGTTTAAAAAGCCGTTAAAGGTACTGATAACGGCGCCAAACAGAACGGCGCCAAAAAAACCGACCAGCGGAAGCGGCATGACCTTGTTGACCAACGTCGGATAGGCCATATCCGCGCTCGGCAGATCCTGGTAGAGATGAAAGGCAATTAAACCGGGAAGCACCAGAATCAACGGATCGAGCATCTTGAGAACCGCCGTCAGCAGCGCCCCTTTCTGCCCCTCCGCCAGGCTTTTTGACGCCAGGGTACGCTGCACTATCCCCTGATTAGTACACCAGTAGAAGGTGTTCACCAGAATCAGGCCGGTAAACGCCGCGCCAATCGGTAGGGGGTCGCTGCTGCCGCCAATAGAGTTCAGCTTCTCCGCGTGTACCGTCGTCAGCTGCTCGATACCCTGTAAAAAACTCCCCTTCCCCATCGCCATCAGGCCAAAAATCGGTACCATCAGGCCGCCAATCACCAGGCCGATTCCGTTAATGGAATCAGCGATTGCCATCGCGCGCATGCCGCCGATTACCGCGTATAAAATCCCGGCCAGACCGAGCAAAATCACCAGTAACCAGATGGCGGCGCCCTGGGTCAGGCCCAGCGATTCACCAATATGAAAAAGGCTATTCAATGCCAGCGCGCCGGAGTAAAGCACGATGGGTAAAAAGCAGATACCGGTGGCGATAAGAAAGCAGAAGTCGATAATAATGCGGGTCGTTTTATCGTACCGCTCTTCCAGAAAGTCCGGGATGGTGGCGATACCGCGCTGCAGATAGCGGGGAAGAAAGATCAGCGCCAGGAAAATCAGCGTCACCGCCGATGTCACCTCCCAGCCCATAACCGACATGCCGCTTTTGTAAGCCTGGCCCGATAATCCCACCAGCTGTTCGGTCGATAAGTTGGTTAACATCAGCGAGGCGGCGATGACCGGCGCTTTCAGCGAACGGCCGGCAAGGAAATAGCCCTGCTGCGAGCCGGTATCCGCTTTTCTTACCTTAAACCAGGTAATGATAGCCACCAGCAATGTAAACCCGACAAAGCTCAAAATTTGTATGGCATTCATCTTAAAGCCCTTATTTGTCATTATATCCCGGCGCTATCCGGTACAGAGGAATAGCGTTTTATCCAGGTAAGGCGATGATTTATATAAAACGAGATGCAATGTATCCCTGCAAGGCTATTTCTTGCTAAATTCACCTCATCAGGTTGCAGGCATCATTGGCCGATGGGAAATTAAAATGAATGGAAAAATACAGATTTCGCATGTAAAAAACGAAACTACGTATAACATTCCGTTAGTTCTGGAAGAAAATGTGATCTCAAGCGGGATTTCACTGCTCTCGCTATGGCATACCCTGGCCGATGAAAGCTACCGGGTCAGCTGGCCGCGCGATAAAAAGAAACCGCTTATCGCCAACTCGTGGGTGGCGATATATACGCTCCAGGGATGTGGTAAAATATATCTCAGAGACCACACTGAAATAACCTTAAACGGTAACTGCGTCATATTCTTAAAACCCATCGAGATCAAATCCTATCACTGCGCCGGATTGGTCTGGGAACAATACTGGATGGAATTTATTCCTACTACGCTGATGCCTATTCCGGTATTACAAATCGGTACTATTTATCACGCCGATATTTTTAATAAGGAACTCAATGAAGTGGCCTTATTGATTGCTGACCGCGATCCGCTAAAGAATAATCTGGCCGTCGCCTACCTCACGAAAATCATTTATCAATGGATTTGCCTGATCGCCGAAAATGGCAAAAAAGATCGTCAACTGCAAAAGCTGGAAAAACTGATTGCCGCTCTACACGCTAATCCGCAAAAGCGCTGGAGCGTAGCCGATATGGCTGATGCTATGCAGTGCAGCGAACCCTGGCTGCGGCGCCTCTTTTTGCGTCATACCGGCAAAACGCCAAAGGAGTATTACCTTAACGCCCAGCTTGAGCTGGCGCAGTCGCTATTAAAGCAGGAGGGGAATACGGTGGGTAAGGTGGCGGAGATGCTGAACTTCTTCGACTCCTTTCATTTTAGCAAGGCGTTTAAACGCCGCTTCGGCTATGCGCCCTCAGCGGTACTAAAAATGAATGACCGGCACCCTATGGATGCCGGTCAGCAGGATTAATGCAGTTCCGGCCAGTACTCTTTATTGGCCGCGATCAGGTCATCAAGAATCGCTTTGGCGACCGATGCGCTCGGCACGGTTTTCGACAGCGCAATCGCCTGCCATAGCTTATGGTAAGAACGCTGTTCCCAGGCATCCACCACCAGTTTTTCCACCGCGACCTGCTGGCTCATCATCCCTTTCTGGAAGTGCGGAATATCGCCAACCGTCAGCGGCTCCGGTCCGTTGTGGCCAACCAGGCACGGAATTTCCACCATCGCATCGGCATCGAAGTTATGAATCGCGCCGTTGTTCGGCACAATCAGCAGCATGCGTTCCTGGGTATTAAAAGCAATTGCCGCCGCCAGATCGACGATATAGGAAGCATGTTCGTCAATTTCCAGATCCCCCGCGGATGAGTTACCGGCCTCAATAATGGCCCGGCAGGCGCTAAAGACGTTTTTCTCGCGATGATCCATCACCTCGTTGGCGCGGGTACGTTCCGGGTTAGAGTGCGCCACGACGTAGTCCGGGAACAAATAATACTTGAGGTAAGTATTGGGCATCGTATCCGGATCCAGCGCCTGCACGTCCTTCGCCTTGGCGAAGGTATCGTTCCAGCTGGCCTCGGTATGCGGGTCGTTTGACGGCGGCACATAGCCGAATTTCGCCACATGTTCGCGTAGTTTCGGCATCAGATCGTTGCCCTGTAAATCTTCAATCGAGGTCCACCAGCCGAAGTGATTCAGACCGTAGTAGCGCACGCGCATCTGTTTGCGGTCCTTAAGACCCACGATTTGCGCCATGCGCCCTTCGATACCGATCGGCATATCGCAGATGTTGAGAATTTTAGCGTTCGGACGCAGGCGACGGGTCGCTTCCGCCACAATTGCCGCCGGGTTGGAGTAGTTCAGCATCCAGGCGTTTGGCGAATATTTTTCCATATAGTCCACCAGTTCCAGAACGCCGCCGATGGAGCGCATACCGTAGGCGATACCGCCAGGACCGCAGGTTTCCTGCCCCAGCACACCGTGACGCAGCGGAATTTTTTCATCTTTTTCACGCATCGGATATTTGCCCACGCGGATATGCGCCATCACGAAATCAACGTCGGTAAAGGCCGCCTGCGGGTCAGTGGTGTAGCTGAACGCGATATCCGGCGCCTGCTCTTTGAGAATGACTTTGCACGCCTCGGCGATGGTCTCCTGACGCGCGCCGTCGTTGTCGTAAAATTTCAACGACCGCAGCGGGAAGCGATCCTGGTTCGCTAACAGCATCAGCACGATGCCCGGGGTGAAGGTACTGCCGCCGCCTGCGATAACAACTGAGAATTTTTTCATGATACTGCCTCCGTCATGGTGGTTTGTTCGGTCTGTAGAGAATCTTTTATCAGGGTTTCCAGCTGGTCGCGGACCTGAGGAACGTGCAGGCCGACGATGACCTGAATTGCGTTGCCGCGGCGGACTACGCCGTGGGCGCCCAGCGCTTTAAAGACGTCGTCGCTTTGGGTCTTCGCCATATCGACCAGCGCAATGCGCAGCCGGGTGGCGCAGTTATTGATGCTCTCGATGTTGCCCGCTCCGCCCAGCGCCTGCAGGAAGCCGGCGGCCTGGCCCAGTTTGGTATCTGTAGCCCCCGCAACGCTGGTTTTGCCGCGCGCGGCCTGGTAATCCGCTTTGCTGTAGAGCTTAATTTCACTCTCTTCACGGCCCGGCGTTTTCAGGTTCAGGCGCAGAATCAGAGTGCGGAAGATAACGAAGTAGATCGCGGTGAAGCATGCGCCAACGCCTATCTGGATAAACATCATCGACGCGTGGTTGTGGAACATCGGGATCCAGTTTTGCGGCAGGAACTGGTCGAGCAGGCCGCCGCCAAAGTTGCCTACCACGCCGCAGATATACATCACCGTCGCCATAGTGGCCGCCAGCACCGCATGGACGGCAAACAGCAGCGGCGAGATAAACAGGAAGGTGAACTCTAACGGCTCGGTTATTCCCACCAGTACGGCGGTCAAGGTGGCAGGAATCAGCAGACCGGCGACTTTCACGCGGTTTTCCGGTGCTGCGGTGTAGTAGAGCGCCAGCGCGATCCCCACGGAACCAAAGACCTTCGAGTTACCGTGCAGCGCGAATCCGCCTTCCGGGAACAGGGTTTTCAGCGCCTCGGTACTCTGGCTGAATTCATGTAAATGCTGCGCCCAGTAAACCTGAATACCGCTTTCCACTACCGCCGGGCCGAAAATAAACGGTCCGTAGACGAAGTGGTGTAAACCGGTCGGGATCAGGATACGTTCAAGGAAGATATAGACCCAGACGCCCAGCGCCCCGGCCGAGCGTAAAAAGGCCTGCAGGGATTCGATACCCATCTGCACTTTTGGCCATCCCAACAGCGTCAGCCAGGCGCAGGGAATCATCGCCAGGAAGGCGACAATCACCACAAACGAGGAGCCCTGGAAAATCCCCAGAAACACCGGCAGCGGTTTATCGAAGTAGCGGTTATGCAGGGCGGTCACCAGCCCGGAGATAACGATCGCGCCAATAATGCTGGTATCGAGCGTTTTTATCCCGGCCATCATCGTCAGGCCGCTGCCTGCCGTTGGTTCAACGGAGAAGTCGACGCCGAAGAAGTGGCCCCAGGTCATCCCCATGGCGTTGATGAAATAGTTCCAGGTCATGAAGCTGACCAGTACCGCCAGACAAGCCCGGCCCTGAGCTTGTTTCGCCAGGCCGATCGGCAAACCGACGGCAAAAATCAGCGGCATATTACGAAAGACGGTCCAGCCGCCCTCTTCAATGATGTAAACGATCTGAGCAAACAAACTATCGGGGGCTGTGAGCGCTTCGCCGACGAACATCGGGTTACGCAACATAATGGCGATACCCACCACGATCCCGGCGAAAGGAAAGAGTAAAACCGGGGTAAACATGGCGCCGCCAAAGCGTTGTATTTGACTGAGCATTTGAAAATCCTCATGTAACAACTTATAGGGTGAGTGGCCTTATTGATACCCGGCATGCTCCACGAACAATGGTGAATAATTCAGGGTAACTATTGGTACTGGCCTGGGACGAGAATAGAAATTTGCCCGAGCGGCAACATGCGGCGCCGTTGCGATTCGTGATCGCTTTCATGGTTTTAATTACATCAATGTTGTCTACTTTCTTATAAAAAATTAGACATGATGAATTATGGCGTTTACATCAGCCTGATTAATATTTTCTCTTCCTGATTATTAACTTGTTTTTTATAGATAATTTTTTACCTGACATAAATGGTGACAACATTAATAGAGGTCTACTGGTGATCTACAAATCTATCGCCGACAGATTACGTTTACGGCTTAATTCTTCCGATTTCGAGGTCGGCAGCCCACTTCCCGGGGAAAAAAAGCTGGCGGAAGAGTTCGGCGTTGCGCGCATGACCATCCGCAAAGCCATCGATCTGCTGGTCAGTTGGGGACTGGTGGTGCGTCGGCACGGCTCCGGCACCTATGTCGCCCGCAAAGACCTGCATCATGAAACCAGCAATCTAACCGGACTGGCCGAAGTGCTGCGCAAGCAGGGCAAAGAGGTGGTCAGCCGGGTATTGGTTTTTGAGGTGATGCCCGCGCCCCCGGCTATCGCCAGCCTGCTGCGGATACAAATTGATGAACGGATCTACTTCTCGCGCCGGGTACGCTATGTCGATGGCAAGCCGCTAATGCTGGAGGATAGCTATATGCCGGTAAAGTTGTTTCGCAATCTGTCGCTGGTGCACCTGGAGGGATCGAAGTTCGATTACATTGAGAAGGAGTGCGGAATAACCATTAGCGGTAACTATGAAACGCTGTCGCCGGTGCTGGCGGACAGGCAGCTGGCGCAGTCGATGAACGTGCCGGAACAGACGCCGCTGCTGCGTATAACCTCCCTTTCCTACAGCGACAGCGGCGAATTTCTTAACTACTCGGTGATGTTCCGTAACGCCAGCGAATATCAGGTGGACTACCATCTGCGGCGCGTCCAGACGGAGCACCCGTTAGCCTATCCCCCAGAACAGCACCGCCAGTAGCTGCGGGGTAATAATACGTAAGAACATAACCAGCGGATAAACGGTCGCGTAGGAGAGCGCCGCCGCGCCGCTGGTGGCATGCAGGTTATTGGCAAACGCCAGCGCCGGAGGGTCGGTCATTGAGCCGGCCAGCATCCCGCACAGGGTCAGGTAGTTCATCTTCGCCAGGATGCGCGCCAGAATACCCACCGTCAGCAGCGGTATCGCGGTGATAAAGATGCCGTAGACAATCCAGCTCATCCCGTCGCCTTCAATCAGCGTTGCGACAAAATCGCCGCCGGATTTCAGGCCAACCACCGCGAGGAACAGCACAATGCCCAGTTCGCGCAGCGCAAGGTTGGCGCTGGGCGGCATAAACCAGTACAGCTTACCGATGCTGCCGATACGTCCGAGGATCAGGGCCATAATCAGCGGCCCGCCTGCCAGACCCAGCTTCAGCGCCGCCGGGAATCCCGGAATAAACAGCGGAATGGAGCCCAGCAGCACGCCCAGGCCGATGCCGATAAATACCGGCAGCATCTGCACCTGCTGCAGTTTTTGCTGGGCGTTGCCCAGCTCGGCGGCTACCGCATCAATCGCCTCCGGGCGGCCGACGAGGTTAAGAATATCGCCGAACTGCAGGCTGGCATGGCTGCTGGCGACCAGTTCAACCCCGGCGCGATTGAGCCGCGAGATCACCACATCATAGCGCTGCTTAAAGTGCAGATCGCGAATGCGTTTACCCAATACTTTTTCGTTGGTCACCACCACGCGCTCGACTTTCAGATCGGTACCGCGAGTGGAGAGCGAAGTGGAAACTTCCTTGCCAATCACCAGCTGAGCGTTGTGCAAATCCTCCGGTCGCCCGACCAGGTGCAGCAGGTCCCCAAGCTGAATCAGGGTATTCGGCGCGGGCACCATCAGCATCTCCTCGCGCTTGAGACGCGAGCAGATCAGCTTGTCGCTGTTAAGCATCGGCACATCCTGAATCGCCATATTGTTCAGGTTGGGGTTTTCAACCCGCACGTTGATGGTCTGGAGATGCGCATGGCCATTGCCGCTGTTTTCATCAAATTGCTGAGCCTCTTTCTCAACGTTGATGCGGAAGAACAGCCGGACCAGCCACATGGTCAGCAAAATGCCGCAAATACCGAATGGATAGGCCATGGCGTAGCTCATACCCATCTGATCGACGGTATCAAGCGGCACGCCAAGGTCGCGCAGGATCTGCTGCCCGGCCCCCAGCGCAGGCGTGTTGGTTACCGCACCGGAAAAGATCCCGAGCACCACGGGGAGAGGGATATCAAACAGTTTATGCAGGACCGCGGTAACCAGACCGCCGAGAATCACAATCAGAATGGCGAACAGGTTAAGCCGCAGGCCAGAGACGCGCAGCGAAGCGAAGAAGCCCGGCCCCACCTGGATCCCGATGGTGTACACGAAGAGGATCAGGCCGAATTCCTGAATAAAGTGCAGCATGGGGCTACTGAGCGTAATGCCCGCCTGGTCTACAAAGTGGCCGACGATAATACCGCCAAACAGCACGCCTCCGATACCGAAGCCGACACCGCGCACTTTTACATTGCCGATCCACAATCCGACTACCGCCACCAGCGCCAATACGCTAACGGTCAATGCTATATCACTCATCGTCTCTTCCCTGTGTATAACATTACGCACAATGAGGATTATGACCGGTAGTCACCAGGCTGTATGCCGCCTGGCGCACAATAATCACGGGATCAGCCAACGACCACTTTGTTGAACGCAACAAGAAAGGACAAAGTAATGTGTATCACGCACAAAAAAGCCCCGAAAATCGGGGCCTGATAAGTGATTCGCTTAATTAGCTCTGTAACGCAGGGCGCTCGCTGATGGCGATGCGCTGCGGGGCGATCTGTTCCGGCTCGTTGCGGGTCAAATCGATATGCAGCAGGCCGTTGGTAAAGGTTGCCCCGGAGACTTCCATATTTTCGGCGAGCGTGAAGCTCAGGCTAAATGCCTGGTTAACCAGCCCCTGGTGCAGCCATTTGGTCTCTTTTTCCGGCTGCTGCGGCGCGCCTTTTACCGTCAGGCGCGTGCCTTCAAGCTGGATATCCAAATCTTCCTGACGGAAACCGGCCAGCGCAAGGGTAATGCGATAGTGGTTATCGTCACTTTTTTCAATGTTATAAGGCGGGAAGCTCTGGCTTTCACCGGCGGTTTGCAGCGCGTTGGCCAGTTTGTCAAAACCGATCCATTGACGCAGAAGCGGGGATAAATCGTAGTTACGCATAGTCTTTCTCCTTCTAAGAAGCGAGTGGATGTTTGCAAATCCTGCGGATTCGCCTTTGCCCCCTGACGGCAGGCACTGTTTTCAGCAATACCGGGCCGCCTTCGCGGCCCATCAAATTAGTTGATTTCGATACGGCGCGGTTTATTCGCTTCAGGAATAACGCGCTCAAGGTCGATATACAGCAGACCGTTTACCAGGTTAGCACCGCGAATATGAATATTTTCTGCGAGCTGGAATTTACGCTCAAAGTTGCGCTCAGCGATGCCCTGATACAGGTAGGTACGCTCTTTCTGCTCGCCGGCATGGGCGCCTTTTACAATAAGCAGATTATCCTGGGCGGTAATTTCCAGTTCGCTCTCGGCAAAACCGGCAACGGCAATCGCGATGCGGTAGTTGTTCTCGTCTACTAACTCAACGTTGTACGGAGGGTAGCCGCCATTGCTCTGGCTTTGATTATTTTCTAACAGATTGAAAAGGCGGTCGAAACCAATAGCAGAACGATACAGCGGGGAGAGATCGAAATTACGCATAATACATAGCTCCTGAAATCAGCGAGAATTATCTGACCTTCCATCATGGACAGGCCGTTATTACCCGGAATACCCATTCGGCGTATTCTCAGGGAGACACATTCCTAAAATGGGTATATCCATGGTCTTTTCAAGGGGAAAAAGGCAAATTTTTTTGCAGTTTGCAGTCTATTGCTTAGACTGGAGTGACAGCACAAAAGGCAAAGTGCGACGCCTGCCACAGTGCGGCGCAATGGCACTATGCATCCATGGAATGGCCCGATATAACCGATAGGTACGCCATTCTTCAGACTGCTTCCCAGCTGGCCGCATTCTGAATGAGGTTGTACTTCGAAGGTTCTATCAACGCCCGTAACGATGACGGAAGAATGATGAAAAACGGTCTTTTAAAGCTGGTCCTGTTCGGCGGGATAATAAGTTTGGGCGGTTGCTCCAGCGTGATGTCACATACTGGCGGCAAGGAAGGAACCTATCCTGGAACGCGCGCCAGCGCGCAGATGCTCGGGGATAGCAACGCAAACTGGGGCACGAAATCGCTGGTGGCGTTGGATATGCCGCTCACGGCGGTCATGGACACGCTGCTGCTGCCGTGGGATATGTTCCGTACCGACAGTTCGGTGAAATCGCGCGTGGAAAAGAGCGAGGAAGAGACGCTGGCGACCAATTCCGTGATCCCGCCAGCGCGGATGCCAACCCCCTGATTTAGCGCGCCGTTTCGGTTACCCAGAGCTGGCGGTAACCGTCCACCTCCTCCATCCAGGCAAGCTGTTTGCCGTCTGGCGAAAAGACGATCGCATCGGCCGATGGCAGATGGGCATGCTCATCGGTCAAAAAGTCGATTTCCCCGTTCTGCGCGTCACAGATCGCGATGCGGTTTTCCAGCACAAAGCCCAGCCATTTTCCTGAGGGATGCCAGTTAAACGCCGACTGGATATCGGAGCGGTTGTGGGTCAACTGCCGCAGCCCGTCCCCCCACGCCGAAATGAGCCACATTTGCACCACGCCAGCCTCATCACGCATCAGAAAAGCGATGTCCGTTGCCGACGGATTGGCGCGTACCCAATGGCGGGGCGTAGTCACCAGCCCTGGATAACGGCGTTGGTGGGTAAACGTTAAGCGACGCTGAACAACGCCGGCAGGAGGCGCCGGCATCGTGGTTTGCGTTCCTGCCAGCGGCGCATCGCCCACTTGCTTCCAGCCCCGTTCGCTCTCCGGCAGTTCGACAATAAACAGCTCCGGCACTTTGTCGCCATTTATCGCCAGCGTATCGCCAATAAACGCCAGCGCCCCGTTGCCTACCCATCCCTCTTCATAGGCGCGATTAATCTCGTCGCTGCCCGGCGCCGGGGTTGGCGTTGTACGGCTGACCAGCACGCTCCAGTGGCTGCCGCCGTATTCACGTGGATGATCGCCACGCGGTACTACCGGGCCATAGGGAACCGCCACGCCAACGTTGCGCAAATCCAGCGCCGGATCGCGTTCATGCAGCACGTGGTCGTTATAGGTAAAGCTGACAAATTCACCGTTCGGACTGAAAACATGCACATGACTGCCGCCGCGCAGCGCGCCGGGAGTATAGGGAGCGGTAATATCCATCGCATCCAGGTTGTGGGTTTCTCCCTGGTACGTCACCACGCCGCGACGATGGTGGAAATCGTAATGCCAGCCCTCGTCAGGGTTTTCCGGGCCGTGGATGAAGACATATTTATCTACCGATGGATGAACGGTCACCACGCCAACGTATGCGCCTTGCCCGGCACGGTAGAGGATCTCAACGTCTCCCGTATCGACGTTCACCCGCTCGATGGTTTCGCCGGTAAAGGAAGCGCCAGAAGGGCGAACGTCAAAGACCAGCCAGCGGCTGTCTGCCGTCCAGGTGCGAGTGTTGGTCAACTGATGATGACGGGGAGCAAAGGTGACTTGTTTCATAAACATACCCTGATGCGAGACTTTCGCATCAGGGTATCGTATCGGAAAGAATTAGCCTACGCGTTTGACATCCCCCACCAGCAGGATATAAGAGAGCGCGCCAATCAGCGCAATAACGGAAATATAAACCAGCGCAGGCGCAAAACCATAGTCCTGGGCCAGATAACCCACCACCAGCGGAACGGTGATACCGCCCAGCCCGCCGACGAAATTAAACATACCGCCGGTCAGCCCGATAAGCCGCATCGGCGCAAGCGACGATACCAGCGACCAGGTAATGGAAGCGAAGCCGTTGCCGAAGAAGGCCAGCGCCATCAGGATCATAATCCACACCGGATCGTTGGTGTAGTTCGCCCCCATGATGCAGGTCGAGATCAGCAGTCCGCAGATAATTGGCGTTTTACGCGCGGCGCCTAACGAGAAGCCTTTTCGGACCAGCCTGTCCGCCAGCCAGCCGGAGAGCAGCACGCCAACAAAGGCGGCAAGGAACGGCACCGTTGTCATAAAGCCCGCTTTCAGCGCCGTAATCCCCTTTTCCTGGGTCAGATAGTTAGGGAACCAGGTCAGGAAGAACCACAGCGTGGAGGTTACGGCAAACTGCCCGAGGTAAACGCCGATTAGTTTGCGATGGAATACCAGCTTCCAGTCGGCTTTGGTCAGCGGCTGCCGCGCCTCTTTTTTAACGGGCGCATCGCCGTCCACCAGGCCACCGCCGTCGCGAATATAATCCAGTTCGGCTTTGCTGATACTTTTTGTCAGACGCGGCGACTGATAAACCTTAAACCAAATTAAAGACCATATTATCCCGATAGCGCCGGTAACGATAAATACCCAGTGCCAGCTCAGCATTTCCTGAATCCAGATTAATAGCGGGGTCAGGAATGCCAGCCCGACAAACTGCCCTGAAGTGTAAAAACCGACGGCTGATGCGCGCTCGTGCTCCGGAAACCAGCTGGTCACCATGCGATTATTAGTGGGAAAAGCCGGGGCTTCAAAGATCCCGGTAATCGCGCGCAGACCAATCAACGACATCAGTCCCGTGGCAAATCCCTGCAGTAGCGTCGCCACTGACCAGCCAAAAATAGCGATAAAGTAGGTTAGTCGCGATCCCACGCGGTCAAGGAACCAACCGCCGGGGATCTGGCAAAGCGTATACAGCCACGCGAAGGCGGAAAATACATATCCCATTTCCGCTTTGGTAATACCAAACTCTTCCTGAATATGCGCCGATGCCACGGCAAGGTTGGCGCGATCAACATAACAAATCACCACGGTAATAAAGATCATAATCAGCGTCAAATAACGACGACGCCCGGGTTTTGCAGCTGTAACTGAAATATCCATCGCAATCTGTCTCCAGATTTTGGGCATAGCGAAGCCGCTCACCATGCCCGGTAATTTACAGAGGGTGTGTTTAAAATTTATATTTTTGCTTACGAATGCTCTAAATAGTTCACGTTGCAGGAAGGCGGCAAGATTGCAAATCCCCGGGAGCTTACATTAGTAAGTGACCGGGGTGCGCAATCGCAGCCAACGCACCTGTGGCGTGAAATATGAAGAGCATTTACCATTCCGCGACGCTACCATCCTCATGCCGCCACAACGGATTACGCCAGTCCGGCGCATTTTGACTTAATTCAATTACCCGCGCTTCATCGATCTCTACGCCAAGCCCTGGCTTCATTAATGGTTTAAAGAAGCCGCCTTCCATATTGAAGTCTTCTTTATTTTTTACAAAGTCGAGTAATTCCGCGCCCTTGTTATAGTGAATGCCCATACTTTGTTCCTGGAAGACGGCGTTATAGGAGACAAAATCGACATGCAAACAGGCGGCAAGCGCAATGGGTCCCAGCGGGCAGTGCGGCGCCAACGCCACGTCATAGGCCTCAGCCATTCCAGCGATTTTATAGCACTCGGTAATACCGCCGGCGTGCGACAGGTCGGGTTGCAGAATAGCCAGCCCACCGGCTTCCAGCACGCGTTTAAACTCGAAGCGCGAGAACATGCGTTCGCCCGCCGCAATAGGAATCGAGGTTTGCGCCGCCAGCCGCGGATAGTATTCTGCCTGCTCGGCAAGAACCGGCTCTTCAATAAATAGCGGGCGATATTGCTCCAGCTCTTTGATAAGTACCTTCGCCATCGGCGCGCTCACGCGACCGTGGAAATCGAGGCCAAATTCAATTTCATTGCCGAACGCTTCGCGAATTTGCGCCACGGTATTCACCGCAGCGTCCACCGCACGAGAATTATCGATCAGCCCCAGCTCCTCGCAGCCATTTAATTTAAAGGTATCAAAACCAATTCCGCGCAACTTTTTGATACCGTCAATCACTTCTGCCGGCCGATCGCCGCCAACCCAGCTGTAGGCTTTGATTTTGTCACGTACCAGGCCCCCCATCAGCTGCCAGACCGGGGCATTCAGCACTTTGCCTTTAATATCCCACAGGGCCTGATCGATACCGGCGATGGCGCTCATTAAAATCGGGCCGCCGCGATAAAAGCCCGCGCGGTACATCACCTGCCACAGGTCGTTAATCTGCGCCGGATCCTGGCCTATCAGATAATCGCCGAGCTCATGCACCGCAGCCTCCACGGTGCGCGCGCGCCCTTCAATCACGGGCTCGCCCCAGCCAATCACGCCTTCGTCGGTTTCAATTTTTAAAAACATCCAGCGCGGGGGTAAACGATACGTGGTGAGTTTGGTTATTTTCATTGCACTGCCTCTCGATACGCTTTAACAAATGCTGCCGCCTGCCGTGCGGTACGCTCTACGGATTGCCCGGCGCGATAGAGATCGCTGCCCAGCCCGGCACCGGTACAACCGGCTTTTAGCCACTGCGCCAGGTTCTCCGGCGTCACGCCGCCCACGGCGAAAACGGGCACCTCCGGCGGCAAAACGGCTTTTAGCGCTTTGATGTAGTCAGGGCCAAAAGCCGAGGAAGGGAATACTTTTAAAGCCTGTGCGCCAGCATCCAGCGCGGTAAAAGCTTCCGTCGCCGTCGCGCATCCGGGACAAACGGTCATGCCGAAGCTCACCGCGCGGCGAATCACCTCTGGCTGAATATTGGGCGTAACGATAAGCCTGCAGCCCATTTCGGCAAGCCTGTCCACACGTTCAGGCTTAAGTACGGTGCCCGCGCCTATCAGCGCTCTGTCGCCATAAGCCTCAACAACGGCGGAAATGCTTTTTTCCCACTGCGGAGAATTGAGCGGGATTTCAACGGCGTCGAAGCCAGCATCAATGACGGCGCCGACATGTTCCAGCGCCTCTTCCGGCGTAATGCCGCGCAGAATAGCGATAAGCGGTAGTTTAGTTTGCCACTGCATGGGCGATGCTCCTTATTCCGGTCTGAAATGCGGTGTCGCCTGACACCACGGTCGTCTGACGGCCGATAGCGCCAAGCGCCTGCTGATAGCGGTCTGCCAGCGCCTCTCCGGCAACGAGGGTGACCTGGCGATCGTGGAAATGTGCGCTCATGGTGGCGACTTCCGCGCCAATCAGCAGGCCGGAGAGAAATTCGCTCACCTGTTCGCGCGGCAGTGAGCCCAGCACGTGCGCAGCGCGTACCTCAAAAAGCTGCGGCAGGATGTCTGGCGAATGCAGGCCGCGCTCAAGCCCGGCGTTAAACGCGTCAGGAGCTGAGACCTGCTCCGGTAACCCGGCGCCGACCAGCGAGTGGCGCAGCAGCAGGTGGTGGAGTTCGCCGGTCATCACCGTGCGAAAGTCGCTAATTTGTTGGCGGTCAGCCTGCACCCATTTGCAGTGGGTGCCGGGCATAACGTAGACGGAGGAAGGAGCTATTGCCCGCGCGCCGAGGAGCTGAGTCTCTTCGCCGCGCATCACATTATGGTTATCGTCGCGAGAGACGCTGAGTCCGGGAATAATCCAGACCTGGTCGCTAACAGCGGTTAATTGTTCGCCAATGGCGGAAAAATGGACGGGAACTGGCAGGTAGGGCGCCGCCTTCCAGCCGACATTACTGCCGACCATTCCCGCCATCACTACCGGGGTAGCGCTGTCGCGCCAGCCCGCGGTTATTTCGCTAAACACCGCTGCGGGGGAGTGTCCGTTCAGGCGCGTAACGCCTGCTTCCGATTGCCTGCTCTCCAGACACTGCTCGCCCTGATAAAGCCAGGCGCGCAGGTTTGTCGATCCCCAGTCAATTGCGATGTAGCGAGATGTCATGTGATTTCCTTTAACCTTCGTGTCGAGCTGGCGATCATGGTGAGCGCCGCCTGCTCCGCCGCTTCGCTGTCCTGATGCCGGATGGCGTCAAACAGCGCCTTATGTTCCTGGAGCGTTTTCGGCATGTTGGCCTCATCGCCCATCCAGGTCCTTTCAAATACCGCCCGCTGTAGCGAGCTGATCGCCACGTTGAGCTGTTGCAGTACCGGGTTATGTACCGACTGCAGCACCGCCTCGTGGTAGCGAATATCCGCTTCGTTAAACGCTTCCCTGTCCTGGTTGTTGGCGATCATGTCGTTGAGCGCTTCTTCTATTTGCGCCAGGTCGCTCGATGTTGCGCGCTCTGCCGCCCAGCGGGCTATCGCCGGTTCAACCAGATTACGTACCTCGCTCATCGCGCTAATCAGCCGCGGGTCGTAATCGCTCTCCAGCACCCACTGTAAAACGTCGGTGTCGAGATAATTCCACTGGTTGCGCGAGGCAACGAATGCGCCGCGATAGCGCTTCATTTCAATCAGTCGCCTGGCCATCAATGACCGGAACACTTCGCGAATGATATTGCGCGAGGTAGCAAACTCCTCACACAGCTCGGCTTCCGCGGGCAGCGCAGAGCCGGGAACGTATTTACCGCTGACAATCTGCTTGCCCAGCGTGATGACGATGCGATCGGTTTTATTGAGAGTCATGGAGAGTCCTTGTGCTCTGGATGTACCTCTCTACTTTACCGCGACAGGCGGATTTGACCGCAACTTTGTAGTACTAACGTGATACCACTCGTCATCGCCATGGGCACAATGTAGTACAATACAAACATGTTGTACTACAATTTAGATCACAAAAACGACAATCAGGCATGAAGATTTTCTGGCGGGGTAAACTCAGGGTATAAAAAAACCCGCGCTAAACGCGGGTTTTTCAGAAAACGATTTTTAGTTTAAGACATATTTTTCAATAGCATATGCCACACCGTCTTCCAGATTGGATTTGGTGATAAAGTTTGCCGCTTCTTTGACGGCAGGGATCGCGTTGTCCATCGCCACGCCGACGCCTGCATATTCGATCATTGCAATGTCATTTTCCTGATCGCCAATCGCCATCACCTCTTCCGGCTTGATACCCAGCGTATCGGCCAGCGATTTCACGCCGGTGCCTTTAGTGACGCGTTTATCAAGGATTTCCAGGAAGTAGGGCGCGCTTTTCAGCACGGTGTATTTCTCTTTCACTTCAGCCGGGATGCGGGCGATAGCCTGGTCCAGAATGGCCGGTTCATCGATCATCATCACTTTCAACAGCTGGATGTTGGGATCCATATTTTCGGCTTCGCAGAAGACCAGCGGGATTGTCGCCACGTAGGATTCATGCACCGTGTAATAGCTTACATCGCGGTTAGCGGTATACAGGGTGTTACGATCCAGCGCGTGGAAGTGGGAGCCGACATCACGGGCCAGCTGTTCCAGATAGCGATAGTCGTCGTAGCCCAGCGCGGTTTGCGCAACGGTACTGCCGTCGCTTGCCTTCTGTACTAAAGCGCCGTTGTAGGTGATGCAGTAATCTCCCGGCTGCTCCATATGCAGTTCTTTCAGGTAGCTGTGCACGCCTGCGTAAGGTCGTCCGGTGGTTAACACCACGTTGACGCCGCGTTCGCGGGCTGCGGCAATCGCGGTTTTCACCGCAGGAGAGATGGTATGGTCAGGCAGCAGCAGCGTGCCGTCCATATCGATTGCGATTAGTTTAATAGCCATGAAATCCCCGGGTAAGATGAGTCCTTACTCATGCTAACGCGATTAAGCCTACAAAAACAGAGCTACATTACGCAGCGGAACACCCTCTTTTAGGCAGAACCCGGGGACCGGGATCTTACTCGCGGGTCAGAACGATTTTACCAAACGCCCCGCGATCGAGATGTTCAAGCGCCTGTTCAAGCTGGTTAAAACGGTAACGGTGTTCAATCACCGGTTTTAACCCGGTCACGTCAACGGCGCGGACGAAATCTTCCAGCGCACGACGGTGCCCCACACCAATACCCTGAATCACCGGGGATTTCAGCAACAGTTCGCCAGCCGGTAGCGAGATTTCACTCCCGGCCAGCACGCCAATGACCGATATGCGACCATGAACCGCAACGGCGCGCAGGGAATGTCGCAGATTCTCCCCGCCAACGGTTTCAATAATATGATCGATGCCGCGATCGGCGGTCAGTTCGTAAATTCCTTCCGTCCAATCACTTTTGAGCCGGTTTATCCCATGATCGGCGCCAAGTTGTTTAGCCCGCGCCAGTTTTTCATCACTTCCTGATGTGACAAAAACCTTTGCCCCCTGTGCTTTTGCAATTTGCAAAGCGAATATCGCCACACCGCCCGTCCCCTGTACCAGCACCGATTGCCCGGCGTGTAAATGACCGCGTTCCACCAGCGCGAACCATGCGGTAAGCCCTGCACAAGGGAGCGTGCTGGCTTCTGCATCATCAAGGGTTTCCGGTGCAGCCACCAGCCAGTTTTCATTCACAACCACGTACTCAGCCAGCATGCCCTGGAAGTACCCGCCGGTGGTTTTATAAGGCAAAGTGCGGGCATCTGACGCTGGTCTACCGTCGATCCACTCCGGGAAAAAGGTGGAGATCACCCGAGCGCCGGGTTTGAAACGCGTGACGCCCTCGCCCGTGCTCTCCACCACGCCCGCCATATCAGACGCCGGCGTAAAAGGGAAGGAAAGCGCAATAGGCATGGTGCCTTCAATGACCATCTTATCGCGATAGTTGAGCGCAACGGCATTCACCCGCACGCGGACTTCACCCGGGCCCGGCTGCGGAACAGGCGCCTGAATAAGATTGAGGTTCTCACGCCCGAGGGCGTCCATAGACCAGCGTTGCATTGTCTGCGTCATTTTTCACTCCTGCCATCAAATAAGCTTGAAGTGACAGTTTACCGTTGACCATGGGTAACCAGTGGCGATAAGTTTTCCCTCTATTGGTGACTGAAAAGATACAATCCATGACCGATACGCTGAAGGATATTCCGGTTTTTGTGGCCGCCGTTGAGGCGGGAAGTTTTGCTCAGGCCGCAATTCGTTTGCATTTGTCGCGCTCGGCGGTAGGAAAGAGTATCGCTCGGCTTGAAGAGCGGTTGGGGGTACGTCTGTTTCAACGTACGACCCGCAGCCAAAGCCTGACCGACAACGGCGCCCTTTTTTATGAACGTTGTCAGCGCGCGCTGGAGGAAATTCGTGGAGCAGAGTCGCTGCTGGAAACAGGGAAACAGCAGGTTAGTGGCCGCCTGCGCGTGGCCATGCCGGTGCTGTTTGGTCGCCAGTGCGTGGCCCCCCTGCTGATCGAGCTTGCGCAGGAACACCCAGGTCTCGAGCTGGAGATGTCATTCAGCGATCGCGTGGTGGATCTCGTCGAGGAAGGGTTTGATATGGCGGTGCGTAACGGCCCCCTTCAGGACAGCAGCGTTCTGGTCGCCAGAAAGCTGGGAGAACACCGCATGGTGCTGTGCGCCGCGCCGGATTACCTGCTGAAGAAGGGTCTGCCACAAAGCGTTGATGATTTACCCCACCATGCGGCCATTAACTATCTGCAAGCAGGCAGAGTGCTATCCTGGCTGCTGATGGATAAAGAAGGAGTCTCGCACACCTTTACTCCCCGTTCATCGCTCAATATGGATGATTTGCAGGCAATCTGCGACGCTGCGCTGGCCGGCCACGGCATTGCATGGCTGCCCTGCTGGATGGCCAGCAAAGAAATTCATCAGGGAAAACTCGTCCCGCTTTTAAAGCTGGCGCCGGATGTGCGCTTCGACGTTCATGCGGTCTGGCAACAGACGCCACATCTACCGCTGAGGGTGAGAATTGCCGTCGATATGCTCGCCAGCCGTTTACCGTCCGTGATGTCGCTGGATATGCCTGCGCCCACAAAAAAGCCGCGCTAAATGCGCGGCCTGAGTAGGGCTGTAGACGACGATTAAATATCGATGTTCGCCGCTTTGAGGGCGTTCTCTTCGATAAAGGCGCGACGCGGTTCAACGGCGTCACCCATCAGGGTGGTGAACAGCTGGTCAGCGGCAATCGCATCCTTCACGGTCACGCGCAGCATGCGGCGGCTATCCGGGTCCATAGTGGTTTCCCACAGCTGGTCCGGGTTCATCTCGCCAAGACCTTTATAGCGCTGGATAGAGAGGCCGCGGCGCGACTCTTTCACCAGCCAGTCCAGCGCCTGTTCAAAGCTGGCAACCGGCTGACGGCGTTCGCCGCGCTCAATAAAGGCATCCTCTTCAATCAGACCGCGCAGCGTTTCGCCCAGCGCGCAGATACGGTGGTATTCCGGCCCGGTGACAAACTCATGATCCAGCGGATAATCGGTATCCACGCCGTGGGTACGCACGCGAACGATCGGCTCAAACTGCTGCAGCTCGGCGTTCTCGCGGACATCAAATTTCCACTGGCTACCGTGCTGCTCTTTCTCATTCAGCTCGCTCACCAGGGCGTTGATCCAGCGCGTCACGGTCTGCTCATTCGCCAGGTCGGCCTCTGCGAGCGTCGGCTGATAGATAAGCTCTTTGAGCAGCGCTTTAGGATAACGACGTTCCATACGCGTAATCATTTTCTGCGTGGCGTTATACTCGGCAACCAGTCTCTCCAGCGGCTCTCCGGCCAGGGCCGGCGCGTTGGCGTTGGTGTGCAGCGTTGCGCCATCCAGCGCGATGGAGATTTGGTACTGATCCATCGCCTCATCGTCTTTAATATACTGTTCTTGCTTGCCTTTCTTCACTTTGTACAGCGGCGGCTGGGCAATATAGACGTGGCCGCGCTCAACGATTTCCGGCATCTGACGGTAGAAGAAGGTCAACAGCAGCGTACGAATGTGCGAGCCGTCGACGTCCGCATCGGTCATGATGATGATGCTGTGGTAGCGCAGTTTGTCCGGGTTGTACTCGTCGCGACCAATGCCGCAGCCCAGCGCGGTAATCAGCGTCGCCACTTCCTGCGAAGCGAGCATTTTGTCAAAGCGCGCTTTCTCAACGTTGAGGATTTTCCCCTTCAGCGGCAGAATCGCCTGGTTCTTACGGTTACGCCCCTGCTTAGCAGAGCCGCCCGCAGAGTCCCCTTCCACTAAGTACAGTTCAGAGTGTGCCGGGTCGCGTTCCTGGCAATCCGCCAGTTTGCCCGGCAGGCCAGCCAGGTCCAGCGCGCCTTTACGGCGGGTCATTTCACGCGCGCGGCGCGCGGCTTCACGCGCACGGGCGGCATCGATGATTTTGCCCACAACGATTTTGGCGTCAGACGGGTTTTCCAGCAGGTACTCGTTCAGCAGTTCGTTCATCTGCTGTTCGACCGCCGATTTCACCTCAGAGGAGACCAGCTTGTCTTTGGTCTGCGAGGAGAATTTCGGATCCGGCACCTTCACGGAAACCACGGCAATCAGGCCTTCACGGGCGTCGTCGCCGGTAGCGCTGACTTTCGCTTTTTTGCTGTAGCCTTCTTTATCCATATAGGCGTTCAGGGTACGCGTCATCGCCGCACGGAAGCCCGCCAGGTGAGTACCGCCGTCGCGCTGCGGGATATTGTTGGTAAAGCAGTAGATATTTTCCTGGAACCCGTCGTTCCACTGCAGCGCAACTTCAACGCCGATACCGTCTTTTTCAGTGGAGAAATAGAAAATATTCGGGTGGATCGGCGTTTTGTTTTTGTTCAGATATTCCACAAAGGCTTTGATACCGCCTTCGTAGTGGAAATGATCTTCTTTGCCGTCACGCTTGTCGCGCAGGCGAATCGACACCCCGGAGTTCAGGAACGACAGCTCGCGCAGGCGTTTTGCCAGAATCTCGTATTCGAATTCGACAACGTTGGTAAAGGTTTCGTAGCTCGGCCAGAAGCGCACCATGGTACCGGTTTTTTCGGTTTCGCCGGTAACCGCCAGCGGAGCCTGCGGCACGCCGTGGGCATAAACCTGACGGTGAATTTTGTTATCGCGCTGAATAACCAGCTCCAGCTTCTGCGACAGGGCGTTAACAACGGAAACGCCTACGCCGTGCAGACCGCCGGAAACTTTATAGGAGTTATCATCGAATTTACCGCCTGCGTGCAGAACGGTCATGATCACTTCCGCCGCCGACACGCCCTCTTCCGGGTGAATACCGGTTGGAATACCGCGGCCGTCATCCTGTACGGAGACGGAGTTATCGCTGTGGATCGTAACAACGATGTCTTTACAGTAACCTGCGAGCGCTTCGTCGATAGCGTTATCCACAACCTCGAATACCATGTGGTGCAGACCGGTGCCGTCATCCGTGTCGCCGATATACATACCCGGGCGCTTACGCACCGCATCCAGCCCTTTCAGGACTTTGATACTGGAGGAGTCATAAGAATTCGACATCAACGTTTCTCGCTCATTTAATCTTAGGTTAATCCGCTATTTTACCCTTTTCCACGGTAAACATCTTCGAATTTTCGTCCGACATGTCTATAACGTGTTCAGCGCTAATGGCGCTGACGAAAACCTGCGACTGCGTGGCTTTTAAACGGCTGGCCAGCAGCCCGCGCCGCGCGTCGTCGAGTTCCGAGGCAAAATCATCTATCAGGTACAGGCAGCGTCGCCCGCTCTCGCGGGTCAAAAACTCACCTTGCGCCAGCCGCAGGGCGCACATCAGCAGCTTAAGCTGCCCGCGCGACAATGTATCCTCTACCGGCGCGCCGTCGGCACGAATGCGGAAATCCGCTTTGTGCGGACCGTGCGCGGTATAGGTTAACATGCGATCGCGTTCGAAATTTCGTTCCAGCACCTCGGCATAATCCGTTTCTTTCTCCCAGCCGCGCTGGAAAGAAAAGGTGAGGGCGAACTCAGGTAAAAACTGCCGACAGGTATCCGCCATATCTTCGACAATAGCGGCGCTATATTCGGCGCGCCAGCGGCTGATTTGCTCCGCCAGCGGGATCAGCTCAAGATCCCATGGCCGCAGCTGGGCATAGCGACTCACCTGACGCAGCGCGGCGTTGCGCTGCTTCACCAGGCGCTTCAGGTTGCTCCAGGCGGTAAAGAATCCGGCTTCGTTGTGGAAGCATCCCCAATCAAGGAACGCTCTTCTGTATTTGGGGCCGCCGTTGAGTAAAGTAAACCCCTCTGGCGTAATCAGCTGCATCGGCATCAGAAGCGCCAGCTCCGCCACTTTATGGCCGTCGGTGCCGTCGATACGAACCTTGCTGTCGCCCTGCTTATCTTTCGTCAGGCCGATGGCGACTTCTCGCTCTTCGCCCTGCAGGCGACCGTGCAGAACAAATGACTCCTGCTCGTGACGAATCACGCGGCCAATCTGCAAGCTACGAAACGCCCGACCGTGGCCGAGCGTATAGATAGCTTCAAGCACGCTGGTTTTGCCGCTGCCGTTGGCGCCAACCAGGAAGTTAAAGCCGGGGGATAAGGCGAGATCCGCATTTTCAATATTGCGGAAGTCTTTGATTAGAAGTCGGGATAGCGACATATCAGCTCGTCATCATTCAAGGGGCGTAGGTGTCGCAGCCAGTTCGTCTACCGCCAGCGCGCAGAAAGCGGAGCGTACACGAAGTACGTGAGCATTTCGAGCACTGCCGGAAGGCGAAATGGCAAGTAAACCAGCCCCTTTGCAGATTCTACAATCGCATGGGCATGACGACGTAGGCTGCGGATTGCGAAGCCGCATCCTCAATCTGCACGCTCGAAACGGAATCCGTCAGGAGAATACGTACGTTCTCACACTTCAGCGCGTTCAGCACATCCAGTACATAGCTGACGTTAAAACCGATTTCCATTTCCGTACCGGCATAGGTAACGTCCAGAATTTCTTCCGCTTCTTCCTGCTCCGGGTTATTGGCGGTGATTTTCAGCTGATTTTCACTGACATACAGGCGCACGCCGCGGAATTTTTCGTTAGAAAGAATCGCCGCCCGGGCAAAGGCCTGCTTGAGAATATCGCAACCGGCGTCCAGATGCTTGTCCGGGTTCTTCGGCAGTACGCGGCGATAGTCAGGGAAGCGACCATCGACCAGCTTCGAAGTAAAGATAAAGTCGCCAACGTGAGCCCGGATGTTGTTGCTGCCGATCTGTACGCGCAGCGGCGTATCGCCGCCATCAAGCATACGCATCAGCTCAATCACGCCTTTACGCGGCACGATCACCGAATGATTGGGCAGGGACTCTTCCAGCGGCATAGAGCAGACCGCCAGGCGGTGGCCATCGGTCGCTACGGTGCGCAATTCGCTGCCTTCGGTTTCAAACAGCATACCGTTTAAGTAATAGCGAACGTCCTGGTGAGCCATCGAAAACTGCGTCGCCTCGATCAGGCGCTTCATGGTCGCCTGCGGCAGGGTAAACTCAACTTCGCTCTGCCAGTCGTCAAGGTTAGGGAAATCCGCCGCCGGTAGCGTCGAGAGCGAGAAACGGCTGCGCCCGGAACGCACCAGCATACGCTCGCCTTCCAGCTGTACCGCGATCTCCGCGCCTTCAGGCAGGCCGCGGCAGATATCAAAAAATTTACGCGCCGGAACGGTTGTTGCTCCCGCTTCGTGCGGCTGAATCAGCGCAACGCGCGCGACCATTTCCATTTCCAGATCGGTACCGGTCAGCGACAGCGCGCCATCGGTAACCTGAAGGAGCAGGTTGCCAAGAATCGGTAGCGTCGGACGACCACCTAAAGGACCACTCACCTGTTGCAGCGGTTTTAATAAATGTTCACGTTCTACGGTAAATTTCATAGCGTCACGAGGATAATGTTCTGATTAAATTGGAAAAATCTTCTTTGATATCGTGGCTTTCTTCACGCAACTGCTCAATCTTGCGGCAAGCGTGCAGGACGGTGGTATGGTCGCGACCGCCAAACGCATCGCCGATTTCCGGCAGACTGTGGTTGGTCAGCTCTTTTGCCAGCGCCATCGCCATCTGGCGTGGGCGCGCCACCGAACGGGAGCGGCGTTTAGACAGCAGGTCCGCTACCTTAATTTTGTAATACTCCGCCACCGTCTTTTGAATATTGTCGATGGTGACCAGTTTTTCCTGTAAAGCCAACAGATCGCGCAGCGCTTCGCGGACGAAGTCGATAGTGATGGCCCGGCCGGTAAAGTTGGCATTGGCGATAACGCGGTTCAGCGCCCCTTCGAGCTCACGTACGTTAGAGCGCAGACGCTTGGCGATAAAGAACGCCACTTCGCCCGGCAGGCGGATGTCGTTTTCATCCGCTTTTTTCATCAGGATCGCCACGCGAGTTTCCAGCTCTGGCGGTTCGATCGCAACCGTCAGACCCCAGCCGAAGCGTGATTTCAGACGATCTTCAACCCCGTTGATCTCCTTCGGATAGCGATCCGAGGTCAGGATGATCTGCTGATTGCCTTCCAGCAGGGCGTTAAAGGTATGGAAAAACTCTTCCTGCGAGCGCTCTTTATTAGCAAAAAACTGGATATCATCGATCAGCAGGGCGTCAACGGAACGGTAGTAGCGCTTAAATTCTTCAATGGCGTTGTTTTGCAGAGCTTTTACCATGTCCTGCACAAAGCGCTCGGAGTGCATGTAAACCACTTTTGCGTTGGGTTTACGCGCCACAATCCCGTTACCAACCGCGTGTAAAAGGTGAGTTTTACCCAGGCCGGTGCCGCCATAAAGAAACAGCGGGTTATACGCGCCGCCGGGGTTATCCGCTACCTGACGCGCCGCCGCGCGAGCCAGCTGGTTAGATTTACCCTCGACGAAGTTATCAAACGTATGTTTCACATTGACGTTGGAGCGATAGGTCGGTTCTGCCGGCGCCGGCACGTTATCCCAGCCTGGACGCACGATAGTCGGGGCAACGCGCGCCGTCTGAACCTGCTGCGCAGGGGCGACCGCGGCAACGCTTACCGCGCCTCTCTGCATCTGAACGGCAGGCTTCGCGCCGACTTCAAAGCGCAGCTGTGGGGCATCCGCACCGCAAAAATCATTGAGGAGTCCATTGATATTATTGAGGTATTTATCCCTTACCCAATCGAGCACAAAACGGTTTGGCGCATACAGTGCCAGCGTGTTATCGCTCAACTCCGCCTGCAAAGGGCGTATCCACATGCTGAATTCTGTGGCTGGTAACTCATCCTGCAATCGGGCAAGACACTGCTGCCAAAGCGAAAGTGACACGGCGGACTCCACTCGAACAAAAATCGATATATAAAGAGAAACTGAAACAATCGTGATTGTTGGCACACGTCGACAAGACCCTGCATAGCCGAAAAGCCCCTGCACAAAAGGGGTGACGTGCGAACCGCTATCTGCGGTTATTACCCGATGCGGATCTCTGGATCCCGATCGGGACCGGGGATCATAGCCTAAACTGAGAAAGAGATCTTGTGTTTCTCAACAGATTCTTCCCGATTTATCCACAGGAAGGATCGAAGCTGGATAAGTGTAATCGATCCTGGCTGGAGTGAAGCACGATTTCAGCCGCATATTGGAAAAATTAATGAGCTACGCGGGTTTTGAGCCTAATCGATCTAACAAAGATCCTTTACGATCCTTGCGCTTTATCCACCAGGTCGTATAATCCCCCACCCGGCGCGTAATGCCCGTTTTCCGCAGCGCGCCATCGCCTGTTTTTTGTGCGGCAAGGTGCGAGAAATAAGGAAAGAGAATTGACTCCGGAGTGTACAATTATTACAATCCGGCCTCTTTAATCACCCACGCTGAGGCGTAGGCCGTTCGAAATTCGTTCGGATTTACGCGAAAGTCAGTGAAATTATTCAAGTTTAGGTAGAAATCGCCATGAAACGCACTTTTCAACCGTCTGTACTGAAGCGCAACCGTTCTCACGGCTTCCGTGCTCGTATGGCTACTAAAAATGGTCGTCAGGTTCTGGCACGTCGTCGTGCTAAAAGCCGCGCTCGTCTGACCGTTTCCAAGTAATAAAGCTAACCCTGAGTGGTTAAGCTCGCATTTCCCAGGGAGTTACGTTTGTTAACTCCCAGTCATTTCACTTTCGTCTTCCAGCAGCCATTACGGGCTGGCACGCCGCAAATCACCATCCTCGGCCGCCAAAATTCGCTGGGGCATCCCCGCATCGGTCTTACCGTCGCCAAGAAAAACGTTAAGCGTGCGCATGAACGCAATCGGATCAAACGTCTGACGCGTGAAAGCTTCCGTTTACGTCAACATGAACTCCCGCCAATGGATTTCGTGGTGGTGGCGAAGAAAGGGGTTGCCGACCTCGATAACCGTGCTCTCTCGGAAGCGTTGGAAAAATTATGGCGCCGCCACTGTCGCTTGGCTCGCGGGTCCTGATAGGCCTGATTCGGGTCTATCAGCGCCTGATTAGTCCGCTACTCGGGCCGCACTGCCGTTTCACGCCAACCTGTTCTCAATACGGAATTGAGGCATTGCGCAGGTTTGGATTGATAAAAGGCAGTTGGTTGACGGTGAAACGCGTATTAAAATGCCACCCTTTACACCCTGGTGGTGACGATCCCGTCCCGCCTGGACCATTTGATACCAGAGAACACTAACGATGGATTCGCAACGCAATCTTCTTATCATCGCTTTGTTGTTCGTGTCTTTCATGATCTGGCAAGCCTGGGAGCAGGATAACAATCCTCAGCCTCAGCAGCAGACCACGCAGACAACGACCACAGCAACGGGTAGCGCCGCCGACCAGGGCGTACCGGCCAGTGGCCAGGGGAAACTGATTACGGTAAAAACCGATGTGCTTGACCTGACCATCAACACCCGCGGTGGTGATGTTGAGCAGGCGCTGCTTCTGGATTATCCGAAAGAGCTGAAGTCAACTGAGCCATTCCAGCTTCTGGAAACTTCGCCGCAGTTTACCTATCAGGCGCAGAGCGGTTTAACCGGTCGTGATGGCCCGGACAATCCGGCAAACGGACCGCGTCCGTTGTATAACGTCGATAAAGATGCGTTTGTGCTGGCTGATGGCCAGAACGAAATCGTCATTCCGCTCACGTACACCGATAAAGCAGGCAACGTATTCACCAAAACCTTCACCCTGAAGCGCGGTGAATATGCGGTGAACGTCGGCTATAGCGTAGAGAACGCCAGCGAAAAACCGCTGGAAATCTCAACCTTTGGCCAGCTGAAGCAAACCGCCAACCTGCCGACGCATCGCGACACCCAGACCGGTGGCCTGACTACCATGCACACCTTCCGTGGCGCGGCGTACTCAACGTCTGAAACGAAGTACGAAAAATATAAATTCGATACTATCGTTGATAACGAAAACCTGAACGTCAGCACCAAAAACGGTTGGGTTGCCATGCTGCAGCAGTACTTTACTACCGCATGGGTTCCGCAGAACAACGGCACTAACAACTTCTATACCGCGAACCTTGGCAACGGTCTTGTGGCTATCGGCTACAAATCTCAGCCGGTTCTGGTCCAGCCGGGTCAAACCGACAAGCTGGAAAGCACCCTGTGGGTCGGCCCGGCCATTCAGGACAAAATGGCCGCCGTTGCGCCGCATCTTGACCTGACCGTCGACTACGGCTGGCTGTGGTTTATCTCTCAGCCGCTGTTCAAGCTGCTGAAATGGATCCACAGCTATCTGGGCAACTGGGGCTTCTCCATCATCGTCATTACCTTTATCGTTCGTGGCATCATGTACCCGCTGACCAAAGCGCAGTACACCTCCATGGCGAAGATGCGTATGCTGCAGCCGAAGATTCAGGCAATGCGCGAGCGTCTGGGCGACGACAAGCAGCGTCAGAGCCAGGAGATGATGGCCCTGTATAAAGCGGAGAAGGTTAACCCACTGGGTGGCTGCTTCCCGCTGATTATCCAGATGCCAATCTTCCTTGCGCTGTACTACATGCTGAGCGCCTCGGTTGAACTGCGTCATGCGCCGTTTATCCTGTGGATCCACGACCTGTCTGCGCAAGACCCGTACTACATCCTGCCGATCATCATGGGCGCGACGATGTTCTTCATTCAGAAGATGTCTCCGACTACCGTGACCGACCCGATGCAGCAGAAGATCATGACCTTTATGCCGGTCATCTTTACGGTGTTCTTCCTGTGGTTCCCGTCTGGTCTGGTGGTTTACTATATCGTCAGCAACCTGGTCACCATTATTCAGCAGCAGCTGATTTACCGTGGTCTGGAGAAGCGTGGTCTGCATAGCCGCGAGAAGAAAAAATCCTGATACTCTTGAATTATTTTGAGTATTTACGGTAACGTTAATGCCAGAGAAGGCGGTCAATAGACCGCCTTTTTTACATCTACATAGAGAGTCACCATGAGCCATAACGACACTATCGTCGCCCAGGCAACCCCACCGGGACGCGGTGGTGTGGGCATCCTGCGCATCTCTGGCCTGAAGGCGCGCGACGTTGCGCAGGCGGTGCTGGGCAAGCTGCCGAAACCGCGCTATGCCGACTACCTACCGTTTAAAGACAGCGACGGCAGCGCGCTGGATCAGGGTATTGCCCTGTGGTTCCCCGGCCCGAACTCCTTTACTGGTGAAGACGTGCTGGAGCTTCAGGGCCATGGCGGCCCTGTTATTCTCGACCTGCTTCTGAAACGTATTCTGACGCTTCCGGGTGTGCGCATCGCCAGGCCCGGCGAGTTCTCCGAGCGCGCGTTTTTGAACGATAAGCTCGATTTAGCCCAGGCCGAAGCGATTGCTGACCTGATCGACGCCAGCTCCGAGCAGGCGGCTCGTTCAGCGCTGAATTCGCTGCAGGGCGCATTCTCTACTCGCGTCAACCATCTGGTGGAAGCGCTGACTCACCTGCGCATCTACGTCGAAGCAGCCATTGATTTTCCGGACGAAGAGATCGACTTCCTCTCCGATGGTAAAATTGAAGCCCAGCTTAACGCGGTTATCGCCGATCTCGACGCCGTGCGCGCCGAGGCGCGCCAGGGCAGCCTGCTGCGCGAAGGGATGAAAGTGGTCATTGCCGGGCGGCCGAACGCCGGGAAATCAAGCCTGCTGAACGCGCTGGCGGGCCGGGAAGCGGCTATCGTCACCGATATTGCCGGAACCACCCGCGACGTTCTGCGCGAGCATATCCACATTGACGGTATGCCGCTGCACATCATTGATACCGCCGGCCTGCGCGATGCGAACGACGAGGTCGAGCGCATCGGCATCGAGCGTGCCTGGCAGGAGATTGAACAAGCCGACCGCGTACTGTTCATGGTCGACGGCACCACCACCGGTGCGACCGATCCGGCGGATATCTGGCCAGATTTTATCGCCCGTCTGCCGAAAAATTTGCCGATTACCGTGGTGCGCAACAAAGCGGATATTACCGGCGAAACGCTGGGGTTGAGCGAAGTAAATGACCACTCACTTGTCCGCCTTTCGGCGCGTACCGGCGAGGGCGTAGACGTGCTGCGCAATCATCTCAAGCAGAGCATGGGTTTTGAGACCAATATGGAAGGCGGCTTTCTGGCGCGCCGTCGCCACCTGCAGGCGCTGTCCGATGCCGCAGAGCATCTGCAGCAGGGTAAAGCGCAGCTGCTGGGCGCCTGGGCTGGCGAGCTGCTGGCGGAAGAGCTGCGCCTGGCCCAGCAGAACCTGAGCGAAATCACCGGTGAGTTTACCTCCGACGACCTGCTGGGGCGCATTTTCTCCAGTTTCTGTATTGGTAAGTAATCTCAGTTTGTGAGCATTGACTAACCCGCCTTAACGTCCTGTTAAAGCGGGTTTATTATTTTCCCTTTACGTCTTCACGGCACAGCGCTTTCTCTATTACCCTTATCGATACCCTCGCTTTACTCGTACCGGATACCACCATGTTGAGTGATTACACCCTGATTGATACCGTACCTTCTGCGGAAGACTTTTGCCGCCTGCGCATCATTTCTGGTATGTCCCCGCGCCCGCTGGAAGGCGCCCGCGCGGGTCTGCCGCATAGCTGCTACGGGGTGCATATCCTCTATGAGGGCGTGCCCGTTGGGATGGGGCGCATCGTCGGCGACGGCGCGCTGAACTTTGAAATCGTCGACGTCGCCGTTGATCCCGCTCATCAGGGAAAAGGGCTTGGTCGCCAGATCATGCAAAAAATTGTCGCCTGGCTGGATGAAAACGCGTTTAAAGGGGCATACGTCTCGCTGGTGGCGGATGTTCCCGAGCTGTACGCAAAATTTGGGTTTTCCAGCGTCAGGCCAGAAAGTGAAGGTATGGCAAAGATCTGGAAATAACGTCGCTGATAAAGAAGCATCCGGGGATGCGGTATCCCGCGGATGCCAGTCGATGCGCTTAACGATTAAATAAAATCGGCAGCGCGAAAAGCGTCCAGCGCGACGCGCTTTTGCTCGCTGGTCATCGGGCGCAGCGGGCGGCGCGGATCGCCGACGTCAATACTGTGCAGCTGCATCGCCAGCTTCCCGGCCGCAACGCCGCCGTACTGAATCAGGACGCGAATAATTGCGATAACCTTATCCATACAGGCAGCAACATCCTGATGGTCTCCCCGGTTAAAGCTGTCGATCAGACGATGATAGAGCGGCGCCGCATAGTTATAAGTACTGCCAACCGCGCCGACGGCGCCGCAGGCCAGGCCTGCCGGTAAAAACTCATCCACGCCGAACGGAATATCGAACTGGCGATTGTTGACGCGCAGGCAGCGCTGGAACTCATACATATCCGCGGAGTTAAACTTCATACCGGACAGGTTCGGGATTTTATCCGCTGCCGCGATCAGGAACTGCTCCATATCCAGGCTCAGACCCGACATGCCGGAGTGGTAGTAATAGAAGCCTTTTGACGGCGCGGCGGCGGCGATAATACGGCAATATTCCACCAGATCGTCGACGGTTGACGGTTTGAAGAAGCACGGTCCGATGACCGAGGTGGCAAAAATATCCAGGGTTTCAGCATGGCGGCTGAGCTCCAGCGCATCGGCGATGCTGAGAGCCCCGGTGTGTAGCGTAATGCTTAATTGTCCCTGGCTTGCCGCGACCCAGCGCTCGGCAATTTTTTTACGCTCTTCTACGGAACAGTGGATGCCTTCTCCGGTCGTCCCACAGACGTAAGCACCTTTAACGCCCTGCGCAATCAGATGCTCGGCAATCCGATCGATAACGGGGTAGTTGACTTCGCCGTTGGCATCAAAAGGCGTATGGGGGGCGGCAATAAGACCTGTTAACTTTGTCATGTAATCCTCGAATGGTGTTTTTCTTCTTAAATTAATTAATTTTGAAGTATTACTCCATCCTAGGGGCTAACGATGCCGGTTGCAACAGGTTACCGGCAGGGAGAAAAAACGGGAGTATCAGATTGTGACGAATCGCACTAAATTCGCGCTACTTGAGCATGGACAGAGCATCCATCGTTCGCAGTTTATTCGCGCGGGCGGCTTCCGGGTCTCTCTGCACCAGCAGCGTATAAATGAGATCCAGAACGAAGAGCTGCGCCGTTTTAGTGCCGATAGAGTCACCCTGCAGGCGCCCCTGTCGGTTGCCGTTAATGAGCGTAATATCAGCGACTTTACTCAATGGCGATCCGAGGTTATGCGTTAAGGCGACGGTGGTGGCTCCAGCCTGCCTTGCCAGATCGAGGGCGTGCGCGGTTTCCGGCGAATGTCCGGAGTGGCTGATGCCGATGGCGACATCGCCAACCTTGAGCAGCGCGGCCTGCATATACATAAAGTGATTATTTGTTAAGGCATCGACGCGCAGCCCGATTCGCATCAGCTTATGCTTCATCTCCTCGGCGGTCAGTCCGGAAGCGCCAACGCCAAAGATATAGGCGCAATTACAAGTATGCAGCGCCTCCACGACCCGTTCCACCTGCTCCATATCCAGCAGATTTAGCGTTTCCGAAAGCACGGTCGAGATGGCGCCCTGGAGCTTCAGGCCGATGGTGTGCGCATCGTCGGTTTTCTGAATTTCAGCCTCCAGCAGCGTGCTGTTGTCATCGCTATCGTTCATGGCCAGCTCAATGGCCAGTTCCATTTTGAAGTTCTGAAAACCTTTATAGCCCAGCTGTCGACAGAAACGGATCACCGATGCTTCGCCCGCGTTCACTTCCTCTGAGAGATCGGCAATCGAAAGCTGAGTCACCTTATGCGGGGAAGCGATCACATACTGCGCGATGCTTTTCCCGACGCGGGTCATACTGCTTTGCATCGCCCCCAGGGTATCAAGTATTTTCCCGGCTTTGACCGGCGAAGTCGGAGTCGTCATCTCTTCCCTACTGTTTACGCGATTATCAGGCGCTCATGATGGAGGACAGTTCAGCGCCAGGCAATATGGTTTTTTAAAAAACGCCGTGGTGATGCGGCTATCCCCGGCGCGGCAAAAACATATTACGTCTCATCGCGTGAGTCAGATCGCCTTTTTTCATTCCCCCTCGCCTGTGACCATGATCTTGTTCACATATCTCATGCAAAGCCCTTGTGGTGTTTAACTTCTAAAAAATACATTAATTGGAGTTTAACTTCATTCGGGTGCGCGGCACCCTGCTTTTTTTTGGCCCTACAGCATAAAAACGTTGCTCATCACAGGAGAGCATATGAGTGAAATAATAAGTACCAAACCATGGTATAAGCACCTCAATAAGTCGCAGTGGCGGGCGTTTTCCGCAGCCTGGCTGGGCTATTTACTGGATGGTTTTGATTTCGTTTTAATTGCTCTGGTGCTCACCGAAGTACAAAGCGAATTCCAGCTCACCACGGTACAGGCGGCGAGTATTATCTCGGCGGCGTTTATCTCCCGCTGGTTCGGCGGCTTGCTGCTGGGGGCGATGGGTGACCGCTATGGCCGCCGCCTCGCGATGGTCAGCAGTATTATTCTTTTCTCCGTCGGTACGCTGGCCTGCGGCTTTGCGCCTGGATACACCTCCATGTTTATCGCCCGTATGGTGATTGGAATGGGAATGGCCGGAGAGTACGGATCCAGCGCCACCTATGTGATTGAAAGCTGGCCAAAACACTTGCGAAATAAAGCCAGCGGCTTCCTGATTTCCGGCTTTTCCGTCGGCGCTGTCGTAGCGGCGCAGGTTTACAGTCTGGTGGTCCCCTTATGGGGCTGGCGCGCGTTGTTCTTCCTCGGCATTCTGCCGATTATTTTCGCGCTGTGGCTGCGTAAAAATATTCCGGAAACGGAAGACTGGACAGAGCGCCAGACGAAAAAAACGCCGGTGCGGACGATGGTGGATATCCTCTATCGCGGTAAATATCGCGCCATGAATATGCTGATGACGCTGGCCGCAACGGCCGCGCTCTGGTTCTGCTTCGCCGGAAACCTGCACAATCCGCTCGTGGTGATTGCGCTGGCGCTCGTCTGCACCATCATTTTCATCAGCTTTATGGTACAGAGCAGCGGAAAACGTTGGCCGACCGGCGTGATGCTGATGGTTGTCGTTCTGTTCGCCTTTCTCTACTCCTGGCCTATCCAGGCGCTGTTGCCGACCTATCTGAAAACCGAGCTGGCATACGATCCGTCGACGGTCGCGAAGGTGCTCTTCTTTAGCGGATTCGGCGCAGCCGTCGGCTGCATCGTCGGCGGTTTCCTCGGCGACTGGCTGGGCACGCGAAAAGCCTACGTTTACAGCCTGCTGGCATCGCAGGTTCTGATTATTCCGGTCTTCGCCATCGGCGGCTCCAGCCTCTGGGGTCTGGGCATCCTTCTCTTCTTCCAGCAGATGCTGGGTCAGGGGATTGCCGGGATCTTACCGAAATTGATCGGCGGCTACTTCGACACCGACCAGCGCGCTGCCGGTCTGGGTTTCACCTATAACGTAGGCGCCCTGGGCGGGGCGGCTGCGCCGGTCCTCGGCGCGCTGGTCGCACAGCACATGCATCTGGGTACGGCGCTGGGGTCGCTCTCCTTCGGACTGACGTTTGTGGTGATCCTGCTGATTGGTCTGGATATGCCGTCCCGAGTACAGCGCTGGATTCGCCCGGAAGCGCTACGTACCCATGACGCTATTGATGGTAAACCGTTCAGCGGCGCACTGGTTGGTCACGACAAAGCGAACGCTCCGCTTTGCGATAAACACTAAATTCATGCGCCCGGCTCTGTCGGGCGCAAACGGAAGTAAGGGATAGTGCTATGTCTTTATTTGATGATTTGGATAGTAACGTTAAACAATTGGGTGGCCTCATTGTCTCCTGCCAGCCGGTACCGGGTAGCCCGTTAGATAAACCTGAAATCGTCGCGGCTATGGCGCTGGCGGCGGTCAATACGGGGGCGGTCGCAGTACGAATTGAAGGCCTTAACAACCTGAAGGCGACCCGCGAGCTGATTTCAGTACCGATTATTGGCATCATCAAGCGCGATCTGCCGGACTCGCCGGTGCGCATTACGCCATTTCTGGAAGATGTAGACGCGCTGGCGCAGGCGGGGGCGGATATTATCGCCTTCGACGGTACGGATCGCCCGCGTCCGGTTGGCGTTAAGGCAATGATTGACCGAATTCATCAGCGTGGCTGCGCGGCGATGGCAGACTGCTCCAGCCTGGAGGACGGGACTGAGTGCCACAATCTTGGCGCAGACATTATCGGGACAACGATGTCCGGGTATACCACGGATGCGGTACCTACCGAACCGGATTTCCCGCTAGTGCAGGCGCTGAGCGCCAAAGGATACCGGGTCATTGCCGAAGGCCGATTTAACTCCCCGGCGCTGGCGGCGCAGGCGATAAAGCACGGCGCATGGGCGGTGACCGTCGGCTCAGCGATTACGCGTCTGGAACACATCTGCCAGTGGTACCGCGATGCGCTGACTGAGGCTGCGCTATGACCACGCTGGCAATTGATATCGGCGGCACCAAGCTTGCCGCCGCACTGGTCGATGCTCAGCATCGCGTGCTGGAAAAACAGACGCTGCCAACGCCAGCCAGCAAAACGCCGGCGGCGCTAACGGAAGCGTTACGCGAGCTGGTTGCGCCTTTCGCAGGCCGGTCCCGGCAGGTAGCGGTCGCCTCCACGGGCATTATTGGTCACGGCGTTCTGACGGCGTTAAACCCGGATAACCTGGGCGGGCTGGCGCAGTTTCCTCTTAGGGACACGCTGGCGCAGCTAACGGGGCTGCCGTGCTTGGCGGTGAACGATGCGCAGGCGGCAGCCTGGGCCGAATATCACGCTCTGGCTGCCGATGCGAGCGAGATGGTCTTCATCACCATCTCTACCGGCGTGGGCGGCGGTATCGTCTGCCACGGTAAGCTCTTGTCCGGCAAGGAGGGGCTGGCCGGACATATCGGCCATACGCTGGCTGACCCGCACGGCCCGCGCTGCGGCTGCGGGCGTATTGGCTGCGTGGAGGCTATTGCATCCGGAAGGGGGATCGCCGCGCTGGCAACCGACGATCTGCAGGGAATGACGGCCAAAACCATTTTTGCTCTTTCGCAAAGCGGCCATTCCCAGGCGACATCGTTAGTTCACCGTTCGGCGCAAACCATCGCCCGGCTGATTGCCGACATGAAGGCCAGCTATAACTGCCAGTATGCCGTCCTGGGCGGCAGTATCGGGCTGGCGCCCGGCTATATTCCCCTGGTTGAAAGATATCTGGCGCAGGAGCCTGCGGTATATCACACCCCTATTGTAGCCGCACACTATCAGCATGATGCCGGGCTGATTGGCGCGGCGTTGTTAGCAGAGGACAAAGCATTATGATTATCGGCGATATCCATCACCCGGAATGCGCAGGACTATCACCCGTTCTGCTTGAGGCTGTGAGGCTGGCCGTTAAGGCCCAACCGCAGCAGTGTGAACCCGGGCGTTATGATTTACAGGGCGATGATATTTATATGAACGTCATGCGCTTCGCTACGCAGCCGGCGGAAAGTAAAAAAGCGGAGCTGCACAAAAAATTTATTGATATTCAGATCCTGCTGGAAGGCGAAGAAACAATCCATTATGGCGTGGTCGATAGCGCCCGGGAGTGCGAAACATGGCACCACGAGGACGACTACCGGCTATGTTCAACCATTGCCGACCAGCAGCAGGTAGTGCTGAAGCCCGGTATGTTTGCCATTTTCTTGCCGGGCGAGCCGCATAAGCCAGGCGTGCAGGGCGCAGAGAGCGTTGAGATAAAAAAAACGGTGATTAAAGTTAATCACACGCTGCTGGCCTGACAAGCCTCCGCCGCCCGCCAGACCCGCTGGCGGGACGGTATCCCCTGAATCAAACCCACCATACCGATTTATCCGGGCATGAAAAGTGTCTCTTGCGTCTCCCGTTTCCTCTCAGGAAAACATTGTTGTCCAAATGGCAACTCGTACTACCGCACGAACCCCACTATGCTTTACGGCAATCTTATGTGAGGGGTTCTATGGCACGCTTTCTTATCTGCAGTTTTGCGCTGGTTCTGCTTTATCCATCCGGCATCGATATGTATCTGGTCGGCCTGCCGCGCATTGCGCAGGATCTGGGGGCCAGTGAAGCGCAGCTGCACATCGCCTTTTCAGTTTACCTGGCAGGAATGGCCGCGGCGATGCTGTTTGCTGGCCGTATAGCCGACAAATCCGGCCGGAAGCCGGTGGCGATTTTCGGCGCCGTCGTTTTCCTGCTGGCCTCTCTTCTTTGCTCGCAAGCGCAGGGCAGCGCCCATTTCCTGGCCGGGCGTTTTATTCAGGGGATTGGCGCGGGCAGCTGCTACGTGGTCGCCTTTGCGGTATTGCGCGATACCCTGGACGATCGCCGCCGGGCAAAAGTGCTTTCTCTCCTTAACGGTATTACCTGCATTATTCCGGTTCTGGCCCCGGTAATCGGTCATCTGATTATGCTGAAATTCCCCTGGCAGAGCCTGTTCTATACCATGAGCGGCATGGGGGCTCTGGTGGGATTGCTGTCGATATTTGTGTTGCGGGAAACGCGACCAACATCCGTTCCGCACGCGGCAAAGCAGCAAAATATCGTCCCGGAGTCGCTGCTCAATCGCTTTTTCCTCAGCCGAATCGTGATGACTACTCTGAGCGTGACGGCTATTCTGACCTACGTTAACGTCTCACCGGTGCTGATGATGGAGGTGATGGGCTTCGATCGCGGTACCTATTCCATGACCATGGCGCTTATGGCGCTCGTGAGCATGGTGGTTTCGTTTTCGACGCCGTTTGCTCTGACGCTATTTAAACCCCGCACGCTCATGCTGACCTCACAGGCGCTGTTCTTTAGCGCGGGCGTGCTGCTGAGTCTGTCCACCAGCCAGACGGTGACGATGCTGGGGCTGGGACTGATTTGCGCAGGGTTCTCCGCAGGCTTTGGCGTGGCGATGAGTCAGGCCCTCGGGCCATTCACCCTGCGCGCTGGCGTAGCGAGTTCAGTTTTAGGGATAGCTCAGGTTTGCGGCTCTTCTCTGTGGATTTGGCTGGCGGCCATCATCGGACTCAGCGCGATGAATATGCTGATCGGGATACTTATTGCCTGTAGCATAGTGAGCATTGTTCTGATTATGGTCGCCTCTCCGGCGCGGGCCGCGCAACGCTATGAAGAAACCCCTGTCGAGTCTCGATCTTAATCTGCTGCTCTGCCTGCAGCTCTTAACTCAGGAGCTCAGCGTCACCCGCACGGCGAAACGGATGAACGTCTCGCCGTCAGCGGTAAGCAAATCGCTGGCCAAGCTGCGCGCCTGGTTTGACGATCCGCTGTTTGTCAAAACGCCTCTGGGGCTATCGCCCACGCCGCTGATGAGCAGTATGGAGCAGGATCTGGCGGACTGGATGCAGATGGGCAATCAGATCCTTGATAAGCCTCATCACACTATGCCCAGCGGGCTAAAGTTTGAGCTGGCGGCAGAGTCGCCGCTGCTGATGATCCTTCTCAATACGCTTTCGCAGCGGATTTACCAGCGCTATCCTCAGGCGCTGATCCGCCTGCGTAACTGGGATTACGATTCGCTGGATGCGATTATTCGCGGTGAAGTCGATATCGGATTTTGCGGCAGGGAAACACATCCTCGCTCCCGGGAGCAGCTTAGCCTGCTGCCCTGGTATATTGATTTTGAAATCCTGTTTACCGATCTCCCGCAGGTATGGCTGCGCGCCGATCATCCCGCGCTGAGCGAAGAGTGGAATCTGGACACGTTCTTGCGCTATCCGCACATTAATATTTGCTGGGAACAAAGCGACACCTGGGCGCTGGACGATGTCCTGCAGGATCTGGGACATAAACGCACCGTGGCGCTGACCGTTCCGGGTTTTGAGCAGTCGTTATTTATGGCCGCTCAGCCCAATCATACGATGCTGGCCACCGCTCCGCGTTACTGCCAGCGTTACAATCAGCAGCACCACCTGCCGCTGGTTTGCTTACCTCTGCCGCTGGAACCGTCGCAGCTGGAGAAAATACGCGTCCCCTTTACCCTTCTTTGGCATAAGCGCAACAGTTATAACCCGAAGATCGTCTGGCTACGGGAAACGCTCAGGCAGCTCTACGCCGAACCGCTATAGCTCCCGGTTTGCCCCCCTTTGCGCAATAAATTGTAAAATTCACGCAATTTCCCTTTTCAAGAGATGATTTCCACATTAAAACCTGGTAATTCTGAGCGATAATATCATTTGCAGTTTTTATCATTGACCATTAATCACGGAGCGAAGAATGGCAACGCATTTTGCAAGAGGGATACTCAACACCCGGGAGCCGCTATCCACACGCCTGTCAGCGGCCTGTCATCAATCCGCTAGACGCCTGCCTGAGTACCGACAAAGCCGATATCGCGCATCCCGGTCACTCCTCGCAGAACTCCTCTTTATGTTGTACGGCATCAGTGAACTCCCCGAAATTATTGACGAAGAGAATGGAAAACCGGCTTTTCGCGACGAACATCTCCCGCGTTTCTCCATCTCCTATGCCGGAAATATCGTCGGCGTTGCCTTAACCACCGAAGGCGATTGCGGCCTGGATATGGAATTGCCGCACGCTTCCCGCGCGTTACATGCATCGCACGATACAGAACGTTACGTATTTAACAGTAATGAGCGAATATGGATTAGCAATCAGCACGATCCTGACGAAGCGCGCGCGCAGCTTGATGCGTTACGCAAAAGCGTGATGAAGCTGACCGGCGAAACCGCCTTGAACCTGCAGCTTCTCCCGGGCTCCGGACGGTTGCGGACAAGCGGGACGCAGTCAATCGAAGCCGTCTGCGACGCCGAAACGGTGCTGGTCTGGTCTATTGCCGCCAGCCCGGATATTGGCCAGCTAAAAGTCTGGGAATATAACGCGAAAGAGGGTTGGCGCAGCCTGCCTGACGCGCAGACCCGTGCTAAAGAACCATCCGCCCGGCTGATGCGCTTCACCAGTTTACCGGTAGAAAAAGCCTTCTCCCTCAACTGACCGGTGTTCCCGGCCATCATGATGCAAAGGAGCAATCATGTCTGATACGTTGAAAGTTGTTACGTTACTCGGAAGTCTGCGCAAAGGCTCTTTTAATGCCATGGTCGCACGTACCCTGCCCGGCATCGCGCCCGCGGGTATGGAAGTTTCCGCGTTACCGTCCATTGGCGATATTCCTCTCTATGATGCCGACGTGCAGCAGGAAGAGGGTTTCCCACAAAGCGTTCAGGATATCGCGCAGCAAATTCGTGAGGCGGATGGCGTGGTTATCGTTACGCCGGAATATAACTACTCGGTGCCCGGCGGCCTGAAAAACGCCATCGACTGGCTGTCTCGTCTCCCGGAACAACCGCTATCCGGCAAGCCGGTTCTGATCCAGACCAGCTCTATGGGGGCCATTGGCGGCGCGCGCTGCCAGTATCATCTGCGTCAGATTCTGGTATTCCTCGATGCGATGGTGATGAATAAGCCCGAGTTTATGGGCGGCGTGATTCAGAATAAAGTGGATCCGCAGGAGGGGAAAGTTGTCGATCAGGGCACGCTCGATCATCTGACCGGGCAGCTTAGCGCTTTTGCCGAGTATATTCAGCGAGTTAAGGCCTGAATAAAAAGGGATGTCACCCCGCCCCTCTCCCTCGCGGAGAGGGTGTAAACGCTAAAGCCCTTTTCACAGAAAAGGGCTTACTGTTTATTTCGCGTCAATAAACACAATCTTCAGCACGAACAGCAGTGAAACTACAATAACGCACGGGCTGAGATCGCGCAGCCGGCCGGTGCCAATCTTCATCACGCAATAAGAGATAAAGCCTAAGGCAATACCTTCTGTAATGGAGAAGCTAAACGGCATCATCACGGCGGTAATAAACGCAGGAACGGATTCGGTTAAATCATCCCACTTCACGCGCGCCAGGCTGGACGTCATCAGGACGCCAACGTAAATCAGCGCGCCGGCTGCGGCATAAGGAGGGACCATGCCCGCCAGCGGCGACAGGAAGATCACCAGCAGGAACAAAATGCCCACCACCACGGCGGTTAAGCCGGTACGGCCGCCCACGGAAACCCCAGAGGAAGATTCAATATAGGCAGTGACGGAAGAGGTACCGATAAAAGACCCCGCAACGGAGGATACGCTATCGACAAACAGCGCCTGCTTCATACGCGGGAACTTGCCCTTAGCATCGGCCAGGCCGGCCTTGTCGGTTACGCCGATCAGGGTGCCGGAGGAGTCGAACAGGTTCACCAGCATAAACGAGAAGATCACTCCTGCCAGGCCAAGATTCAGCGAACCTGCCAGGTCAACATGGCCAATGACCGTCGTTACGCTCGGCGGCATGGAAACGATGCCGCTGTAGTGAACGTCACCCAGCATCCAGCCCAGCAAAGTGGTGACCACGATAGAAACCAGCACCGCCGCGTGGATGTTGCGGGAAGCCAGAATAGCAATAATAAAGAAGCCAAGAATACCCAACAGCACGCTATGAGACGTCAGGTTGCCAATACTCACCAGGGTTTCCGGGTTGGCGACGATAACGCCCGCGTTTTTGAGGCCCATCATACCGATAAACAGGCCGATACCGCTGGTGATACCAATGCGCAGGCTAACCGGAATATTCGCAATCATCCAGTAGCGCACGCGGAAAATCGTCAGCAGGAGCAGGCCAACGGCGCCCCAGAAAATCGCGCCCATCCCGACCTGCCAGGGCAAGCCCATCGCCTGTACCACGACAAAAGCAAAGAAGGCGTTTAGCCCCATCGCCGGCGCCAGGGCCACCGGAAGGTTAGCGAACAGCCCCATCATGATGCTACCGAATGCAGCAATCAGACAGGTTGTGACGAAAACGGCGCTGGTATCCATACCCGCCACGCCGAGGATCTGTGGGTTAACGAAAACGATGTACACCATCGTCAGAAAGGTGGTGAAACCTGCAATCGCTTCGGTGCGTGCCGTCGTGCCGTGTTCACGCAGTTTGAACACGCGCTCCAGCAGACCCTGGCCAGAAGACTGGCTGGTTTGTTGTTGACTCATTATCGGTTTCCGAACAAAGGAGGGAAAATTCGTCGCTATCCTATACCAAAATGCGACAATAAGGGCGGTTGTGAGATACTTTTTTTCATCGATTTTGCTTATACGGCAACGATTGCGTCTCACAAATCAGCAAGACGAAAACGTTAACTTATTAAAATGGAAACGACATGACCCAACCAGAAGCAGTATTTTTCGACTGTGACGGCACGCTGGTCGACAGCGAGGTGATCTGCTCCCGCGCCTACGTTCACATGTTCAGGGAATTCGGCATTACGCTGGATTTAGAGGAGATTTTTAAGCGCTTCAAGGGCGTAAAGCTGTACGAGATTATCGACACCATTAACGCGGAGTACGGCGTTAATCTGGATAAGGCGACCCTTGAGCCGGTGTACCGCGATGAAGTCGCCCGCCTGTTTGATAGCGAACTGGAAGTCATCTCTGGCGCCCAGGCGCTACTGGACGCGGTCAGCGTGCCGATGTGCGTGGTCTCCAACGGTCCGGTGAGCAAAATGCAGCACTCTCTGGGTAAAACCGGAATGCTGCACCATTTTCCCGAGCGTCTTTACAGCGGCTATGATATTCAGCGCTGGAAGCCCGATCCGGCCCTGATGCTGCATGCCGCAAAAGCGATGAACGTTAACGTCGAAAACTGCATTCTGGTTGATGATTCCAGCGCAGGCGCGCAGTCAGGGATTGCCGCCGGAATGGAGGTGTTCTACTTCTGCGCCGATCCGCATAATAAGCCGATCGACCATCCGAAGGTGACGACCTTTACCCGCCTGGAAGAGCTACCTGAACTATGGCAAGCGCGCGGCTGGAATATAACGCGATAAACCCGGAGCGTAGCGCTATCAGGACGCGTCCCGCCTGCGCTACGCTGAAAGTGGATTACGGTTGTCTCAATTCCGCAGCCGCCGCTTTATCAGCCACTATCACCAGGGATGGATGCAGTTTCAGCACTGATGCCGGAACCCGCTCGCTGACTTCGCCTTCAATCACCTCTTGTAGCGCCCGCGCCTTTGCGGCGCCGCTGACGATAAGCAGCAGGTTTTTCGCCGCCATAACGCTTTTCGGCCCCATCGTGACGTAGCTATCCGGCACCGCAGAGAAGTCGCCGCCCATTTCGCCGTGAGCGACAAGCCCCACCATATCTCCGACGATAGGGACTTCCACCGTCGCATCGTGGAAGCGCGTGGTATTCGGCAAGTTACCGCAAAAATGGCCGTCGGCGCCGAGGCCCATCACCATCAGATCGAGGCCCCCTTCTTCCTGTAATCGCTGGTCGTGATGCATAAAGTTTTCATGGCTGAGCTTGTGAATGTTCTCTTCCGGGATCTGAGCGGGAGTGAAAAACAGATTGCGCAAATTGGAAATGGTCACGCCTTCACGATCCTGTCCACGAAATGGGATCTCGTCAAAGTTGTAATAATGGACTTGAGAATAGAACGGTTTACCTTTAATCGCGGCCGTCAGATATTCATACATTTTTTTCGGCGTACTGCCTGCCGTCACCGCCAGATTCACCCTGCGCGGCGCGGTGATATAGCCCAGAACGTGATGGCTGGCGACCAGGCTCATCTCCGCATAATCTTCCGTCACGATTAATTTCATATTGTCTCCCTCAAGGTATTGAAGATAAGGAGCCAGCAAACTGGCCCCTTAATTTTATTTGAACAACTTCTGAACGAACTCGGCGTAGGCCGGGCGCCAGACGTCCATTTCATGGTTGAGGCCCGGATACTCATGGTAATCAAAGTTGATTTTCTGCTTCTCCAGCTCCGCTTTCAGGCCGGCGATATCTTTACCGGTGACCACGTCTTTCTCACCCACGACGACGGTAAAGTTACGCAGCTGCTTGTTGATCGCCTGCGGCTGGTTTAGCTGTGCTTCAACGCCGGCATCCGGTACCGTCGTTGTCGTTACGCCGCTGAAGGTTGCCAGCCAGCCGAAGCTCTCCAGATGGTTCATTCCGGAGACCAACGCCTGATAACCGCCCTGCGACAGCCCGGCAAGCGCCCGGCCATCCGCGTCTTTACGCACGTTAAAGCGCTCATCAATCAGCGGAATAATATCGTTCATCAGCTCTTTATCAGCCGCTTTCGCATTCAGCGGATAGAAGGTTTTACGCCGCTCCTGCGGCGGGAAGTTTTCCGCAACCGCTTCAGGAATATCGGTTTCGGTATCCGGCACCACTACCAGCATGGGCTTGATTTTGCCTTCCGCCAGCAGGTTATCCATGATTTGCGGGATACGTCCCTGATCGATAGCCGACAGGCCGCTGTCGCCAAAACCGTGATAGAAGTAGAGCACCGGCAGCGGCTCGCCGCTACCGGTATAGCCTGGCGGCGTCCACACGTAGGCGCGACGCTCAGAATTCAGGGCCTTTGAGTGATAGGTCAGGGTTCGTAGCTCGCCGTGAGCCACCGCGCGATCGTCAAGAATGCTGCCGGGAACCAGAATCAGGCTGGTATTCACCTGTCGCTGCGGTTTTTGATAGCGGCTACCGGTATCGACAGAACGGAATCCGTCGACATCGAAATAATATTCGTAAAGGTTCGGGGTCATCGTTTCGCTTTTCCATGTCCAGATCCCCTGCTCGTCTTTGGTCATATCATGGGAGACGAAGGTATCCGGCGTTGCCCCCGTTACCACGGATACCCGTTTTGCATCCGGGGCAAACAGGCGGAAGGTAATGCTCTTATCGCCGTTAACCTGGGTAATATACTGGCTGACCGGGATCGCCGCGCTCGGGGTGGCCGGGAATGGCGCGGCATGAGTGGTAAACGCAGCGCCTGCCAGCGCCAGAGCGAAGTAAATAGCATGTCGTTTCATCGATATTCCTCTTGAGAATTTGTCCTGACCGGAACCAGCCTTACCACCAGATTTCAGCCTGGGCGCCTACGGCAAACTGGTCGTTCTTACCGTCTTCAAAAATGCTGCGAGTATTGCTGTTGGCTGCCTTATCCAGGTCGATATCCTGCGCTTTAATATAAGTCGCATAGAAACGAATTTCCGGGCGGGAGGTCAGCATACTGGTATTCACTTTAAAGGTATGGAACAGGGTGGTTTTGTAGCCGGATTCGTTATATTTCTTGCCGGTGATATCTTTGTTCTGCTGCTTGAAATAGCCCAGCTCAACGCCGGTCTGGTTATATTTATCCCAAATCCAGGCCGGGCGCACGACGGCGCGAATAGACTCAAAATCAGAGTGCGCGCCGGTCTCGTAGCTGTAGACATCATTACCAAAAGAGTAAACGATGGCGTTCGCCAGAATGATGTCATCACTCAAATAGGTTTCTCCCTGAGAGGTCAAACGAACGGCGGTGCCGTTGGTGTGATCGCCATAGTATCTGCCGTTAAAGGTGGTATACGGGCTGGATCCCGCGTAGCGCGAGAAGCTGCTGGCGATGGAGTTATTTGCCAGCAGGAAGGAAAATTCGTTAAATCCGCCGTTATCAAACTTCTGCGTTAACGACGTTCCCGCCATCCAGGTATCTTTCCATTCATAATATCCATTATTACCTTCATTATATTTCTCAGATGAGCTCTGATTGGCCGCGACATAACGACCGCTGACCATCAGTGATGCTTTATCCCAAAGAGGGATCTCTTTATAACGAATATCAATAGTATTGGTGTTAATTTGCTGGCTTTTGGTCAACGTGCGGTTGTAGTCATCGACGTCCTCGCGCACCAGCGCGATATCAAATTTACCCGCGCCCACTTTCCAGTTTTCAAGACCAATGCCTGCTGCGGCATCGGTTCTCTGCGTTTTCCAGTCCAGCATCTGGATTTCAATTTTCGGCGCGCCGTGCTTACCCACCCAGAAATCCGCCTCCGGTGCGAATGGCAGGAAACCTTTGGTATTTACGTACATATCAGAGAACTGCATATAGTTCTCGCCGCCAGCGTTATCGCCAAACCAGCCGGAGGAATACTGCTGCCCGACGTTACCGTCAAGCATCACAATGGCATCAACCCGCTTATTGTCTTCCTGATAGACCCGCTGCTTAAGCTGTAAATCAAACCAGCCAGAGTATTCATTACCGAAGCGACCGAGCGAGCCAATCGCCCAGGACTTTGGTGAACCATGAGATGCGGTCCCCCAGCCGGAACGGTAATAGCCGTTATAGCTGAAGCCAATTTCATCCTTCACAAACTTGCTGAAATCCTTCATTGTCATCGAGCTATAAATGGACTCGCCATTCGCCGCGGGCTGTTCGTTTTTCACCAGAACCGCGGCTGGTTTTTCTGCGCCGCCGGCCGGTGCGGGAGCGCTGGCAACCTGCGTAGAAGCACGTTGTGTGTTGGTGCCGGACTGCGTATTGGCGATCCAGATTTGATTTCTGGCTTTCTCTTCATCTTTATATTTTTTAAGTTCGGACTGCGTATCTTTAAGCGCCTTTTCCAGAAGCTCAAGGCGCTGTTCGACCGTTAGCGATTCCGCCAGAGCATGCGTCGAATAAGCGAGCGGCGCCATAATAAGTATGGCAGATGTAATCAGATTTTTTTTAAACATAAGTTCCCTTTATATAAACATGAGTGCAATTGAATATCGCGAAAAAATAACAACCTGCGTGAAGGCATGGTGTATTCTCAGACATCCTTGCATCGCATAAAAAAACCTGAAGAAAACTCCCTGTATAAAACAGAGGCGATTTTCTTCAGGTTTTGCCCGCACGGCGGTAACAATCCCATTCATTTACTGCGGGTGGATTATTTGGCAAAAAAAAACCTGACATCACCCGGTTAACGGTGATGTCAGGTTTTGCCTGCTTACGCAGTAACAATCCAGCGTATTTATTCGGGCCCTGTAACGACAAGTCACCCGATTAATGAACCACATTGTTACGCTATAAAAATCAAACCACAATTGGCGAAATTATTATTTGTGATGAAAATCGCATCAATTTTTGCGAATAAAAAAATAGCCACTGCATTAATCATAACTAATTCTGATATATCCTTATATCAGAATTAGTCTCTGTGATTCATTACTCTTTAGGATCTTTTCCCGCCAGCAGTTTATCCAGTTCGTCGCCGCCAACGTGACGGAAATCCTGACCTTTAACGAAGTAGAAAATATATTCGCAGATATTCTGGCAGCGGTCGCCAATACGCTCAATCGAGCGGGCGCAGAACAGCGCGGTCAGGACGCTGGGAATAGTGCGCGAATCTTCCATCATATAGGTCATCAGCTGGCGCACGATACCTTCATATTCCTGGTCGACTTTCTTATCTTCACGATAAATCCGCACCGCTTCATCAAGGTCCATACGGGCAAAAGCATCCAGCACATCGTGCAGCATCTGCACGGTATGGCGCCCCAGCGATTCCAGACTCACCAGCAGCGGCTGGTGCTGCTGGGAGAATTTTTCCAGCGCTGTGCGGCAGATTTTATCCGCAACGTCACCGATACGTTCCAGTTCGGCGATGGTTTTGATAATCGCCATCACCAGGCGCAGGTCGCTGGCGGTCGGCTGACGCTTGGCGATGATGCGCACGCAGGCTTCATCGATCGCCACTTCCATCATATTGACCTGCTTATCGCCGTCGATAACGCGCTTTGCCAGTTCGCTGTCCTGGTTATGCATCGCGGTGATAGCATCAGAAAGCTGCTGCTCCACCAGCCCACCCATGGTCATGACCTGGGTGCGGATGTACTCCAGTTCGGCATTGAACTGGCCGGAAATATGTTTATTAAGATTTAGGTTATCCATGGTATCTCCTGATTGCCCAATAGGTTAGAGCCTGAAAGCAGAAGGGCAATCAACCGTAGCGGCCAGTAATATAATCTTCAGTTTGCTTCTTAGCGGGTTTGGTAAACAGATCGTCCGTGTTGCTGAATTCAATCAGCTCGCCAAGATACATAAACGCCGTATGGTCGGAGCAACGCGCGGCCTGCTGCATGTTGTGGGTCACGATAACGACGGTGTAATCCTGTTTCAGTTCGGTGATCAGCTCTTCAATACGCCCGGTAGAGATCGGGTCCAGCGCCGAACAGGGCTCATCCAGCAGCAGCACTTCCGGACGAATAGCGATACCGCGCGCGATACACAGACGCTGCTGCTGACCGCCGGAGAGAGAATATCCGCTCTGATGCAGTTTATCTTTGGTTTCATTCCATAATGCGGCTTTGGTCAAAGCCCACTGCACTCGCTCGTCCATATCCGCGCGGGAGAGTTTCTCGAACAGACGCACGCCAAAGGCGATATTGTCATAGATAGACATCGGGAACGGCGTCGGCTTCTGGAATACCATGCCGACTTTGGCACGCAGCAGCGCGATATCCTGGGTATTGGTCAGAATATTATCGCCATCCAGCAGAATTTCACCTTCTGCACGCTGCTCCGGGTACAGCTCAAACATTTTGTTGAACGTACGCAGCAGCGTGGATTTACCGCAGCCTGACGGACCGATAAACGCCGTCACCTGGTTTTTTGTGATATCCAGGTTGATGTTTTTCAGGGCATGGAATTTTCCGTAGTAGAAGTTCAGGTTACGAACTGAAAGCTTACCCGGGGTCGTATTCACCATACTCATCTCGTTCTTTTCCTCGTTCGGCGCCGCGTTTCGCCGCGCCGCAAAAATTAACCGTGTTTATTCTTCGCGAAAATAACGCGCGCCAGAATGTTCAGCAGCAATACGCACAGGGTGATAATCAATACCCCGGCCCATGCCAGTTGCTGCCACTCCGCAAACGGACTCATGGCAAATTTGAAAATCGTTACCGGCAGGTTAGCGATCGGCTGCATCATGTCGGTGCTCCAGAACTGGTTGGAGAGCGCGGTGAACAGCAGCGGCGCCGTTTCCCCGGCGATACGGGCAATGGCCAGCAGGATACCGGTCATAATGCCGGAGACCGATGCTTTCAGGGTGATCGCAGAAATCATTCGCCACTTTGGCGTACCGAGCGCATAGGCCGCTTCGCGCAGGCTATCCGGCACCAGCTTCAGCATATTTTCAGTAGTACGAATCACGATAGGCACCTGCAGCAGCGCCAGCGCAATCACGCCCGCCCAGCCGGAAAAGTGCTGCATTTGCGCAACGACGATGGTGTATACAAACAGACCGACCACAATCGACGGCGCGGAAAGCAGGATGTCGTTAATAAAACGAATGACTTCAGCCAGCCAGGATTTACGGCCATATTCCGCCAGATAAATCCCCGCCAGAATGCCCAGAGGGGTACCGATAACCGTCGACCACAGGATCAACAATCCGCTACCTGCCAGGGCGTTCGCCAGACCGCCGCCCGCCGTATTAGGCGGCGGCGTCATTTCGGTAAACAGCGCCAGGCTCATGCCGTCGATGCCGCGAGTGACGGTGGACATCAGGATCCAGATAAGCCAGAACAGGCCAAACGCCATGGTCGCCATCGATAGCGTCAGGGCGAGGCGGTTTTTCATGCGGCGTTTCGCCTGCATTTTGCGACGGGATTCCGCCAGCTCTGCGGTGGTTTGTAATTCAATCGTCGCCATTAGCGTGCCCCCTCGTTCTTAGCCAGGCGCATGATCATAAACTTTGATGCGGCCAGAACAATAAAGGTGATAACGAACAGAATCAGACCCAGTTCCATCAAGGCTGCAACGTGCAGTCCGGTTTCCGCTTCGGCAAACTCATTCGCCAGCGCGGAGGTGATGCTGTTACCTGGCATATACAGCGAAGCGCTATCGAGCTGGTAGGTGTTGCCGATAATAAAGGTTACCGCCATGGTTTCCCCCAGCGCGCGCCCCAGTCCGAGCATCACCCCGCCAATCACGCCGTTTTTGGTAAAGGGCAGAACGATACGCCAGATAACTTCCCATGTTGTACAACCGATACCGTATGCGGACTCTTTCATCATTACCGGCGTCTGTTCAAAAACGTCACGCATAACGGCAGCGATGTAAGGAATGATCATGATGGCCAGAATGACGCCGGCCGCCAGAATGCCGATACCAAACGCCGGACCCGCAAAGAGCGCGCCAACGAACGGAATGGTCGACAAAACGTTGCCAACCGGCTCCTGAAAGTAAGTCGCAAACAGTGGAGCGAAAATAAACAGACCCCACATGCCGTAAACGATACTGGGGATGGCGGCCAGCAGTTCAATAGCGATACCCAGCGGGCGCTTCAGCCAGGCGGGTGAAAGTTCCGTCAGGAACAGCGCGATACCGAAGCTCACCGGTACGGCGATCAGCAGCGCGATAAATGAGGTGACCAGCGTCCCGTAAATGGGCACCAGGGCGCCGAAAATCTGGTTTGGCGCATCCCACTCTTTGGTCCACAGAAAGGCAAAGCCAAATTTCTCAATGCTTGGCCAGGACGAGATGATAAGGGAGACGATGATGCCGCCAAGCATCAATAGCACAATCAGCGCCGCCAGTTTTACCAGCACGCTGAAAATTATGTCACCCTTTTTCCCCGGAGGGTTAAATGCCGGCTTGGTTGCAGCCATACGTTACTCTTCAGTTTCGGGCCAGAAAAAATCGTAGTTTACTGATCTTTCTGGCAAAGGTAATGCCATACCCTAAATAATTCGAGCTGCAGGCAGGTAGCAAGCTTGTTCACCCTGGTCACATAGCGTATCTATGCTCCCGGGATGAACAAGCGCTGCCATCGTCCCTGTAACTCGACGTAAGACGGGTATTAGTACAGCGCTTTACCGCTGCTGTCCTTTACGTTGGTCTTCCATGCTGCGCGAACTTGCTCAACCACGCTATCCGGCAGGGTGGCATAATCCAGCGCATTAGCTTCTTTACCGCCGTTCTTATACGCCCAGTCGAAGAACTTCAGCACTTCAGCGGTTTGCTCTGGCTTGTTGGAAGCCTTGTGAACCAGGATGAAGGTGGTAGAAGTGATCGGCCAGGCATTGTCGCCTTTCTGGTTAGTCAGATCCTGTGCAAAGGATTTGCTCCAGTCGATTTCTTTCGCCGCGTTAGCGAAGTTGTCTTCCGTCGGGCTCACCGGCTTGCCATCGGCAGACAGCAGTTTGGTATAAGCAAGGTTGTTCTGTTTCGCGTAGGCATATTCTACGTAGCCGATTGAGCCCGGCAGACGCTGAACGAACGCGGCGATGCCGTCGTTGCCTTTACCGCCCAGCCCGGTCGGCCAGTTAACGGTTGAACCCGCGCCGACTTTAGATTTCCACTCTTCGTTCACCTTCGCCAGGTAGCTGGTGAAAACGAAGGAGGTGCCGGAGCCATCCGCACGGCGAACAACCGCGATGTTCTGAGAAGGCAGCTTCATACCTGGGTTGAGCTTAGCAATCGCTTCGTCATCCCATTTTTTGATTTTGCCCAGGTAGATATCACCCAGCGTTTTACCGTCAAGCACCAGCTCGCCTGATTTCACGCCAGGCAGGTTGATCGCCAGCACCACGCCGCCGATCACGGTCGGGAACTGGAACAGACCTTCCTGAGCCAGTTTGTCGTCAGCCAGAGGGGCATCAGAGGCACCGAAATCTACGGTGTTGGCCGTAATTTGTTTTACGCCGCCAGAGGAGCCGATACCCTGGTAATTGATTTTATTACCCGTTTCCTTGTTATAGGTATCTGCCCATTTGGCATACACCGGCGCGGGGAAAGTTGCGCCAGCGCCAGTCAGGCTTGCTGCTGCAAAAACAGAGAAAGCACTCATCGATAAGGTCGCGGCGACAACTGTTGCGACGGTGGTACGCATAACGTTCATAATGTCTCCTGCTGGATTCGTAAACCATTGTTTCGAAGCTATGGTGAGCAAAATAGGACAAACAGGTGACAGTAAAATGTACGAATTATTACAGTTTTATGACAAGCCAAAAGGCGGGATTTTACGATAAATAAAAACAATACAAATCATATTGTTAATAAAGATAATGAGGAAAATATTGCCGAAAAATTTTATTTTTATGACGGCAAAAAAGCGTCGCAAAAATGACAGACTGTCATAAAGCGGGTGGGATCTCGCCGTTCGCCGCAAATAAAAAGGGCTGCCGGATGGCAGCCCTGTCACGATGTAAAAACCGTTATTCCACGGTCACCGATTTCGCCAGGTTACGCGGCTGATCGACGTCAGTTCCTTTGATCAGCGCGACGTGATAAGCCAGCAGCTGCAGCGGTACAGTATAGAAGATTGGCGCGATCACCTCTTCAACGTGCGGCATCTCAATGATGTGCATATTATCGCTGCTGGTGAAACCCGCATCGCCGTCAGCAAAGACGTACAGCTGGCCGCCGCGGGCGCGAACCTCTTCAATGTTAGATTTCAGCTTTTCCAGCAGTTCGTTGTTCGGCGCGACCACAACCACCGGCATTTCTGCATCAATCAGCGCCAGCGGACCGTGCTTCAGCTCGCCAGCGGCATAGGCTTCCGCGTGAATATAGGAGATCTCTTTCAGCTTCAGCGCCCCTTCAAGGGCAATGGGGTACTGATCGCCACGTCCGAGGAACAGCGCGTGATGTTTATCAGAGAAATTCTCAGCCAGCGCCTCAATGCGCTTGTCCTGCGAGAGCACCTGCTCAATGCGGTTCGGCAGCGCCTGCAGGCCATGCACGATATCGTGTTCAATCGCGGCATCCTGGCCCTTAAGACGCGCCAGTTTCGCCACCAGCATCAGCAGAACGGTCAATTGCGTAGTGAAGGCTTTAGTCGAAGCGACGCCGATTTCCGTCCCGGCATTGGTCATCATCGCCAGATCGGACTCCCGCACCAGTGATGAACCCGGCACGTTACAAATCGCCAGCGAGCCCAGATAGCCCAGCTCTTTCGACAGGCGCAGACCTGCGAGGGTGTCCGCCGTTTCGCCGGACTGCGAGAGGGTGATCATCAGGCTGTTGCGACGCACGGCCGATTTACGATAGCGGAACTCAGAAGCGATTTCGACATCACACGGCACACCGGCCAGCGATTCAAACCAGTAACGGGAAACCATTCCTGAGTTGTAGGAGGTACCGCAGGCGATGATCTGAATATGCTCGACCTGAGACAGCAGCTCGTTAGCCTGCGGGCCCAGTTCGCTTAAATCAACTTCACCGTGGCTAATGCGCCCGGAGAGGGTATTTTTGATCGCGTTCGGCTGCTCGTAGATCTCTTTCTGCATATAGTGGCGATAGATACCTTTATCGCCTGCATCGTACTGCAGACTGGATTCAATATCCGGGCGCAGCACTTCGGCGCCGGATTTATCAAAGATAGTGACCGAACGACGGGTGACTTCCGCAATATCCCCCTCTTCGAGGAAGATAAAGCGGCGGGTAACCGGCAGGAGCGCCAGCTGATCGGAGGCAATGAAGTTTTCTCCCATCCCCAGGCCAATAACCAGCGGGCTGCCCGAACGAGCGGCCAGCAGCGTACCCGGATCGCGGGAATCCATAATCACGGTACCGTAAGCGCCGCGAAGCTGCGGGATAGTCCGCAGAACAGCATCACGCAGGGTGCCGCCTTGTTCCAGCTCCCAGTGAACCAGATGCGCAATAACTTCGGTGTCAGTCTCGGAGGCGAAAACGTAGCCCCGCGACTGCAACAGCTCGCGCAGCGGCTCATGGTTCTCGATAATTCCGTTATGCACGACCACAATATGGTCAGAAACATGCGGATGCGCGTTGCCTTCAGAGGGTTCGCCGTGCGTCGCCCAGCGGGTATGGGCAATTCCCGTCCCACCGTGCAACGGATGTTCCTCCAACGCCTGGGCCAGCATCTGGACTTTCCCAAGGCGACGAACGCGGTTCATATGACCTTCGTTATCGACGACTGCCAGACCGGCGGAGTCATAACCGCGGTATTCCAGACGACGTAAACCTTCGAGAAGGATTTCAGCAATATCACGCTGCGCGACTGCGCCAACAATTCCACACATAGTTTTTCATTCCGATTTTGGCTGTATGCCATACGTTGTCGGTCAACCTGTTTACCCGTTTTTCCGGGCGCCCCGAGCCTTGTAGAGAGTGGGGTTATTTTTATGGGCACTGCCGTGGGGGGAGGATTATTTTATCCCCTCACCCCGCTCTTTCCCCCAAAAGGGCGAAAGAGAAAAGCGTTACTTCTTCTTCACCGGGCGCTGCCAGCCCTGTTTATGAACCTGCGGCACGCGGCTTAAAACTAACTCATCGTCGGCAACGTTGCGCGTTACCGTCGTTCCTGCAGCAATGGTGACTCCCTTGCCGATGGTCACGGGAGCGACCAGCTGGCTGTCCGAACCAACAAACACGTCATCGCCGATCACCGTTTTATGTTTATTTGCGCCATCATAGTTACAGGTGATGGTGCCGGCGCCGATATTGACGTTATCGCCAATCTCAGCGTCTCCGAGGTAGGAAAGATGCCCGGCTTTCGTGCCTCTCCCCAGACGCGCCTTTTTAATTTCGACAAAGTTGCCGACGTGCGCGCCTTCCAGGAGCTCCGCGCCAGGGCGCAGCCGTGCGAATGGCCCGATAGTACAGGCGGCCTCAAGATGAGCATCTTCCACTACGGTATAAGGACTGATCTCGCAGTCATCGCCAATGGTACTGTTCTTGATCACGCAGCCGGAGCCGATCTTCACCCGATTGCCCAGAACAACATGCCCCTCGAGAATAACGTTAGTATCTATTTCGACATCGCGCCCGTGTTTCAGCACGCCGCGCAGGTCAAAACGCGCCGGATCGCGAAGCATTACGCCTGCGAGCAGAAGTTCTTCCGCCTTTTCAGACTGCCAGACGCGTTCCAGGCGGGATAGCTGCAGCCGGTTATTCACGCCTTCCACTTCGCTTAGGCGCTGAGGATGGACTGCCGCGATTTCGCGACCTTCGGCATAGGCCATGGCGATAATATCGGTAATGTAATATTCGCCCTGCACGTTGTTATTGGTCAGCTTAGCCAGCCAGCGTTTGAGATCCGCCCCGTTGGCGACCAGAATTCCGGTATTAATTTCCTGAATCCGACGCTGCTCTTCGCTGGCGTCTTTATGCTCAACAATGCCGGTTACCGCACCGTTATGGCGCGTAATGCGGCCATAGCCGGTCGGATCGTCCAGCTTCACCGTCAGCAAACCGATGCCGCCCTGCGGTTTCGCTTCTCGCAGGCGCTTTAATGTTTCGACGGAAATCAACGGTACATCGCCGTACAGCATGAGGATATCTTCATCATCTTTGAAGAACGGCGCCGCCTGCTGCATGGCGTGGCCGGTACCCAGCTGTTCAGCCTGTAAGATCCAATTTAGCTTATCTTCGTGCAGCGTCTGGCGAAGGAGATCGCCGCCGTGCCCGTAGACCAAATGGACAGCGGAAGCACCTAATTCTTTAGCCGTATCAATGACATGCTGAACCATTGGCTTGCCGGCCAGCGAATGCAGCACCTTGGGAAGATCGGAATACATGCGGGTACCCTTGCCTGCGGCAAGAATCACCACGCTCATCGGACTGTTTGACATACGCATCCTGACTGCTGTTAGAACGAAAAGTAAAAGCCTTTCACGTTGAAATATCTACATATTTTTCATCATGAAACGAGACGGAGATAAAACGCGCAGGCTTCACGCAATACATCATTTTAGGGGGCTATTTTTAGTCAGCGCAAACCCGTTTCGCGCAAAAAAATCATTTTTATGAGGGGGTGGCCAGGCTATCCCTCTGCTTTTGCTGTTTTTTTGGCGGGTAAATAAAGAAAACCCATAAAATAAAACGCAGTTTTAATATTCATTAATTGTGACGTGATAAATAGAAACGCCATTTCATTTTCCTGATAATGCCGATTAATAATTACCCAGGAGAAAAGAATGAATAACAAAATACCTTTGGCATTAACCCTTTGCAGTACGATGATCGCGCTACCGCTGCAGGCCAACGAAGGCCCTCAGTGGCGCGCTATCGCCTTCGGGCAATCCACGGACAGCAATTTTTCCTCGAATGTTCTGCCTGAAAAGATTGGCGTCAATGATGTCACTATCGCCGGTAAAAAACTGACGCCGCAGGACGTCGCCGATCTCAGCCAACCCATTACTATTGAAAGCCGGGGAGGTAAAATTGCCAACTCCCACGACGGACTGACCTTCTTTTATACCCAACTTCCGACCAGCCAGAATTTTATCCTGCAGGCAACGGTGACCGTCAATCAGTTTGGCCCGGAAAATGGCGCTCGCCCGGCAGCACAGGAAGGGGCAGGACTGCTGGTGCGCGATGTAATAGGAGTTCCGCGTCAACAGCCGCTGAAGGTCGGTTATGAAGAGTTCCCGGCGGTGTCCAATATGGTGATGAACGCCATTATGACGCAGGATAAAAAAGATCACTCGCATATTAAGCTGCAGGCTATCAGCCGGGAAGGGATAACCCAACCGTGGGGCAATGCGGGGGCATCAATAAAGCGTCAGAGTTATAAAGAAAAAATCGATATACAGCAAACGCCGACGTTCCAGCTCAGGCTGGAACGCACCAACGACGGGTTTATTACTTCCTGGGCAGCTACGGGCAGTGAAAAATGGGTAAGCCAGCAGGTTCCTCACGCCGATCTGATTGCTCAACAGGATAAAGAACATTACTACGTCGGTTTTTTTGCTTCTCGTAACGCTAAAATCACCGTCAGCAACGCCTCGCTCACCACGTCAGCGGCAAATACTGTTCCCTCTGCGCCGTACATCGCTAAAAGCTGGCCGCCGGTCATGCAAATTGCCTCGGGAACAAAAAGCCAGGACAAAAAGTACATCCTACAGGCGCGTACCAATAGTGACGGGCGCATCACCGTTCGCCAGGATGAAGTGGTGATCGGGCAGGATAAAGCCGTGAAAGCCGGTGAGATGTTTACCCAGCCTGCCGTTCTGAAAGATAAAAGCACGTTCGAAGTTACCTTTACGCCGACCACCAGCGCAAAAACGCTGACCCAGACGCTGACGGTGGAACAGAGTGCCAATATCACAGGCAATACGCTCTATGCTGCACCTGAGGGGCAAGCGCAGGCCAAAGGCACGGCAGAGTCGCCGTTGGATTTAGCCTCCGCCGTCGAGCTCGTACCCGCTGGCGGGGAAATTATATTAGCCGCCGGAGACTACCCGCAAACCGTCATCCCTCTGAGCGCCAGCGGCCTGAAAGACAAAACCAAGACCCTGAAAGCCGCCGGTAAAGCGGTAATACACGGGCTACTGCTGGATGCCAGCTACTGGCATATCGTTGGAGTAGATATTACGGATAAGAGCCTGCGCATACAGGGTAGCCATAACCTGATTGAGAACGTCACCGCTTATCGTAACGATGATACCGGCATTCAAATTTCCTCACCGGCGGATGTAGGACGCCCGCTGTGGGCCAGCTATAACCGGGTGGTGAATTCAGAATCCTTTAGCAACGAAGATCCAGGAAAAATAAACGCCGATGGCTTCGCTGTAAAAATGCGCGTAGGAGAGGGGAACCGGCTGGAAGGCTGTTACTCGCACGATAACATCGACGACGGTTTCGATCTGTTTAATAAGATTGAGGACGGTGCAAACGGCGTTGTGGTGATCGAGAACTCTATTGCCCGCAATAATACCAGCAACGGTTTTAAGCTCGGCGGGGAAGGGCAGCCGGTTGCTCATGAGGTACGTAACAGCATCGCCATCGGGAACCATCTCGACGGTTTCACCGACAACTTCAATCCCGGCAAGCTGGTAGTGGTCAACAACGTCGCGGTGGATAACCAGCGCTTTAACTACCTGTTCCGCCCAAGCCCATACGGCGCGCCGGAAACCCAGGGCACGTTCAGCGAGAACCTTTCCTTACGTAGCCAGCCGGGGAAATATGACGATGCCGTTGTCGGGAATATCGACGATAGCAACTACTTTATCCACGGTGGTAAAAGCATCAACGCTCAAGGAAAAAGCATTAACAGCGCCGATTACCAGACTCTGGCGCTGCCTGACCCGCTAATACGTGAGGCTGACGGCAGCTTCAATACCGGTAACTTCCTCAGCCGTAATTAACCCCGCTATACGTGAAAAACATAAAGGTCGCCCTGGGGCGACCTTTTCACTTTCTGTCTGTTTCACACCGCATGTGTTGTCGTTTTAGTTAGCGGTACAGCGCAAAAACAGCCTGGAAAGTTGACTTCTTAGTGGTTGAACGTACCGAAGGTTACGTTCATAGCACTGAAGAAAGCGACGATTTTATTAAGCAGTTTCATGATCTCTTCCTGGATAGTGATTACGTTTTATGATGCATTTTTTGTGACTTACATCACAAAACAAAGTCTACGCTGCATTCTCCAAACGATCAACAAAAATGAGATGTTCATCACAAATTTTTTAAACCATCTTTTTAGTTTTGTTATTTCTGAAACGAAGCCATAAAAAAAGCCAGCCTGGAAACCAGACTGGCTTTTTAACTTTCAAGCCGGTGTTACATCGCTTTTTTGGTCAACTCGATAACGCGCAGTTTAGCGATCGCTTTGGCCAGTTCCGCGGACGCCTGAGCGTAATCCACGTCACCATGAGAGCTCTTAATGTGCTCTTCAGCCTTACGTTTCGCTTCCAGGGCTCGCGCTTCGTCGAGATCCTGGCCACGAATTGCCGTATCAGCCAGAACGGTCGTGCTACCCGGCTGCACTTCAAGAATGCCGCCTGACAGGTAGATAAATTCTTCGTGACCGTGCTGCTTAACGATGCGAATCATACCAGGCTTAATGGCGGTGAGCAGCGGCGCGTGCCCCGGGTAAATACCCAGTTCACCTTCGCTACCCGTTACCTGGATTTTCTCGACCAGACCAGAGAACATTTGTTTCTCTGCGCTGACGACGTCCAGGTGGTAAGTCATTGCCATATCACCCTCCGATTAAGGCGTTAAAGTTTTTTGGCTTTTTCCACGGCTTCGTCGATAGAACCGACCATGTAGAACGCCTGCTCCGGCAGGTGATCGTATTCGCCTTCCATGATGCCTTTAAAGCCACGGATGGTGTCTTTCAGGGAGACGTATTTGCCCGGAGAACCGGTAAATACTTCTGCCACGAAGAACGGCTGGGACAGGAAGCGCTGAATCTTACGTGCGCGAGCTACCACCAGTTTATCTTCTTCAGACAGTTCATCCATACCCAGGATGGCGATAATGTCTTTCAGTTCCTGATAACGCTGCAGGATGGACTGAACGCCACGAGCGGTGTCGTAGTGCTCCTGGCCAACAACCAGCGGATCCAGCTGACGGCTGGTGGAGTCCAGCGGGTCAACTGCCGGGTAAATCCCCAGAGAAGCGATCTGACGGCTCAGTACCACGGTTGCGTCAAGGTGCGCAAAGGTGGTGGCTGGAGACGGGTCAGTCAAGTCATCCGCAGGTACGTATACCGCCTGTACGGAAGTGATAGAACCCGTTTTGGTGGAGGTGATACGTTCCTGCAGAACGCCCATCTCTTCCGCCAGAGTCGGCTGGTAACCTACCGCTGAAGGCATACGACCCAGCAGTGCGGATACTTCAGTACCGGCCAGGGTGTAACGATAGATGTTATCGACGAACAGCAGAACGTCACGACCTTCGTCACGGAACTTCTCAGCCATGGTCAGGCCGGTCAGCGCAACGCGCAGACGGTTTCCCGGCGGCTCGTTCATCTGGCCATACACCAGGGATACTTTATCGATAACGTTGGAGTCGGTCATTTCGTGGTAGAAGTCGTTACCCTCACGAGTACGTTCACCTACGCCCGCAAACACGGAGTAACCGGAGTGCTCGATCGCGATGTTACGGATCAGCTCCATCATGTTTACGGTTTTACCTACACCCGCACCACCGAACAGACCAACTTTACCGCCCTTCGCAAACGGACACATCAGGTCGATAACTTTGATGCCGGTTTCCAGCAGTTCCTGAGAGTTTGACAACTCTTCGTAGGAAGGCGCTGCGCGGTGAATCGCCCAACGCTCTTCTTCGCCGATGTCGCCTTTCATGTCTACCGGTTGGCCCAGTACGTTCATGATACGACCCAGCGTTGCTTTACCTACCGGGACTTCGATCGGATGCTCGAGGTCTTTGACTTCCAGACCGCGACGCAGACCGTCGGAAGAACCCATGGCGATGGTACGAACAATACCGCCGCCGAGCTGCTGCTGAACTTCCAGCACCAGATTCTCACTACCATTTTGTACCTCAAGAGCCTCGTACACGCGCGGTACGGCATCCTGAGGGAATTCGACGTCGACCACGGCGCCGATTACCTGGACAATTTTTCCAGTAGCCATCTTGAATCCTCTACGAATTAACCTGGTTATACCGCGGATGCTCCACCGACGATCTCGGTGAGTTCCTGAGTAATGCTGGCCTGACGAGCTTTGTTGTATACCAACTGCAGCTCTTTAATCAGGCTGCCGCCATTGTCGGTCGCGGCTTTCATCGCCACCATACGTGCGGCCTGCTCGCTGGCCAGGTTTTCTACCACGCCCTGATAAACCTGAGATTCCACATAACGACGCAGCAGGGTATCCAGCAGCGCTTTCGGATCGGGTTCATACAGGTAATCCCAGGATTTACGCTTCAACTCACCATCTTCTGAAGCCGGTAACGGCAGCAGCTGAGTAATGGTTGGAACCTGAGACATGGTGTTAATAAATTTGTTGCTGACAATATACAGCTTGTCCAGACGGCCTTCATCGTAGGCCTGCAACATCACTTTTACCGGACCGATCAGTTCGGACAGGGATGGGTTATCCCCCATACCCGTCACCTGGGCGACAACATTACCGCTAACGGAATTAAAGAAAGACACGCCCTTCGAGCCGATCATTGCGAGTTCGCACTGAACGCCTTTATCGGACCATGCTTTCATTTCCGCCAGCAGCTTTTTGAACAGGTTAATGTTCAAGCCACCACACAGACCACGGTCGGTAGACACCACCAGGTAGCCCACGCGTTTAACGTCGCGTTCTTCCAGGTAAGGGTGCTTATATTCCAGATTACCGTTCGCAAGGTGACCGATCACTTTGCGCATCGTATCTGCATAAGGACGGCTGGCTGCCATGCGCTCCTGCGATTTACGCATTTTGGAAGCGGCGACCATTTCCATCGCTTTAGTGATCTTTTGCGTGTTCTGGACGCTTGCGATCTTACTACGTATCTCTTTTGCGCCGGCCATGAGCTTCTCCTCAATGCCTTGCGGCCTGCCCTAAAGCAAGCCGCCAGACTTTACCAGGATTGGGTTGCTTTGAAGGAATCGAGGATGCCTTTCAGCTTGCCTTCGATTTCGTCGTTATAGCCACCGGACTGGTTGATCTCTTGCATCAACGGAGCGTGATCACGGTCGACGTAAGCCAGCAGAGCGGCTTCAAAGCTACCGATTTTCGCCAGCTCTACATCCGCCAGATAACCACGTTCTGCCGCGAACAGAACCAGAGACTGCTGCGCAACGGACATCGGCGCATACTGTTTCTGTTTCAGCAGTTCAGTTACTTTCTGACCGTGGTCCAGCTGCTTACGGGTTGCATCGTCAAGGTCAGAAGCAAACTGCGAGAACGCCGCCAGTTCGCGATACTGTGCCAGCGCGGTACGAATACCACCGGACAGTTTCTTCATGATCTTGGTCTGAGCTGCACCACCAACACGGGATACGGAGATACCCGGGTTAACCGCAGGACGAATACCGGAGTTGAACAGGTTGGTTTCCAGGAAGATCTGACCATCGGTAATAGAAATTACGTTGGTCGGAACGAACGCAGAAACGTCACCCGCCTGGGTTTCGATAATCGGCAGAGCGGTCAGAGAACCGGTTTTACCTTTCACTTCACCTTTGGTGAAAGCTTCAACGTATTCGACGTTAACACGTGCAGCACGCTCCAGCAGACGAGAGTGGAGGTAGAATACGTCGCCCGGGAATGCTTCACGTCCAGGCGGACGGCGGAGCAGCAGGGAAATCTGACGGTAAGCAACGGCCTGTTTAGACAGGTCATCATAAATGATCAGCGCATCTTCACCGCGGTCACGGAAGTATTCACCCATTGCGCAACCGGCATACGGAGCCAGGTATTGCAGCGCGGCGGATTCAGATGCGGTTGCAACCACAACGATGGTGTTAGACAGCGCGCCGTGTTCTTCCAGTTTACGCACCACGTTAGAAATGGTGGACGCTTTCTGGCCGATTGCCACGTAGACGCACTTGATGCCGGAATCACGCTGGTTGATGATGGCGTCGATTGCCAGAGCGGTTTTACCGGTCTGACGGTCGCCGATGATCAGTTCACGCTGACCACGACCGATTGGGATCATGGCATCAACGGATTTATAACCGGTCTGCACCGGCTGATCGACGGACTGACGTTCGATTACGCCCGGAGCGATAGCTTCAACGGCAGAGAAGCCGTCGTGCTCCAGCGGACCTTTACCATCAATCGGTGCACCCAGAGTGTTAACCACACGTCCCAGCAGGCCGCGGCCAACCGGAACTTCAAGGATACGGCCAGTACATTTAACCTTCATGCCTTCGGCGAGGTCAGCGTACGGACCCATCACAACCGCACCAACGGAGTCGCGCTCCAGGTTCAGTGCGATAGCGTAACGGTTACCCGGCAGAGCGATCATCTCACCCTGCATACAATCGGCCAGGCCGTGAATGCGGATAACACCGTCACTTACAGAAACGATAGTACCTTCGTTATGAGCCTCGCTCACAACATTGAACTGAGCAATGCGCTGCTTGATCAGTTCGCTGATTTCGGTGGAATTCAGTTGCATGCTCCAGTCCCCTTAAGACTGCAAGACGTCTGCAAGGCGTTCAAGACGGCCGCGTACGCTGCCATCAATGACCATATCACCCGCACGGATGATAACGCCTGCCATTACAGACTTATCGATTTTGCAATTCAGCTTAACTTTGCGTGACAGACGTTTTTCCATCGCGCTGGTGATTTTCGCAAGCTGTTCTTCGCTCATCTGAGCGGCAGAAATAACTTCTACCTCTGCGGTTGCCTCACTGGCAGCGCGCAGGTGAATGAACTGCTCAAGAACATCAGGGAGCGCATTCAGACGACCATTTTCAGCCATTACCCGAATCAGGTTTTGACCGTTTTCGTCCAGTTGCTCACCACAAACCGCGATAAACGCATCAGAGAGCGTTTCCGGCGCCAGCGCGCCAGAGAGTAGCTCTGCCATTTGTTCGTTTTTAGTCACTTCAGCGGCAAACGCCAGCATATCCTGCCAGCGCTCTACGCTTTGGTGTTCGACGGCAAAGTCAAAAGCTGCTTTGGCGTAGGGGCGAGCTACCGTTACAAATTCAGACATCAGCCCCTCCCTCCTTACAGTTCAGCGACAAGTTTATCCACGATGTCGCTGTTAGCAGCTTCATCCACGGAACGTTCGATGATCTTCTCGGCGCCAGCAACAGCCAGGATAGCGACCTGCTTACGCAGCTCCTCGCGAGCACGTTTACGTTCGGCATCGATTTCAGCCTGCGCCTGTGCGACGATTTTAGTGCGTTCCTGTTCTGCTTCAGCTTTGGCTTCGTCCAGAATCTGAGAGCGACGCTTGTTCGCCTGCTCGATGATTACCTGGGCTTCCGCTTTCGCTTTTTTCAGCTGGTCGGTCGCGTTGGCCTGTGCAAGGTCCAAATCTTTCTTAGCGCGTTCTGCAGAAGCTAAACCGTCAGAAATTTCTTTCTGGCGCTTTTCGATGGCAGCCATTAACGGCGGCCATACATACTTCATGCAGAACCATACGAAGATAACAAACGCGATGGCCTGGCCGAGGATTGTTGCGTTCATGTTCACAGCACAATACCTCTTAAAAAATAACTCTGTGGCTTAGGTTTCTTTCGAACAACTTACTACGCGACGGCGAACATCACGTACAGACCCAGACCTACAGCGATCATCGGGATAGCATCCACCAGACCCATAACGATAAAGAACTGAGTACGCAGCAGAGGAATCAGATCCGGTTGACGCGCTGCGCCTTCCAGGAATTTACCCCCGAGGATGCCGATACCGATCGCAGCACCGATTGCCGCCAGACCCATCATCACAGCGGCAGCCATGTACAGCAGATCCATATTCAGGTTTTCCATGACAGTCTCCAGTTTGTTTCAGTTAAAACGTAGTATGTTGGTAAAAAATCAATGCTCTTCAGATGCCATCGACAGATAGACGATCGTCAGAACCATGAAGATGAAGGCTTGCAGCGTAATAATCAGGATGTGGAAAATGGCCCACGGCACATTCAGAACCCACTGTGACCACCACGGCAACAGACCAGCAATCAGAATGAAAATCAGCTCACCGGCATACATGTTGCCGAACAGTCGCAGACCCAGAGATACAGGTTTAGACAGCAGGCTTACCCCTTCAAGGATTAAGTTGACAGGAATGAACGCCCAGTGATTGAACGGCTGCAGGGTCAGTTCTTTAACGAACCCGCCCACGCCTTTCATTTTGATGCTGTAGAAAAGAATCAGGATAAACACGCCAAGCGCCATCGACAGGGTGATGTTGACGTCCGCAGACGGAACCACGCGCAGTGCTGGCAGGCCGAAAATGTGTTCACCGATGTATGGCAACAGGTCGATAGGCAGCAGGTCCATCAGGTTCATCAGGAATACCCAAACGAACACGGTGAGGGCCAGCGGAGCGATAACCTTGCTCTTGCCGTGGTACATGTCTTTAACGCTGCCATGGACGAAGCCGATGATCATCTCGATAAAGGTCTGGAATTTTCCCGGTACGCCGCTGGTCGCCTTTTTGGCTACGCTACGGAACATAAGCAGGAACAACAGACCAAGCACCACCGAGAAGAACATGGAGTCAATGTTGAGCGTCCAGAAGGTGGCCGGGGGGTTATGCGGATCCACCAGCGAGAAAGTACGCAGGTCCAGCTGAAGGTTATTCAGATGGTGTCCTATGTATTCCTGCGGCGTCATATTTTCTGAAGCCATGATGCCTTTTACCCTTTGTTGTTAATTACAGCTGGCGCCAGAACTTGTACCACCAGCACCAAAACCCACGTCACTATCAGCGGCAAAAACACCACTTTGAAAACCGCCAGCGCCACCGCCAGAAGGGCGAAGGTCAACAACACCTTGAAAGCTTCGCCGAGAGCGAAGGTCCAGGCCACTCGGCCTTTAGCAGGTGTATGCGCCTGATGACGCCAGGCAAAAATCATAAAAATCATATTTGGCAAAAGAACCGCCAAACCTCCGCTAACGGCGGAGATGCCCCAGAAAGGGTCTTTGAGGCTGAACAGCAGTCCACTTGCTATTACCGCCAGTAACTGAATAAACAGAAGCTTACGAGCAACGTTTCGACTCAAGAGCGACACTGACATCACGTATTTACTCCTGCTCCCTTCGAGGTATGTCGCGTGTCGTATAAAACGTCCTTTAAGACGAAGAGTCAAGCATCAAAAAGCGGACAAATTATACGGTGACGCCCCGTGATTTCAAACAATAAGTAGCAAAATAGTGAATAAATGTTTAATTATTTTCCGACTGACAACTTTTCATGCATTTCACCAATCTGTGAGCCGTCATGCAAAACTGCAAATACCGCGAAAACACGGCTATTAAAGCGTGCATCAGATCACATAATAAACATTTTTCGTGAAATCGAATTAATTCTGTACATAAAACTCAATTTTTTATCCAATTGATATTCAACATAAAAAGTGGGTATTCTTTCTAAAACAATCCCATATACAATAAAAACCTTTTATTGACATTCATAATAAAAATTTAACATCAGTATGAAGTGCAAGCAGCGAGATTTTTAGCGTACTGATATTTTCAATGTTGACTATTCTCCTGGTAAAGCAACAGCGCAAAGTTAACCGAAAGAAAAACCATGGTAACGACAAGGTTAAATCTTATCCGATACTACCCTGCCGTGACTTTTATTTTTGTAACATGCACAACCCGGTTTTTTTTCACATTTTTTGATAAAAATTAAATCATTTTTGGCTGGACCACCACAAGGTGACGCTCACCATCCAGCTGAGGAACATGCAGTTCGAAAACATCACTAATGGCAAACCCTTCCGGAAGATTGGCCATTTCATCTTCTTGCGCTAACCCTTTGAGCGCATAGAAGTGACCGTCCTGCGCCGGTAAATGATGGCACCAGCTCACCATATCATTCAGCGACGCAAAAGCGCGGCTGATCACGCCATCAAACGGCGGTTCAGCCGGAAACGCTTCCACGCGGCTTTGTACCGGCGTGATGTTATCCAGTTTTAACTCATGCTGGACCTGTCGCAGGAAACGTACTCGTTTACCGAGGCTATCCAGCAGGGTGAAATGAGATTCAGGGCGTACGATAGCCAGCGGGATCCCCGGCAGACCCGGTCCGGTACCCACATCGATAAAACGCGTTCCTTTAAGGTATGGCGCAACAACAATGCTATCGAGAATGTGGCGTACCAGCATCTCATCCGGATCGCGAACCGAGGTAAGGTTATAGGCCTTATTCCACTTATCCAGCATGCCTACATAGGCGACCAGCTGATTTTTCTGGTGATCGGTAAGTGAAATACCCGCTTCATCAAGCAGACGAGAAAGTTTGTTGATCACGTTCGGTACCTGTTTAAAAACAATGAGCCCGGAGGCGATGCGCTTACCGGGCTGGATATAAACCAGGCGGATATCTTATGCGCTATCCGCCAAATGTATCGTTCAGGGAAAGTCAGGCGCTACGGCGCAGCATTCCCTGCTTTTTCAACCACACCAGCAAAATCGAGATTGCCGCAGGCGTAATGCCGGAAATACGCGATGCCTGCCCTATTGAAGACGGCTTGTGGTCGTTCAACTTAGCAATGACTTCGTTCGACAGCCCATTCACCTGGCGATAATCAAGCGTGGCAGGCAGCAACGTGTTTTCATTGCGCTGCTGTTTCTCAATCTCATCCTGCTGGCGCGCGATGTAGCCTTCGTATTTTACCTGAATCTCAACCTGTTCCGCGGCCTGCTTGTCTTCAAGACCCGGCGAGAATGGCGACATCTTCACCAGCTGTTCGTAGGTCATTTCCGGACGACGGAGCAAATCTTCACCGTTAGCTTCACGAGACAAAGGCGCCGTCAGATGTGCGTTAACTTCAGCGGCGCTTTCCGCCAGCGGATTTACCCAGCTGGATTTCAGGCGCTGACGTTCACGTTCAATACTCTCAAGCTTCTCGTTGAAACGCGCCCAGCGTTCATCATCTACCAGGCCCAGTTCACGGCCTTGCTCAGTCAGGCGCAGATCGGCGTTGTCTTCACGCAGCATCAGGCGGTATTCCGCACGTGAAGTAAACATGCGGTACGGCTCTTTGGTGCCGAGCGTACACAGATCGTCCACCAGGACGCCAAGGTAGGCCTGGGAGCGACCCGGCGCCCATCCCTCTTTCTCGGCAGAGAAGCGGGCTGCGTTCAGGCCTGCCAGCAGGCCCTGAGCGGCCGCTTCTTCATAACCGGTAGTGCCGTTAATCTGGCCCGCAAAAAACAGGCCATGGATAAATTTACTTTCCAGCGTTGGTTTCAGGTCACGCGGATCGAAGAAATCGTACTCGATAGCGTAGCCGGGGCGAACGATTTTTGCATTTTCCATCCCCTGCATTGAGCGGACGATTTGCATCTGGACATCAAACGGCAGGCTGGTGGAGATGCCATTTGGATAAATTTCGTTCGACGTCAGTCCTTCCGGCTCGAGGAAGATCTGATGCTGATTGCGATCGGCAAAACGCATCACCTTGTCTTCGATCGAAGGACAGTAGCGAGGGCCGATCCCTTCAATCACGCCGGCATACATCGGGCTACGATCGAGGTTATTGCGGATCACATCGTGGGTTTTCTCGTTGGTATGCGTGACATAGCACGGTACCTGACGCGGGTGCTGGGAAGCATTCCCCATAAACGAGAAAACCGGCATTGGATCGTCGCCGTGCTGCTGAGCCAGAACGCTGAAATCAATGGTCCGCGCATCAATACGCGGTGGGGTACCGGTTTTCAGGCGGCTGACGCGTAGCGGCAGTTCACGTAAACGGCGAGACAGCGGGATCGACGGAGGATCGCCAGCGCGACCGCCGCTGTAGTTATCGAGTCCGATATGGATCTTACCGTCGAGGAATGTCCCTACGGTCAGCACTACCGCTTTGGCGCGGAATTTAAGCCCCATCTGGGTAACAGCACCCACCACGCGATCGTTCTCCACAATCAGATCTTCAACGGCCTGCTGGAAGATCATCAAATTAGGCTGATTCTCCAGGGCCGTGCGTACGGCTTGCCGATAAAGCACGCGATCGGCCTGAGCGCGAGTCGCCCGTACGGCTGGGCCTTTGCTGGCGTTTAGTATCCTAAACTGGATACCGGCATGGTCAATGGCCTTCGCCATCAGGCCGCCAAGCGCATCCACTTCTTTTACCAGGTGTCCTTTCCCAATGCCGCCAATCGCCGGGTTACAGCTCATTTGCCCTAGCGTGTCGATATTGTGTGTCAAAAGCAGAGTCTGTTGACCCATTCGCGCTGCGGCCATTGCGGCCTCAGTGCCTGCATGACCCCCGCCAATGATGATGACGTCAAAAGGATCCTGATAAAACATGGTGGTATGCCTCGCATAAAGCGGTTTGAAAATGGATTGAAGCCCGGGCCGTGGATTCTACTCAACTTTCGCCTTTCGAGAAAGCGCCGGGATCCTGAGTATTAAAAAGAAGATCTTTTATTTAGAGATCTGTTTTATTGTGATCTCTTATTAGGATCGGCTTGTCTTGTGGATAAGTCGGATCCAAGATTTAAGATCAATCGGTTAAGAAGGATCGCTTTCTGTGAATGATCGGTGATCCTGGTCCGTATAAGCTGGGATCAAAATGAAGGGTTATACACAGCACAAAAATCAGTCTACGGTTATACTTTGGATAACTACCGGTTGATCCAAGCTTTTAAGCATAGTTATCCACAGAAGAAAGTATGATCTTTACAATTCTCAGAGCAATTTTTGCCAGGATCCCAGCCAGACCTCAGCCGGATCTTCCGGAATTTCATGTTCGAGGACGTTAATTTTTAGCGTTTCGCCAATCTGTTTTGCCCCGCAGGCCTTCAGCGCCGACTCCAGCTTATCAATCGCTCCGCAGAAGGTGTCATATTCACGACTACCGATACCGACTGCGCCAAAATGGACCGCAGAAAGGTCGATCTGCTTTTCCTGAAGCGCTTCATAAAAAGGCAGCAGGTTATCGGGAATGTCGCCGGCGCCATGAGTAGAAGAGATAACCAGCCAGATCCCTTCCGCCTGTAGATCGTCAATCAGCGGGCCGTGCTGAATAGTCGTGCTGTGACCAGCCTCTTCCAGCTTTTCCGCCAGATGTTCTGACACATATTCTGCGCTACCCAGCGTACTGCCGCTGATAAGAGTTATCTCTGCCATGATCGCCCGCTCCACTTTTCCAGAGTGGCGTATTGTACGCTGTGAGCGAGCTGGGATCTACCTGTGGAAAAATGTGGGATTAAATAGTCCGTTCACGGGCGGATGGTACGCATGATCGGGTTTTGCAGCACGATCAGCGTTTCGGTGGACTGAATTTCATCAATTGTTTGGATCTTGTTGATAAGTACATGCTGGAGCGCATCGATCGATCGGCACATGACTTTTATAAAGATACTGTAGTGCCCGGTGGTGTAATACGCTTCGGTAACCTCATCCAGACTGTTTAACCTCGCCAGCGCCGAGGGATAGTCTTTGGCGCTTTTCAGAATGATGCCGATAAAACATCCCACATCGTAGCCCAGCTGCTTTGGGCTCACGTCAATGCGTGCGCCAGTGATAATTCCGGCCTGCTTCATCTTCTCCACGCGAACGTGAATGGTTCCCGGACTGACGCCAAACTGTTTTGCCAGTTCAGCATAAGCGGTGCGCGCGTTGGCCATTAAGGCCTCAAGGATGCCTCGGTCCAGATTGTCGATCTGATAATTTTCCATAGGTTTTTCTTATGAAGTTTGACGAATCTTTCTATTTTAGCCTCAAATTTTAATGAATCAAAATCGATGCAGGCTTTTTGTTGTGGGATTATTGAATTGCAGCGCTGTTTTGTTGCTTAATCAATGGCAACAGGACGCAGGAGTTATAAAAAATGAAAACCGCATACATCGCAAAACAACGCCAGATTAGTTTCGTTAAGTCACACTTTTCCCGTCAGCTTGAAGAGAAGCTCGGCCTGATCGAAGTTCAGGCGCCGATCTTAAGCCGCGTGGGCGATGGAACTCAGGATAACCTTTCTGGTTGCGAAAAAGCGGTTCAGGTTAAAGTGAAAACACTGCCAGACGCCCAGTTCGAAGTGGTTCATTCACTGGCGAAGTGGAAGCGTCAAACCCTGGGACAACACGACTTCAGCGCGGGCGAAGGGCTGTACACGCACATGAAGGCCCTTCGCCCCGATGAAGACCGATTAACGCCCATCCATTCCGTTTACGTTGACCAGTGGGACTGGGAGCGCGTAATGGGTGACGGAGAACGCCACTGCGGAACGCTGAAATCGACCGTTGAAGCGATCTATGCCGGGATCAAAGCTACCGAAGACGCCGTCAGTAAAGAATTTGGCCTCAAGCCGTTTCTGCCGGAGACGATCCAGTTTGTTCATAGCGAGGAGCTTTTAAGTCGCTATCCGGATCTTGATGCCAAAGGTCGTGAACGGGCGATTGCTAAAGAGCTGGGGGCTGTATTCCTGATCGGCATCGGCGGCAAGCTTTCCGATGGTCAGCGCCACGATGTTCGCGCGCCGGATTATGATGACTGGAGCACGCCGGCTGCTGAAGGCTATGCCGGTCTGAACGGCGATATTCTGGTATGGAACCCGGTTCTGGAAGATGCCTTCGAGCTCTCTTCAATGGGGATCCGCGTGGATGCCGAAGCGCTGAAGCGCCAGCTTGCGATTACCGGTGATGAAGATCGCCTGAAGCTGGAATGGCACCAGGCGCTGCTGCGCGGAGAGATGCCGCAGACTATCGGCGGCGGCATTGGTCAGTCTCGTCTGACGATGCTGCTCCTGCAGCTTGACCATATCGGCCAGGTACAGTGCGGCGTATGGCCGACACAGGTTCGTCAAAGCGTTGCCGCTCTTCTTTAATGCGTGATTAACGCCGCCAGCGTCGCAGCAGGCGGCTACGCAGCCCGGTATCAAAGCGCCAGATATGATCGAAAATGCGCATAATACCGGGCTTGCCGTGTACCGACATCGCCACCGCATGAAAGCGATGCTGATGTTTATGCTGTAGCTCTCCCACCTTATTGATCACCTCATCCGGCAAGCGCTGTGCGATAAAATCTGAAATGACTACCGCATCGGCATCGATCCACTGCGGATTCTGCATACGCTCAATCACTGCCCGGAAACAGCTGGCCAGATCGGTGCCGCCACGGAAGCGCTGGCTCAGAAAGCGGATCGCCTGTTCCAGCCCCTGCGGACCGGTAAGTTCGTAATGCACTACCTCGCTGGAAAACAGCATAATAAAGCAGCGGCGGTTATCCGCCAGAGCGACCCGCATTAGCGCCAGACAAAACGCCTTGGCGCACTGTTCATTAAAACCGCCCATTGAGCCGGAAGTATCGACGCAGACGATAAAGGGTCCGCGCGGCTGTTCATCAAAATCCTGGCGAGTGACCGGCCGTTCGGTGATCTTTTCTTTCCACGCATCGCCGTGAAGCCGATAGGTCAGCAGCTGCTTTTCAACCAGCTTACGATAGAACTCGAACTCCAGCTCGGTGATACCGAGGGTAGCCAGCTCTGGCGGCAACAAACGCAGAATATCGTCGCTCTGCTGAAGCCCGTCCACCTGTTCCGGTACGGTGGCCGGTTCGCGCACCAGGCTGCGAAAGGTTTCCATCGGCGCATCTTTTTTCGGCACCGCTTTCGCTTCACGTGAGCGTCCCAGCTGTTCAGCGAGCTGCATGAGCTCGGGTTGTTGGCTTAGAAAGTCGCCGTAGCGCACGATCAGCTGATAGTCGCCTCGCTTCAGCTCGCCAGCGCTCATGTCCCACAGGTGCCCCGCCGCATTGTCATTTTCCACCAGCACCGGCTCCAGCTGGCCGCTGAGGGTCATGCGTTCCTGAACTTCGCTCAGTAGCTGATCGCGCTCTTCATCCAGCAGTTGCTGATTAAGGGAGGTTGCCTGCACCACCAGGCTCAGGCGCCAGCGCTGGAGGAATAACGTGTGCAGCGCTGGCGTAAAGGTGCTGTTGTTATCCACCAGCTGCTGGGCCTGGCTGGCAAAAGGGGAGTGCAGCTTATGCAGCTGGCTCAAAATTTGCGGAAGCTGGACGATAAACTGCGAGGTAGAAAGCCGCTGTGATTGCTGATAACACTGAACCTCCGCATCCAGCTCGGGGGGGATATTGGTCTCTTTAAGTCGCGATCTGACCGCTTCCCGCCAGCGCGGAATGTCGGCGGCGATAATATTTTTTAGGCGCGGGAATTTTTCAAAGAATACCGCCAGTTGAGGTGCCGCCAGCAGCGCCAGCAGCATCTCATCGATCATACCCTCTTCGCCGACTGCCAGCATGACATTCAGCATGTCCAGCGTCATGACTGACGCGCCTGTTTAATCTGCGTTCCGACGTCCTGCAGGCTGGCCTCAATGCGTCCCAGCCACTCACCGGGAATAAACAGACATTTCTGCTGTTCGCTGAAGCGGTTATGTTGCTGATGCCATTCGTCGTCCAGCGCTTCCAGCTGCTGCCGGATTTCGGCCGGCATATTTTCCCGCGATTCGCTACCGGGCAGGGAAAGTCGCGACCCCTGTAAGCTGACATCGCGCACGACCAGATGCTGGCTGGTATCGACATCCATATTCAGCGGCTGGGCAAAACCGATACCGTTGAGCTTGCCACGAATCTCACCCCCTTTCTCCAGCCAGCGAGCAAGCTCTTCACGAACAAACGTAATATGAATCACTTCCAGGTCGTGCAGCTTAAGCGGCTGCTGGAGGAGCAGCGTCAGCGTGGGTTCCTGCACTTCAGCGGGCAGTTCATAATGAGGTTTACGGCTGAACATACCGCCAAGACGGTTTACTTTTAGCGCGGTTTTATCGCTTTGCTGCTGTTGAAGCTGAATACGTCGTTGGATAATCGACCCCAGGCGAGTGAGCATTGCCTGCTGCTGCCAGGCGTGGCTGGTCATTAAGGTCTCCAGCTGCGCGGACATCAGGTTCATCGTCTCAATATTGTGCCACAGGCAATCTTTCAGCAGGATCAGGTCTATTGGCGCGATAGTGTCGCGGCCGCTGAAAAAGGCGCTGGCCTGCAGCAGACGAATGGCTTTTTTCCACCGACGATCTGAGACGTACGGCGCGTTCGGCAGCGTATCTAACTGCTGGCGCAGCTGGAAAATAAGTTCAAAAACGCTGTCCGGCAGCTTAACGCTGCCGATATCCTGCTGCCATTGCTGAAACTCCTCGTCGCTGACCTGTAGATTCGCCGGGACGGGGTTACTGTTCTCGTCCTGCTGGCTTATCAGCATTGAGCGGAAGTTGGTTTTATCCTGAACCTTATCCAGCCATAAACGGATAAGCATCCGATCGTATAGCGCCTCCAGGCTGTTGTCTGCTTCGGGGAGTTCGTTCGACGCCGCCACCAGCAGGCGCATAGGGATTTTTTCTTCGGTTGCCCCGTTGCGGAAATGACGTTCGTTTATTGCCGTCAGCAGCGTATTGAGGATCGCCGGGCCAGCTTTCCAGATCTCATCGAGGAAAACAATTTCGGCTTCCGGAAGATAACCCGCGGTCAAACGCTCGTAGCGTCCTTCATCTTTTAGCGCCTGAATGGAGAGCGGGCCAAAAACCTCTTCCGGCGTGGAAAAACGCGTCATCAGGTACTCAAATGCGCGAGCCTGCTGGAAGGCGAATTTTAGGCGTCGGGCGATCAGACTTTTGGCGATGCCCGGTGGACCCAGCAGAAAAACGCTCTCGCCGCTGAGTGCGGCAAGCAGGCAAAGGCGAATGGCGTGGCTGCGTTCGAAGAGTCCTTTTTCCAGAGCGGCGCTGAGCCGGGAAATTCTTTCTGCCAGTAAATGTGATTGAGCCATAATAGAGTTGCGTGCTTTTTAGAATGTCGTTGTTAGGTCGAGTATAGATGTTTGCTTAGGGGTGGTAATAGCCTGAAGAATCGATTTATTTTCTTTGAGTCAGGTTAAGATGATGTCAGTTAGGGGTACGATTCAGCAAATAATCGTGCATACTGTGCGCTTTTTGTGGGCCAAGGGACTAGGCACACATTTGTTTTATAAACGAAAAGACTAGTCTATGAGCACTGATAATAAGCAATCGCTGCCGGCAATAACGCTGGCGGCAATCGGCGTGGTATACGGCGATATCGGTACCAGTCCACTGTATACACTTCGTGAATGTCTGTCCGGCCAGTTTGGCTTTGGCGTTGAGCGTGATGCTGTTTTTGGCTTCCTGTCGCTCATTTTCTGGCTATTAATTCTCACCGTATCACTCAAATACATCACCTTCGTGATGCGGGCAGACAATGCCGGCGAAGGCGGGATCCTGACGTTAATGTCGCTGGCGGGGCGAAACACCTCCGCGCGCGCAACCTCCATCCTGGTGATCCTTGGGCTTATCGGCGGCAGCTTCTTTTATGGCGAGGTGGTGATTACGCCTGCCATCTCGGTGATGTCGGCGATAGAGGGGCTGGAAATTATCGCCCCGGACCTGGATACCTGGGTGGTTCCCATATCCATCATCGTTCTGACGCTGCTATTTGCCATTCAAAAGCACGGTACCAGCATGGTCGGTAAGCTGTTCGCGCCGATTATGCTGATCTGGTTCCTGCTGCTGGCGGTACTGGGCGCGCGCAGTATCTTTGCTAACCCGGAAGTGCTGCAGGCGCTGAATCCTTACTGGGCGGTACACTTTTTCCTCGAATATAAAACCGTCTCGTTTGTGGCGCTGGGCGCGGTAGTGCTGTCGATTACCGGCGTGGAGGCGCTGTACGCGGATATGGGGCATTTTGGTAAACTGCCGATTCGCCTGGCCTGGTTTTCGGTAGTACTGCCTTCACTGGTGCTTAACTACTTTGGTCAGGGCGCGCTGCTGCTCAAACACCCGGAAGCGATTAAAAACCCGTTCTTTCTGCTGGCGCCCGAGTGGGCGCTCATTCCCATGCTGATTATTGCCGCCCTGGCGACGGTTATCGCTTCACAGGCGGTTATCTCTGGCGTCTTCTCGCTAACCCGGCAGGCGGTGCGCCTGGGGTACCTGTCGCCGATGCGGATTATTCATACTTCGGAAATGGAGTCCGGGCAGATTTATATTCCGTTTATCAACTGGCTGCTCTATATCTCGGTGGTCATCGTCATTGTTAACTTTGAGCACTCCTCGAATCTGGCGGCGGCCTACGGTATTGCGGTGACGGGGACGATGGTGCTGACCACCATTCTGTTCACGACGGTAGCGCGTCAAAACTGGCACTGGAATAAGTTCGTTGTGGCGCTGCTGCTGGTTGCCTTTATGTGCATTGATATCCCGCTCTTCTCCGCGAACCTCGATAAAATCGTCTCCGGCGGCTGGCTGCCTCTGACCCTCGGCCTGGTGATGTTTACCATCATGACCACCTGGAAAAGCGAGCGTTTCCGCCTTCTGCGTCGGATGCATGAGCACGGTAATTCTCTGGAAGCGATGATCTCTTCTCTGGAGAAATCGCCGCCGGTCCGCGTTCCGGGTACCGCCGTCTATATGTCGCGGGCGCTGAACGTCATTCCTTTCGCGCTGTTGCATAACCTTAAGCATAATAAGGTGCTGCACGAGCGGGTGATTTTGCTCACGCTGCGTACTGAAGATGCGCCGTACGTGCATAACGTTCGTCGCGTACAGATTGAGCAGATTTCGCCGTCGTTCTGGCGCGTCGTAGCCAGCTACGGCTGGCGGGAAACGCCGAATGTCGAAGAAGTTTTCCACCGCTGTGGGCTGGAAGGCCTGAGCTGCCGGATGATGGAGACCTCCTTCTTTATGTCTCATGAGTCGCTGATCATCGGCAAGCGGCCATGGTACCTGCGCCTGCGCGGCAAGCTTTATCTTCTGCTGCAGCGCAACGCTCTGCGAGCGCCTGACCAGTTCGAAATCCCGCCGAACCGGGTTATTGAGCTCGGCACCCAGGTTGAAATCTGATGCGCTAAAGCCCTTCTTGATGAAGGGCTTTTTGTTTATTTGAACGCTTCTGGCTTTAACTCTTCAGGCTTGCGAAACGTTTCGATGACGATCACAATTCTCACATCTGGTGATGGTTTTCTGTTCTCTTATTGCTAATACTTATACCAGCGAAACGTTTCGCTAGTGGAGTAAAAGAGAAAATGAAAAAAGGTACCGTCCTCAATGCTGAAATTTCGTCGGTCATCTCCCGCCTGGGTCATACCGATACGCTGGTAGTTTGCGATGCCGGGTTACCTGTTTCCCGCAGCAGCGCCCGTATCGACATGGCGTTAACCCACGGGGTGCCCTCCTTTATGCAGGTTCTGGAGGTGGTGACGAGCGAAATGCAGGTTGAAGCGGCTATCCTCGCGGAAGAGATTAAAACGCTTAATCCGCAGCTCCACGCGACGTTGCTCAATCATCTTGAGCAGCTGCAGCAACACCAGGGAAACACCATTGAAATTCGTTACACCAGCCATGAGCAGTTTAAAAAAGAAACCGCAGATAGTCAGGCGGTGATTCGCAGCGGGGAATGTTCCCCGTATGCGAACGTTATTCTCTGTGCCGGCGTGACGTTCTGAGGTCGCCGCTATGGAAGCCTTATTGCAATTAAAAGGGATCGATAAATCGTTCCCTGGCGTCAAGGCGCTCTCCGGCGCCTCGCTAAACGTATATCCGGGCCGCGTGATGGCGCTGGTCGGGGAAAACGGCGCCGGTAAATCCACGATGATGAAAGTGCTGACCGGCATTTACTCCCGCGATGCCGGTTCGCTGCTGTGGCTGGGTAAAGAGACCACCTTCAACGGTCCCAAATCTTCTCAGGAAGCCGGAATTGGCATCATCCACCAGGAGCTAAACCTGATCCCCCAATTGACGATCGCCGAGAACATTTTCCTCGGCCGTGAATTTGTGAATCGCTTTGGCAAAATAGACTGGAAAACGATGTACGCCGAAGCCGATAAGCTGCTGGCAAAGCTGAATCTGCGTTTTAACAGCCAGAAGCTGGTGGGGGATTTATCGATAGGCGATCAGCAAATGGTTGAGATCGCTAAGGTGCTGAGCTTTGAGTCGAAGGTCATCATTATGGATGAGCCCACCGATGCGTTGACCGACACCGAGACCGAATCCCTGTTCCGCGTAATCCGCGAACTGAAATCGCAGGGGCGCGGTATTGTCTATATCTCCCACCGTATGAAAGAGATCTTCGAGATTTGCGATGACGTCACGGTATTTCGCGATGGGCAGTTTATCGCCGAGCGTGAAGTGGCCAGTCTGGATGAAGATCTGCTGATTGAGATGATGGTCGGCCGTAAGCTGGAAGATCAGTACCCGCATCTGGACAAAGCCCCGGGCGCTGTTCGTCTTAAGGTCGACAACCTGTGCGGTTCGGGCGTGGAAAATATCTCCTTTATTCTGCGTCAGGGCGAGATTCTCGGCGTCGCCGGGCTGATGGGCGCCGGGCGCACCGAGCTGATGAAGGTGCTGTACGGTGCGCTGCCGCGCAGCAGCGGTTCGGTCACGCTGGATGGACGCGAAGTTGTTACGCGCTCCCCGCAGGATGGTCTGGCCAACGGAATCGTCTACATCTCAGAAGACCGTAAGCGCGACGGTTTAGTGCTCGGCATGTCGGTTAAAGAAAACATGTCGCTGACCGCGCTGCGTTACTTCAGCCGCGGCGGCGGTAGTCTCAAGCACAAAGATGAACAACAGGCGGTGAGTGATTTTATCCGCCTGTTTAACGTGAAAACGCCTTCGATGGAGCAGGCCATTGGGCTGCTTTCCGGCGGTAATCAGCAGAAGGTCGCGATAGCCCGCGGGTTGATGACCCGCCCGAAGGTATTGATCCTTGATGAGCCGACACGCGGCGTGGATGTTGGGGCAAAGAAAGAGATATACCAGCTGATTAACCAGTTCAAAGCCGAAGGTCTGAGCATCATTCTGGTCTCTTCGGAGATGCCGGAAGTGTTGGGCATGAGCGATCGCATCATGGTGATGCATGAAGGGCATCTCGGCGGTGAATTCACACGCGAGCAGGCCACCCAGGAAGTATTGATGGCTGCCGCTGTGGGCAAGCTTAATCGTGTGAATCAGGAGTAAAAAAGATGAATAACCCGGCTGTTTCTGGTCGTCGCTACTTCACAAAAGCGTGGCTGATGGAGCAAAAATCGCTGATTGCCCTGCTGGTGCTGATTGCGATTGTCTCGACCATGAGCCCCAACTTTTTTACCGTGAATAACCTGTTCAATATTCTGCAGCAGACTTCAGTTAACGCCATTATGGCGGTAGGGATGACGCTGGTTATCCTGACGTCGGGTATCGACCTGTCCGTCGGTTCTCTGCTGGCGCTGACCGGCGCGGTTGCTGCTTCAATTGTCGGGATTGAGGTCAACGCGCTGATGGCCGTGGCCGCTGCGCTGGCATTAGGCGCGGCTATCGGCGCCGTGACCGGCGTGATTGTGGCGAAAGGGCGCGTGCAGGCATTTATCGCTACGCTGGTCATGATGCTGCTGCTGCGCGGCGTGACGATGGTGTATACCAATGGAAGCCCGGTAAATACCGGCTTTACCGACAACGCCGATCTGTTCGGCTGGTTCGGGATTGGTCGTCCGCTGGGGATCCCAACGCCGGTGTGGATTATGGCGATCGTTTTCCTGGCCGCCTGGTACATGCTGCACCATACTCGCCTGGGCCGTTATATTTATGCGCTCGGCGGTAACGAGGCGGCAACGCGCCTTTCCGGCATCAGCGTGAATAAAGTTAAAATCATCGTCTATTCTTTGTGCGGCATGCTGGCCTCGCTGGCAGGGATTATTGAGGTCGCGCGTCTCTCTTCCGCGCAGCCGACGGCGGGCACAGGATATGAACTGGATGCGATTGCGGCGGTGGTGCTCGGTGGTACCAGCCTCGCGGGCGGTAAAGGCCGTATTGTCGGCACGCTGATTGGTGCGTTGATCCTTGGTTTTCTGAACAACGGCCTGAATTTATTAGGCGTTTCATCCTATTACCAGATGATCGTGAAAGCGGTGGTCATTTTGCTGGCGGTACTGGTAGATAACAAGAAGCAGTAACTGAGAACTCTACAGGACATCTTAACTATGAATATGAAAAAACTGGCGACCCTGGTCTCTGCTGTAGCGTTAAGTGCGACCGTAAGCGCAAACGCGATGGCAAAAGATACTATCGCTCTGGTTATCTCTACCCTTAACAACCCGTTCTTTGTCTCGCTGAAGGATGGCGCGCAAAAAGAAGCGGACAAACTTGGCTATAACCTGGTGGTACTGGACTCCCAGAATAACCCGGCCAAAGAGTTGGCTAACGTTCAGGATTTAACCGTTCGTGGCACCAAACTGCTGCTGATCAACCCTACGGATTCCGATGCGGTGGGTAACGCCGTGAAGCTGGCTAATCAGGCGAAAATTCCGGTTATCACCCTCGACCGTCAGGCGTCAAAAGGCGACGTGGTAAGCCATATTGCATCTGACAACGTGCTGGGCGGTAAGATGGCCGGCGACTATATCGCGAAGAAAGTCGGCGAAAGCGCGAAGATCATTGAACTACAAGGCATTGCCGGGACCTCCGCGGCGCGCGAACGTGGTGAAGGTTTCCAGCAGGCCGTTGCTGCGCACAAGTTTAACGTACTGGCCAGCCAGCCGGCAGATTTTGACCGTACCAAGGGTCTGAACGTCATGCAGAACCTGCTGACGGCGCATCCTGATGTGCAGGCGGTATTTGCCCAGAACGATGAAATGGCGCTGGGCGCGCTGCGTGCGCTACAAACGGCAGGCAAATCTGATGTGATGGTTGTTGGATTTGACGGCACGCCGGATGGCGAAAAAGCGGTTAATAGTGGCAAACTGGCTGCGACCATCGCCCAGCTACCGGAGCAGATCGGCGTTAAAGGCGTTGAGACCGCCGATAAAGTGCTGAAGGGTGAAAAAGTGGATACCAGCTACCCGGTTGAGTTGAAACTGGTCATTAAGCAATAATGTGCGATTCGGATCGGCGACGGTCCGAGGGACAACATAATAAAGAAAAGCAGGGCATGCGCCACCGGATCCCGGTGGCGCGCTTTCCGGGAATATTGATTATGAAAACCGCAGGCAAACTTGTCGTCCTTGGCAGTATCAACGCCGATCACATCCTGAATCTCGACGCCTTCCCAACGCCTGGTGAAACCGTTACCGGTCATCACTATCAGGTCGCTTTTGGCGGTAAGGGCGCAAACCAGGCCGTTGCTGCCGGACGCAGCGGGGCTAATATTTCCTTTATCGCCTGTACCGGCGATGACGACATTGGCGAGCGCGTTCGTCACCAGCTGGAAAGCGACAATATTGACGTTTCGCCGGTCAGAGCCGTCACCGGAGAATCAACCGGCGTGGCGCTGATTTTTGTTAACGCTGAAGGTGAGAATACTATCGGTATTCATGCCGGTGCTAATGCCGCGCTCTCCGTTGCGCAGGTTGATGCGGAAAAAGAGCGTATTGCTGGCGCGCAGGCGCTGCTGATGCAGCTGGAATCACCGCTGGAAAGCGTACTGGCCGCGGCGAAAATCGCTCACCAGAATCAAACCTCAGTCATCCTCAATCCGGCGCCGGCACGTGAATTGCCCGATGAGCTGCTCACGCTGGTAGATACCATTACCCCTAACGAGACCGAAGCGGAAAAACTCACCGGCGTGCGCGTGGAAAGCGACGATGATGCGGCAAAAGCCGCCAAAGTGCTCCATGATAAAGGTATCGGTACGGTGATCATTACCCTTGGCAGCCGTGGCGTATGGGCCAGCTGCGAAGGTGAAGGTCGTCGGGTGCCCGGCTTTAAAGTGCAGGCGGTAGATACCATAGCCGCTGGCGATACCTTTAATGGTGCGCTGGTCACCGCGCTGCTTGAAGGTAGTGAACTGGCGCAGGCGATTCGTTTTGCCCATGCCGCCGCCGCTATCGCCGTCACCCGCAAAGGGGCCCAGCCCTCCGTGCCCTGGCGAAAAGAAATAGACGAATTTTTACGTCAACAGGGGTAACGCTTGGCCACCATGAAGGATGTAGCCCGCATAGCGGGCGTTTCCACTTCGACGGTTTCTCATGTCATCAACAAAGATCGTTTCGTTAGCGAAGCAATTACCGCTAAAGTCGATGCCGCGATTAAAAGCCTGAACTACGCGCCGTCTGCGCTGGCGCGCAGCCTTAAATTAAACCAAACCCGCACCATAGGCATGCTTATTACCGCCAGTACCAACCCGTTTTATTCGGAGCTAGTGCGCGGCGTGGAACGTAGCTGCTTTGAGCGAGGCTATAGCCTGGTGCTGTGTAATACCGAAGGCGATGAGCAGCGGATGAACCGTAATCTTGAGACGCTGATGCAAAAGCGCGTCGATGGTTTACTCCTGTTGTGCACTGAAACTCATCAGCCTTCGCCGGAAATTATGCAGCGCTATCCTTCTGTACCGACGGTGATGATGGACTGGGCGCCGTTCGACGGCGATAGCGATCTGATTCAGGATAACTCTCTGCTCGGCGGCGATATGGCGACCCAGTATCTGATTGACCAGGGCTATAGTCGGATTGCCTGTATCGCGGGTCCGCTGGATAAAACGCCAGCCCGATTGCGCCTGGAGGGATATCAGGCTGCGATGACTCGAGCCGGACTTGCGGTACCGGAAGGATATGTGATTAGCAGCGATTTTGAATTTGGCGGCGGATTCAGCGCCATGCAAACGCTGTTGACGCTGTCAGAGCTACCGCAGGCAGTATTTGTCGGTAACGATGCGATGGCGGTGGGTGCCTATCAGGCCCTTTACCAGAGCGGCCTGCGTATTCCGCAGGACATGGCGCTGGTGGGTTATGACGACATCGAACTGGCGCGCTATATGACGCCGCCGCTAACCACAATTCATCAACCGAAAGATGAGCTGGGCGAACTGGCCATCGATGTGCTGATTCACCGCATGGCCGATCCGGGACAAAAACAGCAGCGCGTACAGTTAACGCCTGAGCTGGTGGTTCGTGGCTCAGCCTAACGCTTATGCCGCTCCTTAATCAGGTTGCGGCCATCTTTTGCTCTTAATAAGGTAAATACCAGCGCCGATACCACGGTGATAGCCCCCATGGTAATAAAGGTGTAATGAAATTGCTCAATGGTATTTGCGCTATCAAATCCTTCATAAAACCTCAGCACCGCCGCGCTAACGGCGACCCCGAGACTGATAGAGAGTTGCTGAGTAACGGCCAGCATGCTGTTGCCGCTGCTGGCGTTTTCATCGGTTAAATCGGCGAGCGTGATGGTGTTCATTGAGGTGAACTGAGTGGACATCGCCATCCCCAGAACGAATAGCGGCAGCAGCAGCATCCAGATCGACAGATCCGGAGATTGCAGCGAAAACTGAGCAATCATCAGGCCGATGAATACCGTGACCCCAACCAGCGTTTTACGGTAGCCGAACCAGCGAAGTATCTGGGTGACGGTTGATTTCGCAATAATGGAACCGATAGCCGTAGGCGCAATCATGCAGCCAGCAATAATCGCCGGATACCCGAAGCCAACCTGGAGCATCAGCGGCATCAGGAACGGAACGCAGCCGGTGCCCAGGCGCGTGGCCAGGTTTCCCGCGATCCCAACAGAGAAGGTATGCGTCTTAAATAAGGATAGCGAAATGAGCGGTGTGGGATGACGGCGAGCGTGGCGAATATAGGCCCACATTAAAACGATGCTCAGGGCGATAACGGCCAGAGCCATCCAGGTGGCAACAATCTTCTCGCCAAACAGCTCGATTCCACTGGAAAACAGCACCAGGCTCAGGCCAAAGAGGATAAAACCGAGCGTGTCGAAGCGACGTCGTGGCGTGGTGAAATCCGGCATGTACTTGCGAGCGTAGACGATTCCGATAATGCCGATGGGAATATTAATCAGGAATATCCAGTGCCAGCTTGCCCAGGTCACCAGTACGCCGCCGAGCACGGGGCCGAGGATAGGGCCGACCAGGCCAGGCATGGTGACGAAGTTGAGTACCGGCAGCAGTTCGCTGCGCGGATAGGCGCGCAGTAACGCCAGCCTCGCAACCGGCATCATCATCGCTCCGCCGATGCCCTGAATGACGCGGAAGATAACCAGTTCCATCAGGGAGTTGGAAAGCGCGCAGGCCAGGGAACCGAGGGTAAACAGGCTGACGGCGATGATAAATACTTTCCGCGTGCCGAAGCGGTCGGCCAGCCAACCGCTGACCGGGATAAGCATGGCTACTGTCAACGTGTAGCTGATAATGGCCGATTGCATCGCAAGCGGTGAACGGTTAAGGCTATGGGCGATAGCGGGAAGGGCCGTATTCAGAATGGTAGCGTCAAGCGCCTGCATAAAAAAAGCCATCGCTGCGATCCATGGCAGCCCGGCCATACTGCGGGCTTTCTTTTTGGTCATTCGATACCTTTACTATTTGTCGGAATGGTTGGGGGCACTCAACAACGCCTGGCAGGCGCTCAGCGCTCGCAAGCCGTCGCTATCCAGAATGGCATCAACGATTGCCTGATGGAGATCCAGCTTCACCACTTCATTTTGGGTAATCGAAGTGAAGTAGGTGTGGTAAACCGAATGAAATAAAGAAGCGAAAGAGGTCAGGAAAGGATTGCCGCTCATTTCATATATATGTTCATGCCAGGCCATATCGACCTCAATCCAGCGCTCGCGCTGAAAGTTCCTCTTTAGCTCAACCATCTCCTCCATCAAAGCGTTGAGTTGAGCCTTCTGCTCCGGCGTGCCTGAGGTTGACGCCAGAAAACAGGCTTGGGGCTCCAGGCTTTCGCGCATAACGAGGAAATGGCCGACAACTTCAGCGAAATTATCTTCCGTTAACCACCATGCGAGTAGTTCTTTATCGAGAAAGTTCCAGCTGCTGCGGGGCATCACCCGCGTTCCGATCCGTGGACGAGGTAAAAGCATCCCTTTCGCAGCAAGCGTTTTAACCGCTTCACGCACGGCCGTACGGCTCACGCCAAACTGCTCACCCAGTTCCATCTCTCCGGGAAGGATACTTTCTGGCGGGTATTCCCCGGTCAGGATTTTTTGAGCTAGTTTCTCCGCTAATACCCAGGAGATGTTCTTTTGTGCCGCCAACTGCTGTGCGCTTAAAGACATAAATGCCGTTCCTTTCTCTTTTTTACCTTATCAGTATGCCATCTGGCGGCGTGCTTCGTTGGTTAAAACGGCAAAACGCCGCTTTTTTGCTACATTACACGGCGTAATGATGAAAAAAGAGGCGGTTGAAAAGTTTTTTGAAATTTCCCCTTGTCACTTCGTAATTACTCCCTATAATGCGCTCCCACTGACACGGAACAACGGCTTACAGCCCGCCGGGTCA
>NZ_JBEAIU010000054.1:0-117568 GCF_040065135.1 Klebsiella sp. CN_Kp066 | reverse complement strand
GCCGCGGGCGCGGTTGCCCATAAACGCCTGGGGTACGGTCAGGTACAGCCGCTGCAGGCCGACATCGAAGCGGGTAGTGGCGTCCTTGATGGTTTCGGTTAATGGTACGCAGGCATCGGATGCCAGAGCGCCGATCCCTTTAATGGATGTCGTGTTGACGCCCATCCCGGCCAGCTGCCCGCGCGTCAGGCAGGGGACCAGCGAGCGATCGCTTTCGCTACTATTAAAAGTGACATCGCGGGTAGTCATAAACCCGTCATTGAGGTAAATATCGACGCGATAGGTTCCCGGAGGGACCTCCTCGCCGTTGGCAAATCCTGATAAGTCCGCCACGGCGGCAGGGTCATCCGCTAAAAAACGTGGATTAAAATAGAGCTCCGCCTGCACGGAAAAGATCGGTGCCGCAAGTAACAGAGCCAGCGTGATTTGAGCGAAAGCGCGCGCATTCCCCGGCCCGTGGCTGCTTTTACGTCCGGAGCCCAGATCGTCGAGTCCATATTTCAGATGTGACATAGTCCCTCCGGTCCAAAGTCGCCCGGCTGTCAGTTCTTATTTTTATTTCCGGGAGAACGCGGTCTCCCGTCAGTTATTGCGTAGCGCCCTGCATCCGCGGGGTCAGCGCGCCGTAGTCGTTAATCGTCCGGTATGTAATCTCGCGACCTGCATCGGCGGGTAATTTAACGCTGGCTTCACCCATCGGCGGAACCAGCGCATTTTCCAGCACCCGGGTACCGGCGTTGAGTTCGGTGACCGTCAGGTAGTAGGGGGTGGGGTTGATCAACGTAAGCGTGCCTGCGCCGCGGCGAAATTTCAGCTTTTCCGCAGCCTGATCCGGCGGCAGCGCCAGCTTTGCCGGACGGTAATAGAGCTTGATGCGGCTGATGATCGCCAGCTGGAGAGTGTTGTCGCTGAGCTTTGATTTATCCATCGACGGGATCGCTTTGACGTTCATCCAGAACAGCGTTTCCCGATCCTGCGGCAGCTGGTTGCTGGTGGCATCAATGATGCGCAGGGTATTCTCTTTTTTTCCCTGCATGGCGAACAGCGGCGGGGTGATGACAAAGCGGCCGTCCTTCGCGCCGTCGGCATTCTCCACCCATGACTGAATCAAATAAGTGCTCTTTTCGTCGTTGTTGGTGACCGCCAGCTGAACCTGCTTTTGCCCGGCAGGATAGATGACGCGGGTCGCCCCCAGCGCCACGCCAGCCTCGGCGCGAGCGGTAAATCCCATGGCGGCTATCATCAGCGCTCCCGCCAGTAAACCGCGCGTTATCGCCAGTGTTGTTCTCACGTTTACCCCTTTTATCGTCACCGTCGTTTCCTGTTTTCGGTTCGTTTGCTGATTAATTACTGGTAGGTCAGGGAGAACCAGGCCTGAGCGTTGGCCGCGCCTCCGGTGACCTGATGCCCTGTTGCCCGGTATTTCGCTACAAAATGCAATGTGGTTGGCCCGGTATACAATCTTGTCCAGGCGGCGGGAGGGCCGTTCAGTGGGATTGGCTGGTCGTCTTTATCAAACAGAGCGACGCCCACGCCGGTCGCTATCCCCGGTCCTTCGCCCACTGAGAGCACGTCCGGGTTTTTACCATCGGCGACGCCGTGAAAGGCCACGCCAACGCGCTGGCTGACGGCGGTACTGCACTCCTGCAGGTGGATATCGAAGGGGACGGGATTGGTGTCTTCTCCGGCCGAATGAAACCGATTGCTGCTGATCTGCCCCATGTTGACCGTCATCTGCCGGTCGCCCGCTTCAACGCGGCAGGACTCGGCAATAATGATCCCCTGAAAGCGCATGTTTCCGCCGGGCAGCGTGACGTTCCACTGGTTACCGGCCAGCGCCAGCGGCGGGAGCAAAAATATCAACAGACCTGACTTCATCCTTTGCATCGTTATCACCCGAATTCCGTTATGGATAACGGGCCTTCCTGGCCCGGCGCGCGTCCCTGCCTGATGAAAAAATTACTGGTACTGCACTTTAAAGGTGGCGTCAGCGTTAGCGGTACCGGCAGTGGCAGCGGCAGTCGCGTAGTAGCGAGCCTGGAACGGAATGATGTTGGTGCCATCGTTCAGGGTGGAAGCTGCGCCGAAGGTTGCGCCATCCAGCGCCAGCGGCGTACCGGTACGGTCAAGGATCTGCACGCCGACGTTAGTCGCGCTGCCTGCCGCCGAGCTTTGCAGCGCCAGTACGGTGGTGTTGGTGCTGTCAATCGCGGTGCCGGTGAAGGCGACGGAGGCCTTGGTGGCAACGGTGGTGTCACAATCGTTCAGCTGGATATTGAAGCCGACAGCCGTGCTGGTGCTGCCCGCAGTCGCCAGTTTCGCCGAACGTACCTGGCCCATTGGAACGGTTTGATCGATTGAACCCGCGTCAATGGCGCAGGCTGCGTTGACGACTTCCCCTTTAAAATGCACCGTGCCGCCATTTACCGTGGTGTCGGCCAGCGCCGCCGCGGAGCTCAGAGACAGGGCTGACAGAACAACGATTGCCAGTGATTTGATTTTCATGTTGTTTTCCTTTGAACAATATCGGGATTACGAACCGATCTGGCCGTCATCATGACCTCCAGGTATTTCATATTTCAGCCGATATATTCGGCTGCGGTTCTGCATGTTTTTCACCCAAAAAATGAGACATTTGGGGCCATTTTGACTCGTTGACGTAATTGACTGAAATTATGATGATTTGAGTTTTTATTTGGTTTTTTAATCTGTTTTATTATTTTTAACGACATAAAAATCGATATCGTTAAGACTTGATAAGCCATGGATGGCTATCGGCAACGCGTGGCCGGGAAGGATGGGCAGCGGAAAGAAGGACGTTTCTGGAAAAGATTAAAAATAAAAAAACATTGTTAATCAAAGTGATATTGGCTTTTACCCCCTGTTTGATGCATTCGATGGTTGCAAAAGGTTACTGAATATTTTTATGATGCACACAGTTTGGCCCCAATTGACCTGTTCGGTAAGTTATTTCCCTTTATTTATCAAACACTTATTTTCCATTCTCTGATTTTGTAAATTCCACTCCATCAGGTTGTTGCGCTCCCAGAGTCCGGCGAATCGCGCGGCGTTGCTGGCCGTATAGCGTACGGTATGGCGAATGTTTCGATGGCCGAGATAGTCCTGAATAAGGCGGGTGTCGGCCCCTCTCTCCGCCAGTTCGTAACCGCAGGCATGGCGCAGCATATGCGGGTGAGTATGGGTAGCCGTACCAGCGTCTACGCCAGCGGTGCGGATGATGCGGTAGGCCTGCTGACGCGAAAGCGGCGTACCGCGTCGCGATATAAACAGCGCATCGGTTTTTTGCGCGCCTTTCCAGGCGCCGCGTACCTGACTCCAGCGCCTGATAGCGTCACATTCATCGACCATCAGAGGATGTACGGTCGAGAATCCATTCTTCAGCCGTCGAATATTGATGCGGCCTTCGACAAGATCGAGGTCGGGGTAGTGCAGATCGAGTAATTCGCTAATGCGCATACCATGACGAAAAGCGAGCAGGATTAGACAGTAATCCCGCTCTCCCGTTTGCCCGTGGCGGGCTGCCAGCATCATCGCCTGAACTTCTTTACCAGTAAGAAAACGACGTCGGTTCACAATAAATAACTCCTGATATGATCTTGAAAATTAACACGACCCTGCGGACCGCAGGGGGCGCTCACAAATAATCCGCAAGGTTAATCGCGTATTATACGAAGGGGCTTAAGCATAGTTGAATAATGACATTGTAGCGGCTGTGGGGCAGAATATTACAGATGATAAATCTTATTCTTATAGATTTTATTGATGGCGACAACCTCTGGGCCGCGGTTCTTTTTCAGGTGCATAAAATTAAAAGGAAAAAAGCATGATTGCGGCTATTTTAAACGGAAGGGCGTTGACGCATTTATATGCAGGGCCATGCCCGGGGGTAATAAGATAAATCATCGTTGCGCTGTGAACTTGCCGGAACAATAATCATAAACACCGCATGGTTAATTTTTTTTAATGTTTACCGCTGCCTGACGGTTATTTTGACGCCCTCCCTGGCATCGAGCATTACGGCAGAACAGGGCTCCGCTGTCTGTCTCTGCTTTCGTCCCAGATACCATAGAAACGGCCAGCGTTACTGGCGGTATACCATACGGTATGGCGAATGTTGCGGTGGCCCAGGTAGTCCTGGATAAGGCGGGTATCAATGCCCATGTTGGCCAGGGCGAAGCCGCATGAATGACGGAGCATATGCGGATGAATTTCGAGCGATAGCCCGGCATTATCACCAGAGGCGGAAATAATCTGATAAAACTGCTGGCGAGACAAAGGATTACCTTTTCGTGAGAGAAATAACCATTCGCTGTCGGACTGCGGGTACGAGGCGCGGACCTGTAGCCAGTTTTTTAATGCGCGGATTTCTTTATTTAGCAAAGGATGCGTTGTCGAAAATCCATTCTTAAGCCGGTGAATATAGATACATTTAGAACTAAGGTCGATATCGGAAATTTGCAGGCGGCATATTTCACTGGCGCGTAATCCGTGAATAAAACACAATAATGTCAGGCAATAATTGCGCGTGGCATGTGCACCACTGTTGGCCGCTTTGAGCAATGACTCTATTTCATTGTGAGTCAGGAAGTTCCTTTTTTTTAAAATAGCATTGCTTTTCATTGAGTTCCCTTTATTATACAGCCGGCGAGCGCACTATTTGGCCATCATAAGATAATGATAAGATTCGGCTGCATGTGCATTATTTATTGCTGCTGCTGGCAATATTTAAGCGATATGACTTCTTTTGGACAGGCAGTTCTTATTTTTATATATATATTCGGCGTTGCGGTTTGGGGTAGGGCCCATATCCTGCTCATTCTTTTTCTCCTTAACTGGGTAGGCAGCAGTATATAACTTCTAATAATGTTAACCATACTGCAAAAACCATCTTATGAATAGGGAAAACAGGAAGCGCAACAATTGTGGGGAGCGTTAAGAATTGTTTTATTTCATATGAGATAAACCTTAACTGCCGCTAAGAGGGGGGTATATCGGAGGGTTGCGTAGCCAAAAAATCTGGCTGATAAGGAAGCGAGAGATGCGCATTGGCTAATTTAGAGTGGGGTGATGACGAATGCAAAATAACCGTACAGCAATGCGTTTTTGCCGTAATAATGCCGTGGCGCGAACAGGACACGCGCTCGCGCCTTATATGGCAGGCTACCTCAGCTGCTCCAGAAACAGCAGGGCGGCTATGGCGACCATCATCACCCCCGAAGCGATGCTGACCTTTTGCGCGATTTGAGGCCGGGTCGCTAACAGCGCTTTGGCGCCGTAGCCGACCAGTAAATAGACCAGCGTGCAGGTGATAAGGTGAATACCGCCCAGCGCCGACATCTGCTGCGCGACCGACCAGCTTCCCTGGGGGTCGGTAAACTGCGGCAGCAGGGCCAGAAACAGAAGAAAGACTTTTGGATTGAGGCCGCTAATGCATAGCCCCTTAATCGCCCAGCGATTCCAGCTATCCGCGCTGTATTGCTGTGTGCCTGGCGTTGGCGGATGGCGCAAAATAGCGATCCCCAGCCACATCAGATAGCCCGCGCCCAGCAGGGTAATCGTCGATAGCGCCAGCGGGTGGCCGGCGATTAACACGCCGATTCCGGCGACGACGATCAGCGTGGCCAGCAGGTGACCGGACATTAGTCCGGCGACGGCGGGTATCACGCGCCGACCGTTGATCCCTGCGCTGATGGTGTAGGCCCAGTCAGCCCCCGGCGTGATGATCAGCAGAAAGGAAACCAGCCAAAAGCTGGCGATAAAGCTCATTTCCATGGCCAGCGCACCCCTGCGTGTTGATGGCAGTTTCTCATCGTTTTCCCTCGTAAAGCGGCGATTATTTGAGGAAAAGAATATCGGGTTTATTGCGCAATGAGCTTTCAATGTTATGCTCTGGAAGGGGAATCTGAGGGAAAATATTCCAAATGGATAGCATCGATCGAAAAATTCTTGCTGAGCTGCAGGCCGACGGGCGACTATCGATAACCGAGCTGGCCGAACGGGTGAATCTCAGTCTTTCGCCCTGTCATCGCCGGCTGCGCACGCTGGAGCAGGAGGGGGTGATTACCGGTTATCGGGCCAACCTTGATCCGGCCAAAATGGGCTTCAACTTTTTGGCCATCGTCTTCGCGACGCTAAAAGAGGGGGACAAAAAAGCGGTAAGCGCGTTTGAGGAAGCGGTCGAAGAGATCCCGCAAATCGTGCTGGCGCAGCGTCTGTTTGGCGATCCGGACTATCTGATGCATGTGGTGACGCGCGATCTTCCGGCCTTCCAGAAGCTGTACGATGATAAACTCTCCGCAATGCCCGGCGTGCAGCATTTACGTTCGACATTGGTCATGAAGACGGTCGTGCAGGATCGCCCTTTTCCGCTCGGTAATGGGTAACCGCAGCCCGGACAGATGCGTAGCATCGCCTCCGGGGAAATAACGGTGATGCGTCATCAAAGGTGAGCCGGCAGCAGTATGAGCACCCTGTCAAAGCAGAGTGGTATTACTCTTTTTCCAGCAGACGCATAAACACCGTCAGCGCTTCATCAAGCTGCTGGCGCTGCCCCGCAGAAAGGCCATCCAGCAGCTGCCGCTCATTTTCCACGTGGCTCTCTACCGCCCTGTCGATTAACTTCCGCCCCTCAGGCGTCAGCGCGACCAGCATGCTGCGCGCATCGTCCGGGTTTGGCAGTCGGCGAATAAACCCTCGTTTTTCCAGCGCCTTAAGACGATGGGTCATGGTGCCGGAGGTGATCATTAACGTTGAAAAGAGCTGGGTTGGCGACAGCACGAACGGATCGCCCGCCCGTCGCAAAGTCGCCAGCATGTCAAACTCCCAGCGCACTAAATCATGGCGAAGAAAAGCCGCTTCAATACGCGGTTCCAGCAGCAGCGCGCAGCGCTTCAGACGACCGAACGGTCCCATTGGAGTGCAATCGAGATCGGGGCGTTCCCGTTTCCACTGTTCAAGAATGCGATCCACGGCGTCGGTCTGCGGTGATTTGTCCATTAATGCCCTCTTGTCTTGATATCAAGATAAATATCGATACATACTTAGGCCATAATTTACCTTGATATGAAGATAAAATCATGGCCTTTGTTTCGCGCAACCTTGTTGTAGATCTATTCTTAACCGCGCTGGCGCCCGCCATCTGGGGCAGCACCTATATTGTCACCTCGCAGTTCCTGCCGCCCGATAGACCGTTTATCGCCGCGCTGCTGCGGGTGCTGCCGGCCGGGATCGCCCTGCTGATCTGGAGCCGCCGCCTCCCGCTGCGCGGCGAGTGGTGGAAACTGATTGTCACCGGGATCCTGAATATCGGCGCGTTCCAGGCGCTGCTGTTTATTGCCGCTTATCGGCTGCCGGGCGGACTGGCGGCGGTGATTGGCGCTATCCAGCCGCTGCTGGTGATGCTGCTGGCATGGTGCGTCGATCGTCAGCGATCGCCCTGGCTCGCGGTGCTATCAGCAATGACGGGGATCGTGGGAATGGCTATGTTGCTGCTATCGCCGCAAATGACGCTCGATCCGCTTGGGATCGGCGCGGCGTTTCTGGGGGCGATGAGTATGGCGCTTGGGACCTGGCTGTCGCGGCGCTGGGCGATCGCCTTGCCGGTTATTGCCCTGACAGGCTGGCAGCTGCTGATTGGCGGTATTGTACTGGCGCCGATTGCGTTATTGGTCGATCCGCCGCTGCATCAGGTAACGCTGACTCAGGCGGCGGGTTATTTGTGGCTGTGCGTTGCCGGAGCAATGCTGGCGTATGGCCTCTGGTTCCGCGGTATTGGCCGTCTTTCTCCGGTAGCGGTATCGGCAATGAGCCTGCTGAGTCCGGTGACAGCGGTACTATTAGGCTGGGTTTTCCTCGGACAAAAAATTGAGGGGCTGGCGCTGGCAGGATTGGTGATTGTGCTATTCAGCGTGCTGTCGATTCAGCGCGCATTATCGAATAAGAGAGCTGTAGCGGGTCGGTAAATCCCGGAGGCGATGCTGCGCATCTGTCCGGGCGACCAGACCTGCAGGCGGCGGTGAATAGTGGGGTTACCGGCTCGCAGACGGCGATGAACCTGTAGCCCGGGCAAGGCGCGTCAAGCGCCGCCCACGGGGGCAGCGCGCAGAGTGGCCAAATTTCCCGGAGGCGATGCTGCGCATCTGTCCGGGCTACTGCACCGCAGACGGCGGTGAACCCACAAACCGGGCTGCGGGTTCACTGTTCGCCAAAAACAAAAAAAGCCCCATCAAGGGGCTCGACATTGCTGGGTGCTTATTATGTGGCGGGAGCCAGACCAGCCGCCTTCAGGCGACCTGTCCGGCAGCTCCCTCTGCAACCATTCGGTTATTTAGACAGCTCGGCGGTCATATGTACCTGGTTACCGGTATAAGCTTCGGTAATGTGGTAAGACTCACCCTGGTCTTTAGCAATGGCAGCGATTTTGGCTTCGGCGTTGTCCAGAGTATCTGCGGTTACGCTAACAGGCTGAGCGAAGCTAGCAAAAGAGACCAGAGACAGCATACCGGCAGCGGCAAGTAATTTTACGTTTTTCATGGTGTTTATCCTTTTAACTTTTATGGTGGAAAGCGTGGTTGCTTTCGATGGACTTATAATAAGTCTGCTAACTATAACGCGCGTTGCAAAAAGTGCGATTTAGATCACACTTTTGTGACAGTATGATGATGAATTACCTGATTTTGTTTTTTTATTTCCAATAAAAACATATGGATGCTCTCTTTTGAGACCTGTTTCAGGCCTTAGAAAATAGTTTCAAAAGAGGCGCGATTGGCTTTCTTCAGGTTATTAACTATTGCTTTTGTGAATATGTAGGGCGTTTTTTGCGCAATAAAAGCCATCATACTTCGCCCATCAGCGAAGCATTGAGCCCGGCAAAGAAGATATCCTGGCCTTCACACTGATTGCGTGAGGACGACGGTATGATTGCAGTACTCTTTGAAGCTGAGGTTACCCCGGCGAGCCAGGAGCGCTACTTAAGGCTGGCGGCAGAGCTGAAGCCGCTGCTGAGCGATATTGACGGTTTTATTGCCATTGAGCGTTTTCAAAGCCTGACTGCGGCAGGCAAAATTCTGTCGCTCTCCTGGTGGCGGGATGAGGATGCGGTACTGGCGTGGAGGCGCAACCTTTGCCATCAGGCTGCGCAGAAAGAGGGACGGGAGAGCATCTTCGCCTGCTATCAAATTCGGGTTGCCCGGGTGCTGCGCGAATATCGTTCTCAACATGCCGATTAACGTATTATGGCGGCAGTTTGCCGTTGGGAAAATAAGCGAGGCGCTATGTTAAAACCTGTTGAGCGGATTGAAGACGATGAATCGCTGGCCCTGGCGATGGCGGCAGTGGCGTCGGCAATGGCGGATGCCTCGCGGTTGAAGATACTTTGCGCCTTGATGGATGGCCGGGCGTGGACGGCTACCGAGCTTTCCACCGTGGCCGACATTTCCCCCTCCACCGCCAGCGCGCATCTTAGCCGGCTGGTCAGCAGCGGTTTGCTGATGTGCCTTGCCCAGGGCCGCCATCGCTACTACCGCCTCGCCGGTAGCGATGTTGCCGGATTGCTGGAAAATATGATGACCATGGCTGGCAAGCGTGCGGTGGCGCTGTCCACCGCAACGCCGGTTAATTTACGCGTCGCGCGTACCTGTTACGATCATCTGGCCGGCGAAGTGGCGGTATCACTGTATGATTTTCTGCTGCGCGAAGCGTGGATAGCGCCTGATGGCACTGCTCTGACGCCCGTCGGCGAAGCGCAGTTTGCGCGCCTGGGGATAATGACGAAGAGCGGCTCCCGGCGCAAAGCGTGCTGCGGCTGCCTGGACTGGAGCGAACGTCGCTTTCATCTCGGGGGGGCGGCAGGCGCGGCGCTGCTGCAGCACGGTCTGCAGAAAGGCTGGTTTACCACTACCCCGGGATTCCGCGAAGTGACGATTACGTCAGCAGGATGGCGAGCGCTACATCAGCATTTTCAGCTGGCGAAAAATACCCGATCAGCGAGTGATTAAGAGTGTTCTGACAGGGGGGGGAATAGTTTTTATGCCAATATAGGTTGCTATATTGTTAATTCTATATCGTCTTTTCCCCTTCCGTGTAAATAACAATAACTTTGTTTCTTGCTATCAATCCTGAATCATTAATAGTTGTCAGCTATCTGTTACATTGATTAACAGCTCGTGAACATATGTATATTTGTCAGCGAAAAATAGCATTCTTTGACGCCGACAGCCTTGACGATTTCTTTATTAGAATTCGTTCCTGACGCCTTAAATATTGCGGCTTCCGGTCAGTCGAAGTTTCTATTAACAGTTGCACAAGTGAGCATCGCAAATCGCTTCTGACTTTTGTGCGAATTAACTGTTTGCTCATCGATACTTAATTCACTCTGACAAGGAAATGGCAATGAAAAAGGTTCTTCTCTCTGCTGCAATGGCGACTGCGTTTTTTGGTATGGCTGCAGCAAATGCTGCTGATACCAATGTAGGCGGCGGTCAGGTTAATTTCTTCGGTAAAGTTACCGATGTATCTTGTACTGTTTCCGTAAATGGCCAGGGCAGCGATGCAAACGTTTATCTGTCACCGGTGACTTTAACTGAAGTTAAAGCCGCCGCTGCGGATACCTATCTGAAACCGAAATCTTTCACTATCGATGTGTCTGACTGCCAGGCCGCTGACGGTACCAAACAGGACGATGTGAGCAAACTGGGCGTGAACTGGACTGGCGGTAACCTGCTGGCCGGCGCTACTGCTAAGCAGCAGGGCTACCTGGCGAACACCGAAGCCGCTGGCGCGCAGAATATCCAGCTGGTTCTGTCCACCGACAACGCGACCGCGCTGACCAACAAAATCATCCCGGGTGATGCCACCCAGCCTAAAGCGACCGGCGATGCTTCTGCCGTTCAGGACGGCGCGCGCTTCACTTACTACGTTGGCTACGCTACCAGCACCCCGACGACTGTCACCACCGGTGTAGTTAACAGCTACGCGACTTACGAAATTACTTATCAGTAATATCGACTGAGAGATAAAGCCGCCTCGTGCCGGGGCGGTTTATATCCGCAATCTTTCGAATAGCACAGGCGCTGGCGACGCTCGCTCATCCCAGTCACTTACTGGAGGAAGCTCCCGGGGATTAATGAGAGGCTCCTGCCTCTCAGCGAAGGCCAGCCTTCGGCTGGACAAATTCGTCGGGAACGCATTTGTCACGCTCTTGCCGCCTTTCTGCAATTCGAATTATTCAGGGTATACAACAATAATAAAGCGGCCACTGCTGCCGCTTATTTTTTATTCTGAGGTCAGCATGAAGCGTATTGCCCTTTTTTTCTGTTTCATTTTTAGTTTTGCGGCCCATGCCAACAATATTATTGTTAACGGCACCCGTTTTATTTACCCAGGAAATGAAAAAGAAATAACGGTGCAGCTCTCTAACACCGCCGACCGTCCGGCGCTGGCGCAGGCCTGGCTGGACAACGGTAATGCCGATGCGACGCCGGATACCATTACCACACCATTTATTATCACGCCGCCTATTTCCCGCGTTGATGCGAAAAGCGGCCAGACCCTGCGTATTAAGCTCGGCAGCAATGCGGGACTGGCTAAAGATAAAGAGACGCTATGGTGGCTGAATCTTCTGGAAATACCGCCGGTCGAGGCCAGCCAGAAAAATGAAGGACAGAATATTCTGCAGCTGGCGATTCGTTCGCGCTTTAAGTTTATTTATCGTCCTGCCGGTTTAGGCAATCGCGACGCGGCGGCAGACAAATTAGCGCTCTCCGCTAACGGCAGCAGCCTGTCGATCGGTAATCCAACGCCCTTTTATATCACCGTAAGCCGTATCTCCCGTAACGGCGGCAAAGCGCTGAATAGCAAAACGGTCATGCTTGCCCCGCAGTCCAGTCAGACCATCGCCCTCTCTTCTGCGGTGAGCAAAGGTGAGACCCTGACCGTTAACAATATTAATGATTATGGCGCAGACGTCGCAGTGAAAGTTACCGTCAAATAAGGGAAACGATCATGAAGCAGAGGTCAATCTGCCCGGGAAGATTAAGCACGGCGATTGCGGTTGCGCTGTGCTGCTTGCCGCCATTTTCCAGCGGACAGGAAAACCCGGGAACGGTCTATCAGTTTAACGATGGTTTTATCGTCGGTAGTCGCGAAAAGGTCGACCTGTCGCGCTTCTCGACCAGCGCTATCAGCGAGGGCGTCTATTCCCTCGATGTGTATACCAACGGCGAATGGAAAGGGCGCTACGACCTGAAAATCACTGCCGGTAAAGATGGCAAAATGGGCGTCTGCTACACCAAAGCGATGCTGATGCAGTACGGGATCTCGCCGGAAAAGTTTAACCCGCAGCTCAGCGAAAAAGAGGGATTCTGCGGACGCCTGCAGGAGTGGCGTAACGAAGATAATGTTAAAGACACGCTGATTCAGTCCTCTCTGCGACTGGATATTTCCGTACCGCAAATCTATGAAGATCAGCGCCTGAAAAACTTTGTCAGCCCGGAGTTCTGGGATAAAGGCGTTGCGGCGCTGAATTTAGGCTGGATGGCGAACGCCTGGAATAGCCACACGTCGTCGAACAACGGCTCTGATAACAGCAGCGCGTACCTTGGCGTTAACGCGGGCCTGTCGTGGGACGGCTGGCTGCTCAAGCATATCGGTAACCTGAACTGGCAGCAGCAGCAGGGGAAAGCTCACTGGAACAGCAACCAGACCTGGCTGCAGCGTCCTGTTCCGCAGATTAATTCGATAGTCAGCGGCGGGCAGATTTTTACCAGCGGCGAGTTCTTCGACACGATTGGCCTGCGCGGGGTCAACCTGGCGACCGATGACAATATGTTCCCGGACGGCATGCGCTCTTACGCTCCCGAAATTCGCGGCGTAGCGCAAAGCAATGCCCTGGTGACGGTGCGCCAGGGCAGCAATATTATCTATCAGACCACGGTACCGCCGGGGCCGTTTACCCTGCAGGATGTCTATCCTTCCGGCTACGGTAGCGATCTTGAAGTATCGGTAAAAGAGGCCGACGGTTCGGTTGAGGTGTTCAGCGTGCCTTACGCCTCAGTGGCGCAGCTGCTGCGTCCGGGAATGACCCGCTATGCGCTTTCTGCCGGTAAGGTCGACGATAGTTCCCTGCGTAATAAACCGATGCTTTACCAGGGAACCTTTCAGCACGGTTTGAATAACCTGTTCACCGGCTATACTGGCGTCACCGGCTTTGATGACTATCAGGCCTTCCTGCTGGGAACCGGGATGAATACCGGCATCGGCGCGCTCTCCTTCGACGTTACCCACTCGCGGCTGAAGAGCGATACCCTTGATGAGCAGGGGCAGAGCTATCGCGCCACCTTTAACCGTATGTTTACCGAAACCCAGACCAGTATCGTGCTGGCGGCGTATCGCTACTCCACCAAAGGCTACTACAACCTGAACGACGCGCTGTACGCCGTCGATCAGGAAAAGAACCACCGCAGCAGCTACACCGTATGGCGGCAGAAAAACGGGATGACGTTTACCGTTAACCAGAACCTGCCGGACGGCTGGGGCGGTTTTTACCTTAGCGGTCGGGTGGCGGATTACTGGAACCGTTCGGGAACGGAGAAGCAGTATCAATTTAGTTACAACAATATGTACGGTCGGCTCTCGTGGTCGGTCAGCGCCCAGCGCGTCTATACCCCGGATAGCTCCGGCCACCGTCGTGACGATCGCGTTTCACTCAACTTTAGCTACCCGCTGTGGTTCGGCGAAAACCGTACGGCTAACCTGACGTCAAACACCTCGTTTAATAACTCGCGCTTCGCCAGCTCGCAGATTGGGGTCAACGGTTCGCTGGATAGCGAAAATAACCTCAACTACGGCGTGTCGACAACGACCTCGACCGGCGGCCAGCACGACGTGGCGCTGAACGGCAGCTACCGTACCCCGTGGACCACGCTGAACGGCAGCTATAGCCAGGGCGAAGGGTATCGCCAGAGCGGCGTGGGCGCCAGCGGAACGCTAATTGCTCATCGGCATGGCGTCGTGTTCTCGCCGGAAAGCGGCACCACGATGGCGCTGATTGAAGCAAAAGATGCCGCAGGCGCGATGCTGCCCGGTTCGCCGGGGACCCGCATCGACAGCAACGGCTATGCCATCCTGCCGTATCTGCGGCCTTACCGGATTAACTCGGTTGAAATTGATCCCAAAGGCAGCAGCGACGACGTCGCCTTCGGCAGTACCGTGGCGCAGGTCGTGCCGTGGGAAGGGAGCGTGGTTAAGGTCTCTTTCGATACCACGGTGCAGAACAACATCACTCTGCAGGCGCGCCAGGCAAACGGCCTGCCGTTACCGTTCGCCGCCACGATATATGCCCCATCCGGGAAAGAGATTGGCGTGGTGGGCCAGGGCAGCATGATGTTTATCAGCGACGCCAGCGCGCCGCAGGCTACGGTCAAATGGAGCGGTGGACAGTGTTCGGTAGAGTTAAGTCAGCAAAAAACAAAGGAAACGCTATGTCGCTAATGAAAAAACTGACGCTTTTTATTGGCTTAATGGCAATGGGAACCACGTCGGCATGGGCGTACTGTACGCGTCTGTCGCAGCCGACCGTTAACCTCGACATGGTGGTGGGGAGGGTGGTGGTTCCACCGGACCTGCCGGTAGGATCGGTGATCGTTTCCCGTAACTGGACTATGTCGGCGCCGGGCGGGGCCAGCTATAGCTGCAGCAGCGGCAATAACCGCTTTGCGGCCAAAATCGTTTCCACCGGCGCGACGGATCTGGGAAATAAAATTTACTCTACCAACGTGCCCGGTATCGGCCTGCGCTTTAGCCGCGGCGGGGCGACGGTGAATATTATCTACCCGGATGTTTACTCGAGCTACGCCAGCAGGACCACGAATTACTCGCTGGAAGGCTCACGCTTTACGCTGGAAGTGATTAAAACTGCCAGCGTGACCGGGAGCGGTACTCTGGCGGCGGGGAAATATACCTCTTATGACTGGGAGAACGGTAACAACCCGATTCTGGTGACGTACCTGAGCGCCAACGCGATCACCGTGGTGTCGCCCTCATGCACTATCTTGAGCGGCAAAAATATGAACGTTGATGTTGGCACCATTAAGCGCAGCGATCTTAACGGCGTCGGCACTACCGCCGGAGGTAAGGATTTTAATATTGAGCTGCAGTGCAGCGGCGGATTAAGCGAGTCGGGGTATGCCAATATCCAGACCTCATTTTCCGGTACGCTGGCGACCGGCACCACGAACGCCCGAGGCGCGCTGCTGAATGAAAAATCCGGTAGCTCGCTGGCGAAAGGGATTGGTATTCAGGTTTTGAAAGATGGCGTGCCGCTGGAGTTCAACAAAAAGTACAGCGTCGGTACGCTGCGCACGCAGGAGACCCGCTATATCACCCTGCCTCTGCATGCGCGTTTCTATCAATATGCGCCGACCACCAGTACCGGTGAGGTGGAGTCGCACATGATCTTTAACCTGACGTACGATTAATTCGGGAGGCGGGTATGAGTGATGCAGCACGATTCAAAATTAGCAAACGACTCATTCAGCTGACCCTGATAAGCGGGGCGCTGATGGCCTCAACGGCGTGGGGTTTCGAAACCAATTACGATCGCGGGCGGGTGGATTTTGCCGGACGAGTGACCGATATTTCCTGTAGCGTTGCGCTCAACGGCGGTCACAACGCGGGGAGCGGCAGCGTCTGGCTGGCGCCGGTCAGTCTGGCGGAAGTACACGATCGCGGCGCCGGCGCATTTATGAAACCGCAGCCCTTTACCCTGGAACTCTCTAACTGCCAGCTACGGTACGACGGCGGCGCGGCCGATAAAGATGAGATCCGCCTGGTCAGCGTACGCTGGGTTGATGGATATATGGTCAAGGCGGTCAGCAATGAAAATGCCGGTTATCTGGCGAATACGCGAGCGGACGGGGCCAGCCATATCTTCCTCGCGCTCTCAACCAACGACAATAATACGTTGGATAAAAGCAATAAAATTGTTCCGGCCGATCCTCAACAAAACCGCGTACCGCTGGTAGAAAAGGCGGTAGATGGCGGCGTATTTACTTATTACATTGGCTACGTGACGCCAGCGCCGGAAAAAGCCACCAGCGGTCCGTTGACCAGCTGGGCGACCTGGGAGCTGGTTTATAATTGAGTCGCCGGTGGGATGGCCCGAGGGATAATATTGATGCCGGAATTTTCCGGCATTTTTTTAAACCGCGATCTCTTCCTGGATCAGTTGTTCAATGCTGACTTCCTGCCAGTAATGGCCCTGAATAGCAAACCACTCCATACCCTGTAACCATTTCTTATGCGCTTCGCTTTCTACGCCCTCAATAATCACGTTATGGTGGTTACGGGAAAGGAACGTGACCAGCGCATCCATTAATGGCCGACCAAACTCTTTATGCATTAAATGCCAGAAAAAATCTTTATCGATTTTGACATAATCAAAGTGATAACCGCAAATAGCGCTAATACCCGCGTTGCCTGAACCGAAATCATCGAGCCAGAGCGTGGTGCTTTGCGGATCATTCCAGGCGGCGAGAGCATTATTCAATAATTTGTTGGAGTTCTCGGTAACTTCAAAATGAACGCAGCCGATATGGTCGACCAGCGTTTTAATCTCCGGCCTTAGCAATACGCTAAGAATATGGTCATCAACATTGATGGTTGCCGAGATGCCGTTTTTATTAAACCACTGTTTATGTTTTTCGATAAGCGCCAGTTGTTCCATAAAAATGCTTTCACGTAAACCAGTATTGGCATAGCGGAAGAAGTTTTCCGGAGATATCGCCAGGCGGTCAAAACGACTCAGGCATTCAACGGCGACGAGCGTGCCTTTTGGGGAAAACATCTTTTGAAAGACATAACGCACGGATATATCGCTACGTGATAGATTATGGCTGGTAAACAGAGTTGCGTTCATTATCTCTCGTCAAAATGGGGTCAGAGGTCAGGAGAGGGTAATATTATTATAGGTGACCTTTCTGCCAATGGGAATGATTATTAAAGGCTGATTGCCAATAAATGATCGGCTTTTGATTGGTCACCCACATATTTTTAGTCTCAGCAGTGATACATATTGACTATGCTTTTATGCATTATTCGTGAGCTATTCATTCCCAATTTTTTCATAATATGTACCCGGTGGCTGTGTACCGTTTTGTGGTCAATATCAAGGAGCGCTGCGATTCGTTTGCTGTTGTTGCAGGCGATGATTAACTCCAGTACCTGAAGCTCCCTGGCGGTCAGCCTGCGTTGGGTGCATAACGCCTGGCAGCCTTCGGCGGTCAAGGGTTTGCTGAGGATAGCTGAATAGTCTGACAAAGAAGATTTTTCTGTAAGAATCATAAGGTTGTCCATATCAATCAGTTCCCGAAACAGGCTGGAGAGCTCGCTTTTTACAATCAGCACCAGCAGCGCGCAGTGCGTCAGGCGCTTTCGTAGAGTGTTGAGTAATGCGACCGTGGTGGCCGCAGAGATATCTTTGTGAATGATATTGATAATGACCGTCGCGGTCGGTGGGGCGCAGATACCTTTGACAATATCCTGAAAGTTCAGGGTCGTGATGCGCCTGGCGCGATCGATCATATAATCGTGAATGGCTTGTCCAATGATATTGTCATCAGTGTAGAGTAATATACTGTCCAAGGGTTCAGACTCTCTTTTTTCTTTTGGCTTCCATAATCAAGTCGAGCAGCACTTTCTCAATTCTCTTCTTGTTATCGAGGTTACGAAATTTAAACTGACAAGAAATCTGGTAGTAGCTGTCCGGCTTCTCGTTATCATCTAAAGTCACCATGACAACGTTTTTTATGACTAAATCTACGGTAACTTCGCCATATTCGGCGAGGGCGAGGATCGCATTCTTGAGAATGGCGTTATGGCTGAGGAATTTCAGATTAGGGCTTTGGGTCATCAGCGCGCAGCCGCCATCCGAAATGTCTTTGATTTCGAAAAGATAATTTTCTCCATTTTTGTGCCTGCCGTGACAGAAGAATTCATGCTCGTGGCGCAGACGGAATCGGGGATCGCGGCGGCGCTGGACCACCTGGATACATTCAGGCAGGGTAAACGCGACTTTATTGCCTTTCCCTTCGCTGCTGGCATAGATTTTCTTTAGCGTAGAGCAAAATTCGATTTTCCCTGAATCGCTATGCAGAATAAATTTAACTTTATGCCCGGCGGGGATTTTGCAGGTGGTGGTGATATGAAACTCGGCAAAATCCACCCGCGTCAGCTGGGTTATCGTGCTTTTGTTATTAACAAAAACTTCTATCTCCGCCTGCTTTCGAAGCTCTTCCCTGAAAATAGCAATGATTTCATACTTACTCGTCTTTATCGTTCCCTCTGTCATGTGAAATCCTTGTAAATTGTTATTGTGTGGTTGATTTTTTATATGGCAATACAAACATTCTGATTGTGTTAACCAGATGTTTTTATGAGCGTTTGATGTTGTTAGCTATCTTTGCAGCTAAATTGATTTGTATAAACTTTGAATGCGATATTGTTTTTCCTGTAATCAAGAGTTCAAAAAGTTTGGCGAGACAAAAACGACAGAAGCCTCCATTTAGGAGGCCAGTCGGAAAAGGATAAAGCTATGCTTTGCATAGGGGTTATCCGTGAAGGAATAATGCAGATAACACCTAATTGTAGGATGTATAGTGCCAGTGGCGTAAAGGTAATTCCAGGCAAATATTGAGGAGCAGGCTTCTGCGAATATCCATTGGCAGAAGCCTGAGAATCAGGCGTGAGGCTGGAGGTTATCCAGAATGTCTAACGCATCGGCCGGAAGGGTTAATTCCGCGGCGGCAAGATTTTCGTGCAGGTGCTGTAGCGAAGAGGTGCCCGGAATAAGCAGAATATTTGGCGAGCGCTGGAGCAGCCAGGCCAGCGCTACCTGCATCGGCGTGGCATCCAGCGAAGCGGCAACTTCATTAAGCTCCCGGGCCTGGAGCGGGGTAAAGCCGCCCAGCGGGAAAAAAGGGACCCAGGCGATATTCTGCGCCGCCAGCTCGTCAATAAGCGGGTCATCCTGACGGTTTGCTACGTTGTACTGGTTCTGAACGCAGGCGACAGGCGTCATTTTTTGCGCATCGCTTACCTGTCTGGCGGTGACGTTACTCAGTCCGATATGGCGAATCAGTCCGCGTTCTTTCAGCTCCAGCAGGGTGGTTAAAGGCCCTTCCAGCGACCCCTCAACCGGGCCGTGAGTGCCGAGCATACTGCGCAGATTCACCACCTCCAGCACGTCGAGACCCAGATTGCGCAGATTATCCTCTACCGCCTGAGTGAGTTCCGCGGGCGACATGGCGGGTAGCCAGTTGCCTTTATCGTCCCGGCGGGCGCTGACTTTGGTCACGATACACAGATCGTCGGGGTAGGGATGCAGCGCCTGGCGAATAAGCTGATTAGTGATGTGGGGGCCGTAAAAATCGGAGGTATCGATATGATTAACTCCCGACTCGACCGCTTCCTGCAGGACGCGGATAGCGGTTTGCGGATCTTTTGGCGGACCGAAGACGCCGGGTCCCGCAAGCTGCATCGCCCCGTATCCCAGGCGATAAACCTGACGATCGCCTAACGTCGCGGTACCGGATAATTTTACGCTGGACATAGCCATCCTCGCTTTCATTGTATGCAAAGGATAAGTGTATGCCGTCAGGGAGAGTGGTGGGATGAGAATATTGGCAGAACGTGCGGCGAATAAAGAATTAGCCGCACGTCAGGGACTAGCTAAAAAACATCACCGATACGCAGAGCAAACCGACCACCAGGGTGATGAAGTTACCCACTGAACGGTAAGGCTTCAGCGCCGGAATAAGATACGTGGACAGGGTGGGCATGATGAACAGGATCATCGCAATAAGCGGGCCGCTGATCGCATAAATCATTGAGATGGCGTTGGGATTGATAAAGCACACCGCGAAGGTCAGCGTCGAGACCAGCAGGATCGACATCGCCCGATTGAACGCGCGGCTTTTACGAATCCCCGCCTGGGCGAGAGCGGTTTTGACCATTTCGCTGGCGCCTTCAATCACGCCAAAATAGGTGCCGAGGAACGATTTCGACATCGCTACCACCGCCACAATAATCCCAGTGACCGCCAGCCACGCCGGTGAACCCGGCATCATCGACAGCGCGGAAAGAATCGTGACCCCTTCATCACGCGCGGTTTGAATATAGGTAGCCGGTATCGACAGCAGGCAGCTGAAGACGAAAAACAGCACGCTGGCGCAGATGAGGGTGTAGGCCACCTTCATGATTTTTTTGCATTTACCCATGGCCTGCTCGCCGTATTTCTCCTGCTGATCGATAGCAAAAGTCGAAATGATCGGCGTATGGCTAAAAGCGAAAACCATCACGGGAATAGAGATCCAGATTTGGTGGAACGTGTGCGAAGACAGCTGCATCTGGCTGGTCAGGTAGGCTGGCTGCCAGCTGCCCATTAAATAGATGGAGAGAAACAGGAAACAGGCGATCAGCGGAAAGACCAAAAAGCCCATGACTTTAATCGTGACGTGGCGGCCCATTAAAAAGATCAGATTCAGCACCAGCACCACGCCCAGACTGAGAAGCGCGCGTATTTGCGAAGTGATGGGCACGTGTCTGGCAAGCTGTTCCGCAAGCGAGTTGGTGATGGCGACGGCGTAAATCAGCACGACCACGAAAAAGGCGAGGAAATAGAGACCGGTGATCAGGCTGCCGATCTTTTTACCGTAATAGTGATTAACGGCGCCGGTGATCCCCGCGCCCGGAGCGATGTTAGCGGAAAGAATGAACTGGCTCAGCGCTTTATGCGGCCAGTAGGTCAGCGGCCAGGCGACCAGCGCGGTGATGAACAGAACGATGGCGCCAGCGGATCCCAGTTGGATCGGCAAGAATAACGTGCCAGCGCCTACAGCAGTGCCATATAAGGCGAAACTCCACAGAGTTTCTTCTTTAGACCAAATTTTAGACATTATGCGACTTTATCAACCAGAAAACGAACAAAAAGGAGTGCAATTTATCACATTTATGGATGAGCTGGGGCGATAGTTTCTGGCGAAGAAGTGAAGCCGCAGAGCGCCCGTTACCGGCCGGGCGCGTTGCAAAAATTACTGGCGGGCGGCGATTCGCTGCTGGCGAACCTTTATGACGCGTTCGCGCAGCATATCCCAGGCCCAGTTAAACGCCATGGTGTAGGGAAGGAAAAACAGCATAAAGCCAATTTCCAGCATAAATGCCTGCATCAGCGAGACGCCCAGTACCAGCGCGACCATCGTGACGCCAATAATAATAAAGCCTGACTCGAAGCCGAGAGCGTGCAGCGCGCGGACCCGCAGGTTCCGCACGACCCGGGAGGTCGGCCACAGGCGGTCGAATAGGGCGTTATAGATAATGTTCCAGACCATCGCCAGCGTGGCGAGCAGGATACTCAGTCCGCCCATTTCCACGACCGAGCGCTGCATAAGCCACGCGGCGGTAGGGGCGAGGATCAGCGTCGCCAGACCTTCAAAGCTGATAGCGTGGATAACCCGTTCCGTCAGCGTTTTGCGCTGGGCGTTAACTTGTTGCATGGCTTGTTGCCTCCGGACTTTATAAGAAATTACCCGGCATTTTATGGATAAATATGATAAACAAAAGATAGTATCCATCGATAAAGTAGATAGTTCATGCGCTATTCTCCCGAAGCTTTAACCGCTTTCGTCGAAGCCGTCGCCTGCGGTTCATTTTCTGCCGCGGCGCGGCGGCTGCGCAAAAGCCAGTCCACCATCAGCACCGCGATCGCCAACCTGGAAGCCGATCTGGGGGTGACGTTGTTCGATCGTACCGCCAGGCAGCCCGCGCTGACGCCGCAGGGCGAGCAGGTGCTCAGCTACGTGAAAGCGATTCTGGCGGCCAGCGACAGGCTTGATGAGCTGGCAATTTCGCTGTCCGGTAAGACGGAAGCGCGTCTGACCTTTGTGCTCTCCGATACGCTGCATCCCGATGTGCTGGAAGATCTGCTGGCGCAGTTCGATCGCCATTTTCCGCATACCGAATTTGAGTGCCTGATTGGCGAAGATGACGATGTTATCGACCTGCTACAAAAGGAGCGGGCGCAGGTGGGGCTGATTGAGGCCAGAGATAACTACCCGACAGAAATCGGCAGCATCCGGCTGCCGATGCAAACCGAAATGGCTATTTACGTGGCTCCCCGGCATCCGCTGGCGGCCCAGGGCAGGGTGACCCGTGACGAGCTGTTTAGCTGGCGCGAGCTGCGCCTGAGCACCTATCTGGAAAACACGACGGAACCGGCACGCGGGCTGGTATGGTCGGCGCCTAACTATCTTCTGCTGTTCAGCATGGCGGCTCAGGGGCTGGGATGGTGTATTTTGCCCAGCGCGCTGGTGGAGGAGTTTGCCGGTAGCGGCAGTCTGGTGGCGCTGGACATTGCCGGTTGGCCGCGGGTGATATCGACCGATTTGCTGTGGAATAAAAAGGCGCCGCCGGGAGAGGCGGGAAGCTGGCTGCGTCAGCATCTGCAGGGGCATCGGCGTGAATAGCGCCCATTATTTTCGCATCGCCCGGCGGCCGATACCTTGCGGGGCTTCGGTGCCGCTAGCTGGCCCGATATTGATTGCGCGGGGCTACTTTTCGTCAGGCAGGTAAGGCGCCACCTGCCAACAATGCCTGCACGATGCGTAACAATGGCGTTGTCGCCAGCCGCAAGCGCTAAAATCGCCCACAATCTTTGTGATTCTCCTCACTTTTTTTAAACAATTGCGAAATTTTTTGATAACAATTCACTACTATGATGCTGTTTCTTTGCGCAGAGGCGGAGCAGAGGTAGAGGATGAAAGATGTCGTAATTGTCGGCGCGTTGCGAACGCCCATCGGCTGTTTTCAGGGCACGTTATCGCGTCATTCCGCGGTAGAGCTGGGCAGCGTGGTCGTCAAGGCGTTAGTTGAGCGCAGCGGCGTCGATCCCCAGAGTATAGATGAAGTGATCCTCGGCCAGGTACTGACTGCGGGCACCGGCCAGAATCCTGCGCGCCAGTCGGCAATCCGCGGCGGGCTGCCCAATACCGTTTCTGCCATTACCATTAATGATGTATGCGGTTCCGGGCTCAAGGCGCTGCACCTGGCCACGCAGGCGATTCAGTGCGGCGAAGCGGATGTGGTTATCGCCGGCGGGCAGGAGAATATGAGCCGCGCTCCGCACGTGCTGACCGACAGCCGTACCGGCGCGCAGTTGGGCAATAGTCAGCTTATCGATAGCCTCGTCCACGACGGCCTGTGGGATGCGTTCAATGATTATCATATGGGGGTGACGGCGGAGAATCTGGCGCGCGAGTACAATATTAGCCGTGAACTACAGGACGCCTGGGCGCTCAGCTCGCAGCATAAAGCGCGGCGGGCGATTGATTCCGGTCGTTTTCGCGATGAAATCGTGCCGGTAGCCAGTGAACTCAACGGTACCCTCCGCCTGGTGGACACCGATGAACAACCGCGCGTTGACCCCAGCGCTGAAGCGCTCGCCAGCCTGCTTCCGACCTTTGACCTGCAGGGCTCGGTCACCGCAGGGAATGCCTCAAGCATTAACGATGGCGCGGCGGCGGTAATGATGATGAGCGAAGCCAAAGCAGAGGAGCTGGGGCTGCCGATTCTGGCGCGCATCCGCGCCTTCGCCAGCGTTGGCGTCGATCCGGCGTTGATGGGCATCGCGCCGGTCCATGCCACCCGTCGCTGCCTGGAACGTGCGGGCTGGAAGCTGGATGAGGTCGATCTTATCGAAGCCAACGAGGCTTTTGCCGCTCAGGCTATTTCGGTCGGCAGGGTTCTGGAATGGGATGAGCGGCGGGTGAACGTGAACGGCGGCGCGATTGCGCTGGGCCACCCCATTGGCGCTTCCGGCTGCCGTATTCTGGTTTCACTGGTGCACGAGATGATTAAACGCGATGCCCGCAAAGGGCTGGCCACGCTGTGCATCGGCGGCGGTCAGGGCGTGGCCCTGGCGGTTGAACGTTAATAAGCCCTTTCTGATATGAGTAAACTGAGCCTCCCGATGGAGGCTTTTTTGTTTTTACCGCCAGGCATTTCCCTCCTGAAAATTCCTTTGTAACGCTCTATTTTGTTGAGCTTTGTCACGTCTTTTTGTGCCACCTTTTTTGAAACAAATAATTACGATCGCGATCACTAAAACATTATTGCCTAAAAAATAAAATGCGGTTTTATAAAAACGAAACGATATTTTAATTATGAGGGGTAATTTATGTTCGCAAGATCTCTGGCCCTTGCTGCACTCTGTGGCATGTCTTTCGCAGCTTCGGCAGTCACGGTAGATTTACGTCACGAATTCATTGATGGAGGCAAAACGGATAAGACCAACGCCGACCGCGTCTCCGTCTCCCATCGTTTCGCTAACGGCTTTGGCTTCTCCGTTGAGGCGAAGTGGAAGTCGGGCGGCGATAACACCAGCCAGCCTTATTCTGATTTCGTCGGTAATGGTCATGAAGAGAGCATTAGCTGGCAGTGGAAGGCTAACAAGAACTTCTCGGTCACGCCGGGGTTCAATATTGAAAGTAACGATAGTCGCTCAATCTACAAGCCGAATCTACGCGTGCAATACAGCTTCGATAATGGTTTCTACGTTGCTGCCCGTTATCGTTATGACTACACCCGCTACCCGGCGAATGCAGGGAAAGAGGATGATAAAGTCAACCGTGGCGATGCGTGGGCCGGTTACGTGTTCGGCGACTGGCGTGCCGAGCTGAACTATGTTTATGCGCGCAGTACCGAAGGGGTTAAACGCAACGACAATAAACCTTACTCTCAGGAGTACAACCTCAAGGTTGCCTACAAGCTGGATAAAAACTGGGCGCCGTACGGTGAGCTCGGCAACGTCGGCGTCAACGATCGCAGCGATCGCCAGACCCGTTTCCGCGTAGGTGTTGCCTACTCGTTCTAACTTAAAAAATGTCCTCATCGTTTACCCCGGAGCGGTCAGCCGGGGTTTTCTGTTGGTATTAACTCCTCTTCCCGGAGGCGGTGCTGCGCACCTGTCCGGGCTACCCCATATGCACATCATGTAACCCGGACAGGCGCATTGCGCCGCCTCCGGGACAGGTACCGCGATCCGGGGAAAACGCCCGGGCATAAAAAAGCCCTCCAAAAGGAGGGCAAGGCCAGTTACAGAAACACTAACTCAAACAGTGGCTAACGCTATGCCTTCAGCATTTCGGGCTGCGGCGGCAGTTTCGCGATATATACGGCGGGTTTACCGTCTTTATCGGAACTGAACAAAATGGCGCTGTCGTCCGGGGTAAAGGACGGGTGCGGGTGGGTAACCTGGCGGCTATTAGCCACGGTTGCCCAGGACGTATCGTGACGCGCGACGCGGAAATAAGCCTGCTTCGCGACATCGAAAGCGTAGAGATACGGGTCGTTATCAATGGTGTAGCCGCTGGTATCTTTGACGTCCACCGGCGTACCGGAGCCATCGCCCACCAGCAATGTGCCGTCGAAGTTACTCATCAGATGTGAACAGGCCGGCATCTGCATTACCGCTTCATTAACGCCGGTATCCGGGTTGAAGCTATAGATCGTGCGACCCTGCTGCCCCTTCAGATATGAGACGTACACCAGCGCCGAGCCGTTCGGTACCCAGAATTCATGGGTGCAGCTTTCGCCTTCCGCATGCTCTTTAACTTTACGCACGTTGCTACCGTCTTCATTTACCATCCACATCCGCGCATCGACCAGGTCATGCGGCCCTTCATGGCAGAAGGCGACGGTATGGTCATCGAAAGGACGATAAATCGGATGGCCCAGCCATTTCTTCTCTTCGTGGATCACGCTGCTTTCGCCGGTTTGCAGGTCGACGCGCAGCAGGCGGCAATGGGGGCCTTTGTGGAAGAAATCGTGGAAAATCTGCCAGTCGTTAAGCGGCGTCCAGTCGCTTTTGGCTATCTCAATGCCAACCAGTTTGGTGCAATCGCTGTTGGCCACCCAGGTGCCGTAGCCCACCCAGTCATCGGCCACGCGATAAACTTCACGTTCTTGCAGGGTGGTGAGGTTAACCTCCAGCAGCGTACGGTCGTTCTTCACGTAATAAAGAGATTTATCATCCGGGGAAAGGAAGCCCCCAAACGTGTTATCGCCGGCGCCTTCCGTTAGCTGCACCGCCTCGGATTTGGCGAGATCAAGCAGATAGTAGTTCCAGTTGCCGTCGAACTCGCCGGCAAACAGCAAATGGCTGCCATCGTTAAAAAAACACTTCTGATAGAAATAGTTACGATGACATGTCACTTCCGGTGGGGTTAAACGGGTGATCTCCGCGCCGGTGTCCGGATCGCGGCTGACTTCATAATTCAGTTTAACCCGCATGCCTTTAGCCATGATGTACTCCTTTTCCTTCCTGAGGTATCGCCCGCCTGCGTTGACCGGCCAGTGGAAGTAGATTTAAAAGATGGGTGTTAATTTATCAAAACGTCGTTTCATTATTTGTGATGACGGACGCAATTCGCAACAACGATTTGCTCTGGATCGCACTTTTTTTCCGCCGCTTTGGCTCTCGCCAGAACGATCTTTGTTTTCCTGCCGTTTTTTTACGATCCTTCGTCTTTTTTTTAAGTTTATCTAACTAATTGTATTTTATTGAGTTAAATAGGGTTTTCACGGTTTATCAATCACCGCTTCGTGATCTGTTTTGCATTTTTAACATTTAACAGTCTTAAAATTGAAACGATGTTTTAATAATAATTGAAAATGACTTTAGCCGGGGCTAAGATGTGCTCACTGTAAAACGGAACTCTGTTTTATTTTTAGAAGGGTAAATCCCTGAGAGTTCTTCAAACCATAAGGGTCTGCGTAAGCAGCAGGCTGAACTATCAGAACCTTGCCTGTGCCTACACAGGCTCTGAAAGATTAAGGAACCAAGTATGATTCTTGACGCATTCTCCCTGCAGGGCAAAGTGGCCGTTGTGAGCGGTTGTGATACCGGTCTGGGCCAGGGTATGGCGGTCGGCCTGGCGGAAGCCGGCTGCGACATCGTCGGTATCAATATTGTTGAACCGACCGAAACCATTGAGCGCGTAACGGCGCTGGGCCGCCGTTTTCTCAGCCTGACCGCCGACCTGCGTCAGATTGACGGCATCCCGCAGCTGCTGGAGCGCGCGGTAGCTGAGTTCGGTCATATCGACATTCTGGTTAACAACGCCGGTCTGATTCGTCGCGAAGACGCGATCGAATTCAGCGAGAAAAACTGGGACGACGTCATGAACCTGAATATTAAGAGCGTGTTCTTTATGTCTCAGGCAGCGGCGAAACACTTTATTGCCCAGGGCACCGGCGGCAAGATTATCAATATCGCTTCCATGCTCTCTTTCCAGGGCGGTATCCGCGTACCGTCTTACACGGCGTCCAAAAGCGCGGTGATGGGCGTGACCCGTCTGCTGGCGAACGAGTGGGCTAAGCACGGCATCAACGTTAACGCGCTGGCGCCCGGCTATATGGCGACCAACAATACCCAGCAGCTGCGCGCTGACGAACAGCGCAGCAGCGAAATCCTCGACCGTATCCCGGCGGGACGCTGGGGCCTGCCGAGCGACCTGATGGGGCCGGTGGTATTCCTGGCTTCCAGCGCGTCTGACTACGTCAACGGCTATACCGTGGCGGTGGACGGCGGCTGGCTGGCGCGCTAATTTTTGCCGCGATATCCGCGCAATGAGAAACCCTGCTTCGGCAGGGTTTTTTTATGTCCTAATGAGTATTGTCCATATCATTAAATGAGAATAGTCCATATGGGTTATTTGTTTTTCCGGTGATCATCTATCTATGCCAGGGGTTTCTGCGATTGAAATGCTTATTTTCTGTTCTTTGCAAAGTTGAATGTCCATCACAAAACCACTGCCTGTAGCAACTTAATCCATATCTTTGGCTTGTCCAGCCTGACACTTTAAGCCGCCGATCCCGTAGTTTCATCGTATGTCTTACTTCGTCTGGCAGGAAAAAAATGACCTCTATCAGTCACGACTCTACAACCATGCCGCGTTCGCAGCGCGATACCCGACGTATGAATCAGTTTGTCTCCATTGCCGCCGCGGTGGCGGGTCTGCTGTTTGGCCTCGATATCGGGGTCATCGCCGGGGCGCTGCCCTTTATCACCGATCATTTCGTTTTATCCAGCCGCCTGCAGGAGTGGGTGGTGAGCAGCATGATGCTGGGAGCCGCTATTGGCGCGCTATTCAACGGCTGGCTCTCTTTCCGCCTCGGGCGTAAATACAGTCTGATGGTTGGCGCGGTGCTGTTCGTCGCCGGCTCCGTGGGCTCTGCATTTGCGACCAGCGTTGAAATGCTGCTGGTGGCGAGGATCGTTCTCGGCGTTGCCGTGGGGATCGCCTCGTATACCGCGCCGCTGTATCTGTCGGAAATGGCGAGCGAAAACGTGCGCGGGAAGATGATCAGTATGTATCAGCTGATGGTGACTCTCGGGATTGTGATGGCGTTTCTCTCAGATACCGCGTTTAGCTACAGCGGCAACTGGCGAGCCATGCTTGGCGTGCTGGCGCTGCCTGCGGTGGTGCTGATTATCCTGGTGATCTTCCTGCCAAACAGCCCACGCTGGCTGGCGGAAAAAGGGCGTCACGTGGAAGCGGAAGAGGTGCTGCGAATGCTGCGCGACACGTCAGAGAAAGCCCGCGACGAACTGAATGAGATCCGTGAAAGCCTGAAGCTGAAGCAGGGCGGTTGGGCGCTGTTTAAGGTCAACCGCAACGTGCGTCGGGCGGTATTTCTCGGCATGCTGTTGCAGGCGATGCAGCAGTTTACCGGTATGAATATCATCATGTACTACGCGCCGCGCATCTTTAAAATGGCGGGTTTCACCACCACGGAACAGCAGATGGTCGCGACCCTGGTGGTAGGCCTGACCTTTATGTTCGCCACCTTTATCGCCGTCTTTACCGTCGACAAGGCCGGACGTAAACCGGCGCTGAAAATTGGCTTTAGCGTGATGGCCATCGGCACGCTGGTGCTGGGCTACTGTCTGATGCAGTTTGATAACGGCACCGCTTCCAGCGGCCTCTCCTGGCTGTCGGTGGGGATGACCATGATGTGCATCGCTGGCTATGCGATGAGCGCCGCGCCGGTGGTGTGGATCCTGTGTTCGGAAATTCAGCCGCTGAAGTGCCGCGATTTCGGTATTACCTGCTCCACTACCACCAACTGGGTGTCGAATATGATCATCGGCGCGACCTTCCTGACGCTGCTGGATGCTATTGGCGCGGCGGGAACCTTCTGGCTCTATACCGCGCTGAACGTCGCCTTCATTGGCGTGACTTTCTGGCTGATCCCGGAAACCAAAAACGTCACTCTGGAACATATTGAACGTAAGCTGATGTCCGGCGAGAAACTGCGCAATATCGGCAATTAATTATAATGAGTCGCGCGGCAGCCAGGGGCTGGCAACCCGAACTGTCTCCCGATGGCTGTCGCCGTTTATAATATGCAGGGCGCTCAGGCGCCCGATATCATAGTGCGGTAGCTGCACCGTTGAGAGCGGCGGTAAAAACAGATCGCCAATTCCCACCATATTATCGTAACCCACAACCGCCACATCCTGCGGAATGCGCAGCCCCTGCGCCAGCAGCGTTTGATAAACCATAAACGCGATGCGGTCGTTGCCGCAAATCACTGAATCGAACTGCGGCGTTTGTCGAACGATGTGCGCCAGCACGATGGCGGGAATATCGCGATAGTGCTCATCGCCGTAGGCCATATAGCTGTGGTCGAGCGTATCGGGGTCAATACCCGCTTCCCGGCAGGCGCGCTCCAGTCCCTCGCGGCGGCGGACGGTGGCCAGATGATTGGCCGGAAGATGCAGGCACAGCGGGCGGCGATAGCCAGCGGCCAGCAGCGCCTGTACCGCCGTATACTGGCCCTGTTCGTCGTCCGGAATATAGCTGGCGACCGGATCGTGCAGGCTTTCGCAGTTGGCCAGTACGCAGGGGAGGGTTAACAGCTTGGCCGGAAGCGGCACCTGACGCAGGCCCATCGTGGTGTAAATAATGCCATCCGGGCGATGGGAGAGCAGCAGGTCGACAATGGTTTCCGGGCTATCATCAGAGAACATATTGACCACGAAGCTGTTCCAGCCGTGCGCCCGCGCGGTTTCTTCGATGGAGAGCGTAATCTCTACTGAAAATGGCGTGGTGACGGTATCCAGCGCCAGCACTCCGATAGTGTTTGGCGTCGCATGAGCGCCGCGGATTTTTTTCGCCGACAGGTCGGGGACATAGTTGGTCTGTTCGATTGCCGCCTGGACGCGCGCCAGGGTCTCCGGCTTGAGCCTTTCCGGGCTATTGAGCGCCCGGGAGACCGTCATCAGCGATACATTCGCCAGCTTTGCCACATCTTTCAGAGATGCCATATTTAAGTGCTCCACCCTTGCCGTCGGCGGCGGGTATTACTAAGTTACTGATGTAAAAGGATCATACGATATTCTATCGTACCGCTGGCGCGGGCGCAGGCGATGAATATTTGATCGCGATCGCATTCCTGCTATGTTAACGTTAACTTTTGTGATTAACATCATGAATCTCAGCAAAACGAAGTGAGTTTCGCTTTTTGTTAACGTTACCATAATAGCATTACTCCAACATGAGAATGTCATGATGAAAGCGCATCACTCTCACAGCTATCCGTTACTCAGTGCGTTACTATTTTTCTTTTTCGTGACCTGGTCCTCTTCAGGCTCGCTGCTCTCTATCTGGCTGCACCAGGAAGTGGGCCTTAAGCCGGGGGATACCGGGATTATCTTTTCGGTGCTTTCGGTCTCCGCGCTTTTTGCGCAGGTGTGTTACGGCTTTATTCAGGACAAGCTCGGCTTGCGGAAAAATCTGCTCTGGTACATTACCGTACTGCTGATCCTCTCCGGGCCGGCCTATATGGTGTTTGGCTATCTGCTGAAAATTAACGTGTTACTCGGCAGTATTTTCGGCGGGATTTATATTGGATTGACCTTCAACGGCGGCATCGGCGTGCTGGAGTCCTACACCGAGCGCGTCGCGCGCCAGAGCCAGTTTGAATTTGGTAAAGCACGGATGTGGGGGTCGCTGGGCTGGGCGGTGGCGACGTTCTTCGCCGGATTACTGTTCAACATTAACCCGCATTTAAACTTCGCCGTCGCCAGCTGCTCTGGCCTGGTATTCTTCATTCTCCTGGCGCGCCTGCGGGTCTCTTCTGCGCCGCACGCCATGCAGGAAGCGGTATCGGGCGGTAAAGTGACGCTGGAAGATGCTCTGCGTCTGCTGACCCTGCCGCGCTTTTGGGCGCTGGTCTTCTTCGTGATTGGCACCTGTATTTACGGCGTATATGACCAGCAGTTCCCGGTCTACTTCTCCTCCCAGTTTCCGACGCTGCAGGAAGGTAATGAGATGTACGGCTATCTGAACTCGTTCCAGGTGTTCCTGGAGGCCGCCGGTATGTTCTGCGCGCCGTGGCTGGTTAACCGTATTGGTGCGAAAAACGGCCTGATCTTCGCCGGGATGGTGATGGCCATGCGGATGGTGGCTTCCGGACTGGTGGAAGGGCCGCTGCTAATCTCCATCACGAAACTGCTGCACGCGGTCGAACTGCCGGTGCTGCTGGTCTCAATCTTTAAATACAACAGTTTAAACTTCGATAAGCGTCTTTCATCCACGCTCTACCTGGTCGGCTTTGCCTGCACCAGCTCGGTTATCGCCACCGTCCTGTCGCCGCTGGCGGGCTATAGCTATGAGAAATACGGCTTCGCCCAGTCCTATCTGATTATGGGACTGCTGGTGTTCTGCACCACCTTTATCTCCATCTTCTTGTTGCGTTCAAGCAAGTCCTCTGCGGACCCGCTGATGCCGCAAACTTCCGCTATCTGAATCAAAAGAGTAATGAATATGACCTATTCCATTTCCCGGGCTGAGCAAGAACTGCAGGCTAAACATGAAAAGCTGAACCTGCGCTGGTATCCGCGCTACCACCTGGCCGCCCGCGCGGGCTGGATCAACGATCCTAATGGCCTGGTCTGGTTTGACGGCTGGTATCACGCGTTTTACCAGCACCATCCGTACTCTACCAAATGGGGGCCGATGCACTGGGGCCACGCGCGCAGCAAGGATCTGGTGCACTGGGAGCATCTGCCGGTGGCGCTGGCCCCGGAAGGCCCGGAGGATAAAGACGGCTGCTTCTCCGGCTCGGCGGTGGTGGATGGCGATACGCTGGCGCTGATTTATACCGGGCACAAATTCCACGGCGACCCGAGCGACGAAGCCAATCTTTATCAGGTGCAGTGTCTGGCGACCAGTCGCGACGGCATTCACTTCGAACGTCAGGGGATTGTGGTCGACACCCCGCCGGGTATGCACCATTTCCGCGACCCGAAAGTGTGGCGAGAAGGGGACAGCTGGTACATGATCGTCGGCGCTCGCGATGGCGATACCGGCCAGGTGCGGCTGTATCGTTCAGCCGACCTGCGCCAGTGGCAGGATGCCGGCGTCCTAGACGAGGCGGAAAAAGAGATGGGCTACATGTGGGAATGCCCGGACTTCTTCGCCCTCAACGGCAAGCATATTCTGATGTTTTCTCCGCAGGGGCTTGCGGCTAAAGGCTATCAAAACCGCAACCTGTTCCAGAGCGGTTATCTGCTCGGTGAATGGCAGCCGGGACAGGCGTTTGTGCGCGAGGGGGCGTTTGTGGAAATGGATCACGGGCATGATTTTTATGCCCCGCAAAGCTTCCTCACTCCCGACGGCCGCCGCATTGTCATCGGCTGGCTGGATATGTGGGAATCGCCGTTGCCGGAGCAGCAGGATGGATGGGCGGGCATGCTTTCGCTGCCGCGTGAACTGAGCCTGAGCGCGGATAATCGGCTACAAATGCGTCCGGCGAAAGAGGTCGAGAGCATGCGCGGCGCCAGCTTCCCGTGGCCGGTGACGACGCTGAAGAACCAGCAGACCACGATGGTGGAAAACTGCGAGGCGATGGAAGCGATCCTCCACTGGGACTGCGCCAGCAGCAACGCAGAGCAGTATGGCCTGAGCTTAGGCGATGGTCTGCGCGTTTACGTGGATGCGCAGATGCAGCGCCTTGTGCTGGAGCGGCATTATCCGCAGTATGGCCTGTGCGGCACTCGCAGCGTCCCATTGACCGAGGGGGCCGATCTGAAGCTGAGGGTATTTTTCGATAGCTCTTCCGTCGAAGTGTTTGTTAATGATGGCGAGGCCTGTCTGAGTAGTCGTATATATCCGGATGCCACTCGCCGTGAATTATCGCTATTTGCCTGGAGCGGTTCGGCGTATTTAACTGAAGCAGGAGCGTGGCAGCTGGAATAATAATTATTGAATGATCGTTAATAACCCGTCTGCGAGGATGGACGGGTTATTATTATCGTGCTTTACCCATAAAATAAAAAATATCATTTAACTAAATAATAAAGGGTTTTCCGATGAATAAAATCTGGGTCGGGTGTGTTCTGACGTCTTTATTTACCCCTCTGGCTAATGCACAGGCGCCGTTATCTCTTGAGGAACGGCTGGCGCAAATGGAACAACGGCTAAAGGCGACCGAGCAGCGGGCGGCCAGCGCGGAGGCAGAAATCCGCGCGCTGAAAGGTCAGGAAACGCCAGCGGCCACGGTGGCCAGCGCCGCACCGGCTAAACCTGCTTTACAGCTTAATGATTATGGTGAATTAAAATTCTATGGCGACGTTGAGTTTAATATGGACGGAGCCAGTCGTACCGGTAGCCTGACGTCGGTGAAAACCAGTGCCAATAAAAACTGGGCGCCGGGAGATAAGGAACGCTGGGATATTAACGGCCGCATTCTTTTGGGCTTTGATGGATTACGCAAAGGGGCTAACGGTAAATATGCCGGATTCAGCGTACAGCCGCTGGCGGATATGAATGGCAAAATGAATCTTGATGATGCCGCATTTTTCTTCGGTCAGCAGGATGACTGGAAAATTAAAATCGGTCGTTTTGAAGCCTACGATATGTTCCCGCTTAATCAGGATACCTTTATTGAATATTCCGGCAACACGGCCAACGATCTGTATAGCGACGGCTACGGCTATATTTATATGATGAAAGAGGGGCGCGGACGCAGCAGCAGCGGCGGCAATTTCCTGCTGAGTAAAAATATCGATAACTGGTATTTTGAGGTGAATACGCTGGTGGAGGACGGCAGCTCGCTGTTTGTCGATCAGAACTATCACGGCAACGCGCTCGATAATCGTAAAAACGTGGTGTACGTGCGTCCGGTGGCGTCCTGGCAGTCTGGCCCCTGGTCGGTGGCGGCAGCAATGGAGAGTAACCTCGTTAACAATGCTTACGGCTATCAGAATCAGAACGGGCGCTGGGTCGATCAGTCCAGCCGCACCGGCTACGGTATGACCATGAGCTGGAATACGCTGAAGACTGATGCCGAGGACGGAGCGGTGGTGAACCTGAGCACCGCGTATCTGGACGCGGCGGATGAAAAGGATTTCAGCGCCGGTATCAACGCTTTATGGCATCGCGTGGAGCTGGGCTATATCTATGCGCATAACAAAATCGACCAGTTTAATCTTTCCGGCGTGAGCGCGGAGTGCGATGGCGACTGCGCGATTCTGACGCCGGGGCGCTACGACATCCACACTATTCATACCTCCTGGCAGCTGCCGAATATTATGGATATGCCAAACTTTAATATTTATCTCGGGGCCTATGCGTCATGGCTCGATTCATCGGCGGCGAAAAGCGGTAATACCGATGAACGCTACGGCGCGCGGGTGCGATTTAAATATTTCTTCTGACATCTTCCCGGGTCGCGGCGTAAACGCCTTACCCGGGCTACGGGATCGCAGAGAGCTGTTGATCTGTAGCCCGGGCAAGCGCTTTGCGCCGCCCCTGGGGAGAGAATCGGAGCCTGTACTGGATAAGGTTTCCCGGAGGCGATGCTGCGCATCTGTCCGGGCTACGGGATCGCAGAGGGCTGTTGACCTGTAGCCCGGGCAGGCGCGCCGCCCCCGGGAGCAGCGCGCAGAGTGGCATAATTTCCCGGAATCGACGCTTGTGCATCTATCCGGGCAGCGGGATCGCTGACGGCGGTAGCCCGGCTAAGCATCGCGCGAGCCGGGACGTTGCCGAATCACTACACCTCCGCCAGATACAGCGCGGGCATACCCTCTTTATCGGAGGTAAACAGCACCCAGCGGTTATCCGGTGAAAACGACGGATGCGGATGCGTCGCCTGGCGCTCGCCCTCAATCACTTTCCACGTAGAGTCGTGGCGGCACACGGCGGTCTGCCTATCGGCGGCAATATCAAACACCCAAATAAACGGATCGTTAAGCTGGATATCGCCGGTGCTGTGCGGCGCGCCGTCGCCGACCACCAGGCTGCCATCGTGATTGCTCATCAGATGCGAACACGGAGGAATCGCCATCAACTGGCGATTTTCCAGCGTTGCCGGGTCGGCGCGATACAGATAGCGATGCGGATCGTTTTCCTGATGCGCGACATAGTAAAGCGCGGAGCCATCCGGTACCCAGAATTCGTGCGTAAAGCTCTCACCCGGCTGGTGCTGGCGAACCTTGCGCATGTTGCTGCCGTCAGCGTTGATAAGCCACATTCTGGCATCGATAGCATCGCGCGGACCTTCATGGCAGAAGGCGATGGTGCTGTCGTCAAACGGGCGGTAAATCGGGTGGCCGAGCCAGCGTTTTTCCTGCAATACCACGCGCTGTTCGCCGCTGCGCAGATCGATATTAATCAACCGGCACTCCGGCTCGGTGAAGTAGAATGCGCGGAACTTGCCCCAGTCGGTCAACGGCTGCCAGTCGCTTTTTTTGATTTCGATTCCGACCATCTGACTGCAATCGCTGTTGGCGACCCAGGTTCCGTAGGCTACCCATTGGTCATCCACCTGATATACGACCTGTTCCTCCAGCGAGGCCAGATCCACGCGGCGCAGCTGCTGGTTGTTTTTCACATACCACAGCGACCGGTCGTCGGCGGAAAGGAAACCGCCAAAGGTGTTATCGCCCGGCCCGTCGGTGAGCTGGGTCGCCTGCTGGCCGGCGATGTCGAGTAAATAGTAGTTCCAGTGGCCTTCAAACGCGCCGCCGAAAATTAGCTTGCCGCCATCCCGGGTAAAGCATTTTTGATAGAAATAGTTGCGATGGCAGATAACATGCGGTGGCGTCATCCGGATCACCTGGTGACCGGTTTCGCTGTCCTGCGTGTGCAGAAAGCTCAGCGGGATGATTTTGCCTTTCATGATTCACTTCACTCCTTGCTAAAAAAATACCCCGCAGCCGGAGCTGCGGGGTAGGTTCCGATAACAGGCAATTAGCGCATCGCGCGGCGCAGGATGCGGTCAGACTGACGCTGGAAGTCAATTGCCGTCTCTTCCACGGTTTTCTGCCCGTAGTCGATGTACTGCAGAGAGGTGCCGAACTGGGCGACGATCTGCGGGTCATCAAAGTACGGCGACACCGAGAGTTTGGCCGGCAGGGACTGCGCCAGGCGCAGGCCCGATACCGCCGGATCGTCCTCTTTGATCGCGCCGTTTTCGGTCAGGTATTGCACCGCCACTTTGCTCAGCGGCACGCCGCGCTCAAGACCCAGCGTCTCAACCCCTTCTTTACTGTTCAGCAGGAAGTTGATCACCTTCGCCGCCGCTTCCGGATTTTTGGTGGATTTACCAATGGAGAGCATCTGCGCAGGTTTAAAGAACAGACCTGCATCGGTAGCGCCCGGCAGCATCGGATAGCTGCCCAGCTCCAGCTTCGCTGGCGGCTTCAGGTTGTCGGAGTATTTGTTAATAGTGGAGTTCCACATATAGGTACCCGCCCACTCGCCCTGAATCCACGGCTTCATTTCATACATGTTGCTCTTACCGAACGAGGCATAGTACTTGGTGTCCGGCATCACGTGGCTGTCGATAAGCTTTTTATACATCTGGAAGAATTCGACCCACTGCTCTTTGCTGTAGGAGAATTTCTTGGTTTTTTCATCGATAGCCGGCTGGTTGTACTTCTGAATCATATATGAATTGAGCAGCGCCAGAGTGTCCTGGTGCTCCAGCACGACCGGGTAATACTGTTTACCCAGCTTGCTCTCAAAGGTTTTACCCGCCGCCATCAGCTCGTCCCAGGTTTTCGGGTACTCGACGCCCGCTTTTTTCCAGGTTTCATCGTTAAAATAGAAGACGCGCGCGGTCACGGAAATAGGTATACCGTTAAGCTTGCCGTCTACCGTGGTGGTTTGCAGCTCTTTGGCATCAAACTGGCTCAGGTCGATCACGTCCTTCATCTTGTTGAGATCGTAGAAGCCTTCGCCGTTTTTCGAAAAGATTGGCAGCCAGTTCCAGTTAGTTTGCATCACGTCCGGCTCGGTACCGCCGGCGATTTGCGTGGTCAGGCGCGAAAGATGGCCGTCCCAGCCGGTATATTCCGCTTTAACGTTGATATCCGGGTTTTGTTTATGAAACTCTTCCAGCGCCTTGAGGGTCACCTGGTGACGGCCGTTGCCGCCCCACCATGACATACGCAGGTCGACATCCTTTGCCATAGAAGGCAACGCGGTAAGGCCCAAAGTGGCGGAGATTGCGGCGCTTAAAAGCACTTTTTTCATTTTAATACTCCAGGGTTCACAGAGAGATGTTCTGTTCAGTTTTGGCGTCAAAGATATGACACTTGTTGAGATCGAATTTGAAATGCACCGTGCGATGAAGTCCTTTCTCAATCATTGGCTTCGCTTCATCTGAAGGCACGCGGGCGGTCAGTTCATAATCGGCCACCTTCAGGTAGACGAAGAATTCATGGCCCATGTTTTCCACGCGCACCATCTCGCCGGGGCAGGAGCCTTCAGCAAACGGTTCATCGGAGATGGAGACAAATTCCGGACGCACGCCAAAGAACACCTGCTGGTTCTTATGGGTGTCGACCTTGCTCTGCAGTCGGTCGTTTAGCGGCAGCAGACCGTCGCCAACGGTCAGATGCAGGCGACCCGCTTGCTCAACCAGCTGGCTGGGACGAATATTCATCTCCGGCGCGCCGATAAACCCGGCCACAAACATGTTTTTCGGCTTGTGATAGAGGTTGTCCGGGGTATCCACCTGCATGATATGGCCCAGCTTCATCACGCAGATGCGGTCGCCCATGGTCATCGCCTCGGTCTGATCGTGGGTGACGTAGACGGTGGTCGCCGGTTTACCGGATTTTTTCAGCTGCTTATGCAGGTCGGAAATACGAATACGCATTGAGGCGCGCAGCTTGGCGTCAAGGTTAGAGAGCGGTTCATCGAACAGGAATACATCCGGTTTCTTCACAATCGCGCGGCCAACCGCTACGCGCTGTGCCTGTCCGCCGGAGAGCTGACGCGGCAGGCGATCCAGCAGTTCTTCCAGCTCAAGGATTTTCGCCGCTTCGTTTACCTGGGCCTCAATCTGGTCTTTTGGCAGCTTGCTCAGCTTCAGGCCGAAGGCGAGGTTCTCGCGCACCGTCATATGCGGATAGAGCGCGTAGTTCTGGAACACCATCGCAATGCCGCGCGCTTTTGGCGCGAGATTATTCACGATTTTTTCGCCGATCCGCACTTCGCCGCCGCTGATAGTTTCCAGTCCAGCCAGCATGCGCAGGGTGGTCGATTTGGCGCAGCCGGACGGCCCAACGATAACCATAAACTCGCCGTCCGCGATTTTCAGATCGATACCATGTACCGCCTTGAAGCCGTTGGAGTAGACCTTTTCCAGTTTGTTGAAAATAACTTCAGCCATGATATTTCCCTCTTAACCTTTAATTCCGCTGCTGGTAACGCCCTGTACGAAGTAGCGTTGTGCCAGGAAGAACACGATGATGGACGGCAGAATGGAGATACTCGCCATTGCCAGAATTTCGTTCCACGGAGCGCCTTCCGTGACGTCGATGGACATTTTCAGCGCCAGCGCGATGGGGTATTTATCCACGCTGTAGACGTAAATCAGCGGACCGATAAAGTCGTTCATGGACCACATGAACTGGAACAGCGCCACCGAGATAATCGCCGGTTTCAGAATTGGCACCACCACGTACCACAGCACCTGAATGGAGTTGCAGCCGTCAATCTGCGCCGCTTCTTCCATGTCGCGCGGAACGCCGCGCAGGAACTGAATCAGCATGAAGACGAAGAATCCCTGAGTAGCGAAGGCCAGCGGCAGATACAGCGGCAGATAGCTGTTCAGCATGCCCATTTCGCGGAACATCAGATACTGCGGGATCAGCAGTACGGTGCTCGGCAGGAGCATGGTGGTGATCAGCGTAGCGAACCAGAATTTCTTCCACGGGATTTCGAAGCGGGCAAAGCCGTAGGCCACGATGGTGGAGGAGATAATGGTCAGCAGCACTTTCGGGATCACATACTTAAAGGTGTTCAGCATGTAGTGGCCGAAGTTGTACTCGGTGCCGGTTTTCCAGCCGTTGATAAAGCCATCCCAGGTCGCGTGGGCAGGCCACAGGCTCAGGGTGGTGAAGATCTCGTGGTTCGGTTTGAACGACGCCGAGAACATCCATACCAGCGGGTAGAGCATCAGCAGGCCGACGAACAGCAGGATCACATAGCGAATCGAGCGGCTTATTTTTTCACGGCGCAGCGTCCGCGCGACTTCACGTTCAGCGACGTCCCTTGCTTCAGTGATTTGTTGGATATCAGCCATTTTTGCCTCCCTTATCGGCGGAGTAGAACACCCAATATTTCGAAGACTTAAACGCAATGGCGGCAAACACCGCGACCACCAGGAACAGCACCCATGCCAGCGCCGCACCGTAGCCCATATCGAAGTACTTAAAGGCGGTGTCGTAGATATAGAGCGAGAACAGATAGGTGGAGTAGGTTGGGCCGCCGCCGGTGATGACGTACGGGCCGGTAAACTCCTGGAACGCCTGGGTAGTCTGCATGATGAAGTTGAAGAAAATCACCGGTGTGATTAGCGGCACCGTGACCTTCATAAACATCTGCCATTTTGAAGCGCCATCGATCATCGCCGCTTCATATTGTGATTGTGGAACGTTCTGCAGCGCCGCAAGGAAGATGACCATCGCTGAGCCAAACTGCCAGACGCGCAGCAGGGTAACGGACATCAGGGCCAGCGAAGGCTCGCCGAGCCAGTTGACCGGGTCGAAGCCGAGCACGCCGATAAAGCTGTTCAGCAGGCCGTCGATAGCAAACAGCGCGCGCCACAATACGGCAATCGCCACCGAGCTACCGAGTATCGACGGGATGTAGTAGGCGGTACGGAAAAAACCGATGCCGCGCAGCTTAAAGTTGAGGACAAACGCGATCCCCAGAGCGAAAGCCAGTTTTAACGGGATGGTTAAAAAGACATACGCGAACGTCACGCCCATGGATTTCCAGAAGAGGCCATCTTCGGTCAGCATGTAGCGATAGTTTTCGATGCCGTTAAACACCGGTGGACTCATCAAATCGTACTCAGTGAAACTGAGGAAGAAAGATGAAATAAAGGGAAAGGCGGTAAAGACTATCAACCCTATGATGTAGGGCGATATCCATGCCAATCCCAGCATTTTGTTTTCATTCATACATACCTACCTGGCTTACGAGTTTGTAATACGGATTCGGGGTTACTGCCTTTCCCGCGGCCCGTGCCGCCGGAAAGTTAATGCGTTCCTGGTATGTCAGCGGTAAATCCTTCCCTGGCGATGGTTGATTGGTTAAAACTTTTCTTTCTTCTTATCCCTGAAGAACATGTGTTTTTTGATTTTGTCTTACCCGGCGTCCTGATTTTGTAAAACGCCGTTTTAATTTTATTTTATTGCTATTTATTACGGAGTCATTCGGTTGATCGCGGAAATGTGATCAAAGTCGAAACGATGTTTCAAAAAGGTGCTGGAGCGCGCATTTTGCAGAGATGAGAGGTCAGAGATACGGATGAGAGTCAGACGGAGAGAGGCTGGTCAGGCGATATTGCTTGCGCTGCTAATCATTGCGGTGCGACATACTTTATGACAATTATTTGTAGCGGAAAAGTTCAGAAAATGGTGGGCATGCGCGGCATGCCCTGGAGATGAAGGGCTACTTTTGCAGAAAATCCTGACGCACAGGGGTGAAGGTATCCAGCAGCGTTCCCGCCTTGAGGCAAACGCAGCCGTGCATAATTTCCGGTTTCTTGTAGAGCGTATCGCCGGCGCTGACCACGTGCTTTTCATCACCGATGGTGAACTCGAACTCGCCTGAGAGCACGTAGGTAAGCTGTTCATGGGGGTGGTTATGCATCGGCCCAATGGCGCCTTGTTCGAAGTTCACTTCAACCGCCATCATTTTGCCATCGTGCGCAAGAATGCGGCGCGTGACGCCATTACCCAGATCTTCAAGGGTGGTCTCTTTATGAAAAATAAACATCCGATGGTCCTGTGATTAAATGAAACAATGTTTCATTTAATCTATCCCATAATCCTGAAAAAGGAAACGACCGTCGGGAGAAGTGGAAAGTCGATCACAACTTTGTTCTACTGAAAAACTCACACAAGGAGGGATGATGAAAACGATTGGTCTGTTAGGCGGTATGAGCTGGGAATCAACGATTCCTTACTACCGGTTGATAAATGAAGGTATTAAAGCACGCCTCGGCGGTCTGCACTCCGCCAGCCTGCTGTTGCACAGCGTCGATTTCCACGAAATTGAAGCCTGTCAGTCAAACGGCGACTGGGAACGCGCGGGCGAGATCCTCGCGCAGGCGGCCTTCGGCCTGCAGCAGGCGGGCGCCGAAGGGATCGTCCTGTGTACCAACACCATGCATAAAGTCGCGCAGGCGATAGAAACGCGCTGCGACGTGCCGTTTTTGCATATTGCCGACGCTACCGGACGAGCGATTATCGCAAAGGGCCAGCGCCGCGTTGCGCTATTAGGCACGCGCTATACCATGGAACAGGATTTTTATCGCGGCCGCCTGCAGCAGCAGTTTGCTATTGATACGCTGATTCCGGAAGCTGAAGATCGCACGCGGATTAACCAGATCATTTTTGATGAACTGTGCCTCGGCGTCTTTAACGCGCATTCACGCGACTACTATCTGCAGGTCATTGACGCTCTGGCGGAGCAGGGGGCGGAAGGGGTCATTTTTGGCTGCACCGAAATCGGCCTGCTGGTACCGGAAGAGAGCAGTCCGCTGCCGGTGTTTGATACCACAGCGATTCATGCGGCGGACGCGGTTGAGTTTATGCTTTCGTAAGTACCGCTTCGAGCGGGGTCAGGATGCGAGACATGCTGTTTTGCAAATGCAGTGCAAACGCATCGACCAGCGCGGATCCCGGGCGGTGGAGCGGGCGAACCAGGCTTACGGTAAAAGGCACTTCAACGCTAAAGCGTCGGACCACCACGCCGTTCCCGGCATAATCGAGCGCGGTGAGCGGGTTAACCACTGAAATGCCGACTCCGGCGCGCACCATAGCGCAAATGGAGGCGGCGCTGTGCGTTTCCACCACCATCCGCCGTTTCACCTGATGTTCATGAAACCGCGCATCGAGCAGCTGACGGTAGCTGTCGGTGCGCGACAGGCTAATATAGTTTTCACCATTAAAGTCTGCAGGCGTTAATGCTTGCTTAGCGGCAAGCGGATGGCCCTGCGGCAATACGCACACTTCATTCAGGGTCAACAGGGGCGTACGCTCGGTTCCGGCGGGAGTATGCAGGGTCTCCGTCAATCCCAGATCGTGGCGCTGGGCGGAAAGCCACTCCTCCAGCAGCGGCGACTCCTGCGGGACGATTTGCAGGCTGACCTCCGGGTAGCGCGTCAAAAAAGGCTCCAGCAGTAGCGGCAGGAATGATTGGGAAAATACCGGCAGACAGGCGACCGACAGTTCGCCCTGGCGGAACTCGCGCAGGCTTTCCGCAGCGCTGACGATTCTGTCCAGGCCGTACCAGGAGCGCTGCACCTCTTCAAACAGGCGTAAACCCTGAACCGTTGGCTGCAGACGGCCGCGGGCGCGGGCGAACAGCGTTAATCCCAGCACCTTTTCAAAACGCGCCAGCTCGCGGCTGACGGTCGGCTGCGAGGTATGCAGCATTCTTGCGGCCTCGGTCAGATTGCCGGTGGTCATGACGGCATGGAAGATTTCAATATGACGCAGATTAACGGCGGGCATGAGTGTTCCTTAAGTAACGCAAGCCATATCATTTTTGCATAGACTGGCAATAAAACGATATTTTTTATTCCCCACGCGCTGTGGCGTAATCGTAAAAAAACAGAGATAACGCACACACAGCACCGGAGTTCTTTATGCCACACTCGCTTTACGCCACCAATACCGACCTGAACGCAGACAATCTGCTGCGTTTGCCCGCCGAGTTCGGCTGCCCGGTTTGGGTCTACGACGCGCAAATTATCCGCCGCCAGATTGCTCAGTTGAGCAAGTTCGACGTAGTGCGTTTTGCGCAGAAGGCCTGCTCGAATATCCACATCCTTCGCCTGATGCGCGAGCAGGGCGTGAAGGTGGATTCGGTGTCGTTGGGCGAGATCGAGCGCGCGCTGGCTGCCGGATACGATCCGCATCAGCATCCGGAAGATATCGTCTTTACCGCTGATCTGATCGACGATGCAACCCTGGCGCGGGTGAAAGAACTGCAGATCCCGGTCAACGCCGGCTCAATTGATATGCTGAGCCAGCTGGGCGAAGTTTCACCGGGCCATCGCGTCTGGTTGCGGGTTAACCCGGGGTTCGGTCACGGTCATAGCCAAAAAACCAATACCGGCGGCGAAAACAGCAAGCACGGCATCTGGCACAGTCATTTAACGGCGGCGCTGGAAGTGATGCGTCGTTATCAGCTACAGCTGGTGGGAATTCATATGCATATCGGCTCCGGCGTAGACTACGGCCACCTGGAGCAGGTCTGCGGCGCGATGGTGCGTCAGGTTGTCGAATTCGGTCAGGATCTGCAGGCGATCTCCGCCGGCGGCGGGCTGTCGATCCCTTACCGCGAAGGCGAAGAGGCGATCGATACCGATCACTATTTCGGCCTGTGGAACGCGGCGCGTGAACAGGTCGCTAAACACCTGGGCCATCCGGTCGCGCTTGAGATCGAACCGGGTCGCTTCCTGGTGGCGGAATCCGGCGTGCTGGTTTCTCAGGTTCGCAGCGTAAAAGAGATGGGCAGCCGCCACTTCGTGCTGATTGACGCCGGTTTTAATGATTTGATGCGTCCGGCGATGTACGGCAGCTATCACCATATTACCGCTCTGGCCGCGGACGGCCGCGATCTGAGCGCCGCAGCGGAGATAGAAACCGTGGTGGCCGGGCCGCTGTGCGAATCGGGCGATGTCTTTACCCAGCAGGAGGGAGGGAAAGTGGAAACCCGCCTGCTGCCTGCGGTGGTGCCGGGCGATTATCTGGTGCTGCACGATACCGGCGCTTACGGCGCGTCGATGTCCTCAAACTACAATAGTCGTCCGCTACTGCCGGAAGTGCTGTTCGACAACGGTAAAGCGCGGCTGATCCGCCGCCGTCAGACTATCGAAGAGCTGCTGGCGCTCGAGCAGCTGTAAGGCGCTGCCCGATGGCGCTTTGCTTATCGGGCCCGCTAATTATGCGTAATACGGCCCGGTGGTGACCGACTCGCGCAGCACCAGTTTGCCGGTAAACGGCGGTATGGTTTCGATCGGCTGACCGTTAGCCAGCTTGATCGCCTGATCGATAGCGGTGGTGATCATGTTATCGATCGGCAGATAGACCGTCGATAGCCCCGGTTCCAGCCATTTAGCGCTCGGCGCGTCATCAAAGCCAAACAGCGAAATATCCTGCGGGATCCGCAGCCCTGCCTGGTGCAGCGCCTTCGAAGCGCCTAGCGCCATATCATCGTTACAGGAAAACAGCGCGCTAAACGGCGTTTTCTCTTCCAGCAGCTCGCAGCAGAGTTCATAGCCGCGGCTCATGGTGGAGTCGCCGTATTTCACTTTCGCCGGATCCCACTTAATGCCGTGCTTTTTCAGCGCGTTACGATAGCCTTCCAGGCGAGCTTTACCCGTCGGCGTGTGCATCGGCACGGTAATACAGGCGATATCGCGATGGCCCTGGGTTATCAGATATTCCACCGCCTGAAACGCTGCATCCTGCTGTTCGAAAAACACGCAGCGCTCTCTCGCCTGGCTTACATCACGGTTAATCACCACCAGCGGCATGTCGATGGATTCAATCAGCGACATGATTTTCTTTTCGCTCATATGGCGGGTGTAAAGCACGATAGCATCGCACTGGCGGTCGGCCAGCATCTGCACCGCCTCTTCTTCACGTTCCGGCGCATCGTGGCCGTCGGTAACGATCAGCTGTTTACCCCAGGCTTCCGTCTGGCGGGAAGCCTGCTGCAGCAGGCGGCCAAAATAGAAGCCGTCAAAGGTAGAAACCACCAGTCCGATACTGTTGCTGGTGCGGTTCGCCAGCGAGCGGGCGAGAAAATTAGGCCGATAGCCCAGCTCTTCCATCGCCTTAAAAACCTGTTGGCGGGTGCTCTCTTTCACCTGACCCGTGCCGTTCAACACGCGGGAAACCGTCGCTTTAGAGACGCCTGCGCGAATTGAGACATCCAGCATTGTAGCCATTCATCCGATTCCTGATATCACGTGGTAACCCGCAGTTTATCACAGACATTCAGGGGGATATGGCTTGATGGCGGCGCAAAAAACTATCGCGATCACGCTTTTACAGGAATTGATCGCGCGGAAAATAAAACTGTAAATGCGGTATGCCAATTTCCGCCTTTCTGGAATACCAATAAACGAGTTGGGAGCTTAATCACAGAACTTATTCTCACCAGTGGCTATTTTTTGGTATGCCAATAGGTGTTTGGCTGTACACCTGGTGCGCTAAAAGCCCTTAAAACTGAGGTATCCTCTATGGCATTGCAGGACAAATTGATCGACTCACTGGGGAGTTTCGCCACGAAATTCAACAGCTACCGCTACATCATGGCGATAAAATCCGCCTTTATTACCCTGATGCCGGTGATCATCGTTGGCGCCTTTTCGGTGCTGATCTCCAATATGGTGCTGGATCCAAAAAACGGCCTCGCCAGCTTTCAGGCGCTCTCGTTTCTGGCGGCGCTCAAACCTATTACCAGCGCGATCAACTACGCCACCCTTAACTTTCTCAATATTGGCGCGGTGTTCCTTATTGGCATTGAGCTGGGGCGGATTAACGGCATTAAGAGCCTGTTCCCCGGACTGCTGGCGGTGATCTGCTTTATCTGCGTCACGCCGACCACCGTCGAGATGATGGTCGACGGGCAAATGCATGAAGTGAAGGATGTCCTGCTGCGCCAGTTCTCCGATACCCGCAGCCTGTTCCTTGGCATGTTTATCGCTATTATGTCGGTGGAGATCTACTGCTGGCTGGAGGGCCGTAAGGGGCTGAAGATTAAGATGCCGGATACCGTGCCGCCCAACGTATCGGCATCATTTTCCGCGCTGATCCCGGCCATTATCACCACCACGGTGATTGCCACCTTTGGCTTTATTTTTCATCAGGCGACCGGCATGTATCTGTATGACGCGGTCTATCAGGTGGTGCAGCAGCCGCTGGAGCGGGTGGTGCAAAGCCTGCCGGGGATCCTGCTGCTGATGTTTGTCGCGCAGCTGTTCTGGGTTATCGGCATTCACGGTAATCAGATGATCAAACCGATCCGCGAACCGCTGCTGCTGGGAGCCATTACCGTCAATATGAGCGCCTTTGAGCAGGGCAAAGAAGTGCCGAATATCATCACCATGCCGTTCTGGGATGTCTATATGAGCATTGGCGGATCGGGACTGACGATTGGTCTGCTGATTGCGGTGATGATTGCCACTAAACGCAAAGAGATGAAAGAGATCGCCAAGCTATCGATTGGACCGGGCCTGTTCAATATCAACGAACCGGTCATTTTCGGGATGCCGATCATGCTCAATCCGATCCTCGCGATCCCCTTTATTATTACGCCGCTGGTGACCGGCAGCATCGGCTACTTCGCGACTGCCGCCGGTTTTGCCGGTAAAGCGGTGGTGATGGTGCCCTGGACCACGCCGCCGCTGATCAACGCCTGGCTGTCAACGGCGGGCTCGATGGGCGCGGTGGTGACGCAGCTTATCTGCATCCTGACCGCGGTGCTTATCTACCTGCCGTTTGTCAAAATTGCTTCCCGTCGCGCGGAAAACGCCCAGCGTCAGGCGGACAACGCGCAAGCCAGCGAAAATGCATGAGGACACCATGACGACAGTAAAGATGGCCATTCCCCGCGACTTTATCCTCGGCGCCGCCGCTTCGGCGTGGCAAACCGAGGGCTGGAGCGGCAAGCAAGAGGGTCAGGATTCCTGGCCCGATCTCTGGTACAAGAACGACCGTCACGTCTGGCATAACGGCTACGGTCCGGCTGTGGCGACGGATTTTATCAACCGCTTCCGCGAAGATGTGCAGTTGATGAAGCTGGCCGGGCTCACCCACTACCGTACGTCGATAAACTGGTCGCGCTTTCTCACCGATTATGAAAACGTCACGGTCGATGAAGCCTATGCGACGTACTACGACCAGTTGTTCGATGAACTGCTGGCCAACGGCATCGAGCCGATGATCTGCCTTGAGCACTATGAACTCCCCGGCTATCTGCTGGAGCAGTACGGCGGTTGGGCGTCAAAAAAGGTGGTTGCGCTGTTTGTGCAGTATGCAGAGAAAGTTTTCGCCCGCTATCACCGCAAGGTTACGCGCTGGTTTACTTTCAATGAGCCGATCGTCGTGCAGACCCGCGTTTACCTGGACGCGCTGCGCTGGCCCTACGAGCAGAATACCGGCACCTGGATGCAGTGGAACCACCACAAGGTGCTGGCGACGGCAAAAGTGGTCCAGCTGTTCCGCGAGAAAGGCTATCGCGGCACGGTAGGTTGCATTCTTAACCCGGAGGTAACGTACCCGCGCTCAACAGCGCCGCATGACGTGCGCGCCGCCGAGCGCTACGATCTGTTCTATAACCGGATTTTTCTCGACCCGCTGGTCCACGGCGAATACCCGCCCGAGCTGCTGGCCCTGCTCGAACAGCACGAGGTTGCATGGGATTATCGAGCGGAAGAGCTGGCGATTATCCGCGAAAACACCGTCGATGAGCTGGGGATTAACCTTTACTATCCGCATCGCGTTAAAGCGCCATCGCGCGCCTGGCACCCGCAGACGCCGTTCCATCCGGCTTACTACTATGAGCCCTTTGAACTACCGGGACGGCGGATGAATCACTCCCGCGGCTGGGAAATTTATCCGCAAATCATTTTTGATATGGCGATGCGGATCAAACGGGACTATCGCAATATTCCATGGTTCGTGGCGGAAAGCGGCATGGGTGTGGAAAACGAAGGGCAGTTTCGCAATAGCGAAGGCACTATCGCCGACGACTACCGGATCCGTTTTATCAGCGAGCATCTTTGGCAGACGCTGCGCGCGCGGGAAGCGGGAGCCAACTGCCAGGGTTACATGCTATGGGCATTTACCGATAACGTTTCGCCAATGAACGCCTTTAAAAACCGCTACGGGCTGATTGAAATCGATCTGCAAAATAATCGTGCCCGGCGGCCCAAGGCTTCCGCCAGCTGGTTCCGTAAGCTTGGCGAGAGTCGCGAATTGACGCTGGATATTGATGATGAGTGGCGCTAGCCGGGCTGAAATTTTGCTAAGATAGCGGCCGATATTGACTCGCAGGCTCATAACGCACAGGTGATATTGTGGAGAAGGCTATCATTCCGCCGGAAAAGAAACCCTACCAGGAAATAGGTGATGATTTACGCGCACAGATTGCGCAGGGGCGCTATCCTATCGGGTCGCGCCTGCCGCCGGAACGCAATATCGCCGAGACCTACGGCGTGAGCCGTACCATCGTCCGTGAAGCGCTGTTGATGCTGGAGCTGCAGGGGACGGTTGATATCCGCCAGGGCTCAGGGGTGTATGTGATGCGCATCCCGCACGAGGACGATAGTGAGGAAGAACAGATGCTGAGCAGCGACGTCGGGCCCTTCGAAATCCTGCAGGCCCGCCAGCTGCTGGAGAGCAACATCGCCGCCTTTGCCGCCAAAATGGCCACCCGCGCCGATATCGATAACCTGAAGCGCATTATCGAGCAGGAGCAGCGGGCCATTGCCGCTAACGATACCAGCCAGGACAACGCCCGGCTGTTTCACCTGGTGCTGGCCGGCGCGACGCAAAATCAGATGCTGCTGGCGACGGTCGAGCGCATCTGGCTGCAGATGGACAGCAGCCCGCTGTGGCAGCAGTTCAACGTGCATATTGCCAGCCGGGCGTATCGCCTGAAGTGGCTCGGCGATCGGCAAACGCTTCTCGCCGCCCTGCGTCGTCGCGATGTGATGGGGGCCTGGCAGGCTATGTGGCAGCATCTCGAAAACGTTAAAAACAGTCTGCTGGAGCTGTCCGATGAAGACGCGCCGGACTTTGATGGCTACCTCTTTGAATCGGTGCCTATTTTTCAGGGGAAGCTGGTGTGATGATCCAACCCCTCTACGCCGCGCCGCAGCACGCTTCACGCGTGACGGAATGGCTATGGCGGGCTTTTGGCGGTGAAACGCTGCCGCAGGCGTTCTTCGCCAGTATTGTCGGGCATAGCCAGACGCCAGGGGCGCTGCCGATGACCTTTATTGCCGCTGAGGGGGAGACGCTGTTAGGCACCGTCGGCCTGTGGCGCTGCGATTTAATCAGCCGTCAGGACCTTTATCCATGGATGGCGGCGCTCTACGTGGCTCCTGAAGCGCGCGGGCAGGGGCTGGCCGGGAAACTACAGCAGCACGTTATCGACTATGCCCGAAAGCAGGGCTATGGCGAGCTGTTTCTCTACTCCGCCTGCCGCGATTTTTATGAACGTTTCGGCTGGCAGTACATCGGCGAAGGCCTGGATTATCCGGCCGCCGCCGTCAGTTTATACCGCTACGATTTGTCGCTATCGAGAGGCGCAATCACCGAGTGACGGCGGACCAGCGTAGGGCTGAAAAGATGCGTTATCTCCGGCGGAGGCCGATGTTCCGCCAGCGCTAATGCCAGCTCAGCGGCCTGAGTCGCCATGGTGATAATCGGATAGCGCACGGTAGTCAGCCGCGGCCGCACGTAGCGTGAAATCAGCACGTCATCAAAACCAATCAGCGAAATCTCGCGCGGCACATCAATCCCGTTATCGTTCAGGACGCCCATCGCGCCGGCGGCCATTGAGTCGTTATAGCAGGCGACGGCGGTAAAATTTCTGCCGCGGCCCAGCAGCTCGGTCATAGCCAGTTCGCCGCCGCTCTCATCGGGTTCGGCAAAGGTCACCAGCCGATCGTTGCACGGCAGGTTGCTCTCTTTTAACGCCGAATAGTAGCCCTGCAGCCGATCTTCGGCATCGGAAATGGCGTGGTTTGAGCAGAGATAGCCGATACGGGTGTGCCCCTGCTGAATCAGGTGGCGGGTAGCGAGCCACGCGCCGTAGCGGTCATCCAGCGCCACGCAGCGCTGCTCGAAGCCGGGCAGAATGCGGTTAATCAGCACCATGCCGGGGATTTGCTTCATCAGCGAGGCCAGCTCGTCGTCGGGGATAATTTTGGCATGAACCACCAGCGCAGCGCAGCGGTGGCGGATCAGCTGTTCAATCGCCTGACGCTCTTTGTGAAGGCTGTGATAGCCGTTGCCGATCAGCAAAAAATTGCCGGTATTGTAGGCAACCTGCTCGACGGCTTTGACCATCGCGCCGAAGAAGGGGTCGGAGACATCACCCACCACCAGGCCGACGGTTTCCGTTGACTGCTGCGCCAGCGCGCGGGCGTTGGCGTTGGGGTGATAATTTAGCGTTTCCATCGCCGCGCCTACTGACTGGCGCGAGGCTTCACTGGCTTTCGGTGAATTGTTAATCACGCGGGAGACGGTAGCGACAGAAACGCCTGCGAGTCGGGCTACATCCTTAATGGTCGCCATACCAGACCTTTTTTAGGGTAAGCGTTTACATACCGGTTATGGTACGGGAAAGCGCGGCAGATTCAAGGCCTGGTCGTTTCAGGTTAATGCAATTGTGACGCAGAGTAGCGTTGCCGGTGAAATAGTTACCCACAGGGGAACGGAGAATGATACCGGGAAACGATAATTCACACCTTTGCTTACACTTTGCGATTAGCTGTTGCGAATGTTCGCTGGTTAACCCATTCAGTGCATTGATACTCTGGCTATCCCAGAGGTATTGATAGGTGGAGTCGACTTCAGGTTGACCACTCTAATTACACCAGCCTGCGCAGATGCGCAGGTTTTTTTTTGCCTGCCGCTGCCGTTGTTACAGTTAGCGAAAATAGCAATAACTGGTTGCACTTAGGCTTATTCCCTTGCGTTTTATGGCTGGCACCGGCGGAGGAAAAAACGAGACAATCAGGATCCCAGAGGTATTGATTGGTGAGTTTTTTACGTACGCTCTTCGTACTGATTATCTTGCACCGACCTGCGCGGATGCGCAGGTTTTTTTTGTCCTGAATTCCGCTCCCCACACTGCATTTCCCGCCGCTTCTCGTGTAACCTGCTTTGACTGATTAACCGGTCAAACGGAGTTGTTATGCTTTTGGGATTTTTTAGACTGCTATTCAAAGGATTGTATCGGGTAAGGCTTACCGGTGACACGCAGGCGCTGTACCAGCAAAAGGTACTGATCACCCCAAACCATGTCTCTTTTATTGACGGCGTTCTGCTGGCGCTTTTCCTGCCGGTGCGCCCGGTCTTTGCGGTCTATTCCTCGATTAGCGAGCGCTGGTTTATGCGCGCGCTAAAGCCGCTGATTGATTTTGTCCCGCTGGATCCCACCAAACCGATGTCGATAAAGCATCTGGTACGCCTCATTGAGCAGGGGCGCCCGGTGGTGATTTTTCCGGAAGGGCGCATTTCGGTGAGCGGTTCGCTGATGAAGATTTACGACGGCGCGGCCTTTGTGGCGGCGAAGTCGCAGGCAACCATAGTGCCGTTGAGAATCGAAGGCGCCGAATTAACCCATTTTAGCCGTCTGAAGGGGCTGGTCAGACGCCGCCTGTTCCCGCGCATTCAGCTGCACCTGCTGCCGCCGACTCATTTGCCGATGCCCGAGGCGCCGCGCGCCCGCGACCGGCGAAAAATTGCCGGTGAGATGCTGCATCAGATCATGATGGAGGCGCGGATGGCGGTGCGCCCGCGCGAAACGCTGTACGAGTCTCTGCTGGCGGCCCAGGACCGCTTCGGCGCGCGTAAAAACTGCGTGGAAGATATCAACTTTCAGCCGGACACCTACCGCAAGCTGCTGACCAAAACCCTGTTCGTGGCGCGTATTCTGGAAAAATACAGCGCTCAGGGCGAAAAAATCGGCCTGATGCTGCCGAATGCGGGAATTAGCGCGGCGGTGATTTTCGGCGCGATCGCCCGTGGACGGATCCCGGCGATGATGAACTATACCGCCGGAGTGAAAGGCCTGAGCAGCGCCATTACCGCGGCGGAAATCAAAACCATCTTTACCTCACGCACCTTTCTCGATAAAGGCAAGCTCTGGCACCTGCCCGAGCAGTTGACTCAGGTGCGCTGGGTGTTTCTCGAAGATTTAAAAGGCGACGTTACCGCCGCCGATAAGCTGTGGATTTTTGGCCATCTGCTGATGCCGAAGCTGGCGCAGGTGAAGCAGGAGCCGGAAGATGCGGCGATGATCCTGTTTACCTCCGGCTCGGAAGGCAATCCGAAAGGAGTGGTACATAGCCACAAGAGCCTGCTGGCCAACGTCGAACAGATTAAAACAATTGCCGACTTTACCGCTAACGACCGCTTTATGTCGGCGCTGCCGCTGTTCCACTCCTTTGGCCTGACGGTCGGCCTGCTGACCCCGCTGTTTACCGGCGCGGAAGTCTTCCTCTATCCCAGCCCGTTACACTACCGCGTGGTGCCGGAACTGGTATATGACCGTAACTGTACCGTGCTGTTCGGCACCTCCACCTTCCTCGGCAACTACGCCCGCTTTGCGAATCCCTATGATTTCTATCGCCTGCGTTACGTTGTCGCCGGCGCAGAGAAGCTGCAGGAGAGCACGAAGCAGATCTGGCAGGACAAGTTTGGTCTGCGCATTCTTGAAGGCTACGGCGTCACCGAATGCGCGCCGGTGGTGTCGATTAACGTGCCGATGGCGACAAAAGTGGGCACCGTTGGCCGAATTCTGCCTGGAATGGATGCGCGTTTGTTGGCGATGCCCGGAATTGAAGAGGGAGGCCGGCTGCAGCTTAAAGGGCCGAACATCATGAACGGCTATCTGTGGGTGGAAAATCCGGGCGTACTGGAAGCGCCCGCGGCGGAGAATCAGCACGGAGAAGTGGAAAACGGCTGGTACGACACCGGAGATATCGTCAGCTTTGACGAGCAGGGCTACGTGCGGATACAGGGCCGCGCGAAGCGCTTTGCCAAAATCGCCGGCGAGATGGTGTCGCTGGAGATGGTCGAGCAGGTGGCGCTGGCGGTTTCGCCGGACAAAATGCACGCCACGGCGATTAAACAGGACGCCAGCAAAGGCGAGGCGCTGGTGCTGTTTACCACCGATAATGAACTGAATCGTGAAAAACTGCTGCGCTATGCCCGCGAACACGGCGTACCGGAGCTGGCGGTACCGCGCGACATTCGCTGGCTGAAACAGCTCCCGGTATTGGGCAGCGGCAAGCCGGACTTTGTCACTCTTAAAAGTATGGTTGATCGGACGGAAGATTCGGATGAGTGAGTCAGTACACACTAACAATTCGCTGTACTCGAAAGGAATGATAGCGGTTATCTGCGCCCAGTTTCTCTCAGCATTCGGCGACAACGCGCTGCTGTTCGCTACCCTGGCGCTGATGAAGCAGCTGTCCTACCCGGAGTGGAGCCAGCCGGTATTACAGATGTTGTTTGTGGGCGCTTACATTCTTTTTGCGCCGTTTGTCGGGCAATTTGCCGATAGCTTCGCTAAGGGACGAGTGATGATGGTAGCCAACGGCCTGAAGCTTATCGGCGCGGGCTGCATCTGCTTCGGCGTGAATCCGTTTCTCGGCTATACCCTGGTCGGTATCGGCGCCGCCGCTTATTCTCCGGCTAAATACGGCATCCTTGGCGAGCTGACCACCGGCGATAAGTTAGTGAAAGCGAATGGCCTGATGGAGTCATCCACCATTGCGGCGATCCTGCTCGGCTCGATGGCGGGCGGTATTCTCGCCGACTGGCACGTTGTGGCGGCGCTCAGCGTCTGCGCGGTGGTGTACGCCGGGGCGGTCGTTGCCAACCTGTGGATCCCGAAGTTGCCCGCGGCGCGTCCGGGGCAATCCTGGCGCTTCAGGCCGATGACCCACAGCTTTTTCAGCGCCTGTACGACCCTATGGCGCAACGGCGAAACCCGCTTTTCATTAGTCGGCACCAGCTTGTTCTGGGGAGCGGGCGTGACGCTGCGCTTTCTGCTGGTGCTGTGGGTCCCGGTAGCGCTGGGCATTACCAGCAACGCGATGCCGACCTACCTTAACGCGATGGTGGCGGTGGGGATCGTGCTGGGAGCTGGCGCGGCGGCGAAGCTGGTGACGTTGGAAACGGTGTCGCGCTGTATGCCTGCCGGGATATTAATTGGCGTGGCGGTCATCTTTTTCGCCATTCAGCAGGCGCTGCTGCCGGCGTTTGCTCTGCTGCTGCTGCTCGGCGCGTTTGGCGGCTTCTTTATCGTGCCGCTCAATGCGCTGCTCCAGGAGCGCGGCAAGCATACGGTCGGCGCGGGCAACGCTATCGCGGTGCAGAACCTGGGCGAAAACGTGGCGATGCTGCTGATGCTGGGGCTCTATTCGCTGGCGGTGAGCATCGGCATTCCGGTGGTCGGCGTGGGGATGGGTTTTGGCGTAGTGTTCGCGCTGGCAATTACCGCCCTGTGGATCTGGGGACGGCGCAAATAACATCCCCGGCTCGCGCTGCGCTTAGCCAGGCTACCGTTCCGCCTATGCGGTGACGCTGTAGCCCGGATAAGGCGTCAGCCGCAATCCGGGAATATCCCCCCGCATGCGCAGCGTTTAGCCAGGCTGCCGTTCCGTGCCTGCGGCGATGTTGTAGCCCGGATAAGGCGTCAGCCGCAATCCGGGAGCTTTTAGAACTTGTAGCCCGAAAAGATGCTTAGCATCGCCTCCGGGAAAGAGGCCTGTATGGTTGCGCCATTTTGTCGCCCGGACAAGGCGTTCACGCCGCGACCGGGACTTTACGCTCTTACGGCGCCGGGTAGGTATAGACCTGATGCACCGCTTCAATCTCCGCTAACACCTCTGCGCTCAGCTCCAGATGGAGGCTTTCGACGTTGGTTTTCAGCTGTTCCATGGTCGTCGCGCCCAGCAGGGTACTGGCGACAAACGGCTGACGACGCACGAAGGCCAGCGCCATTTGTGCCGGGTCAAGGTTATGCCGCTTCGCGATATCGACATAGGCCGCCACCGCTTTTTGCGTTTGCTCGCCGCTATAGCGCGTAAAACGGCTGAACAGCGTATTGCGCGCGCCGGCCGGTTTTGCGCCATTGAGGTACTTCCCGGTCAGCGTACCGAACGCGAGGCAGGAATAGGCCAGCAGTTCAACGCCTTCATACTGGCTAACTTCCGCCAGGCCCACTTCATAGCTGCGGTTCACCAGGCTGTACGGGTTCTGGATCGTCACAATGCGCGGCAGGTCGTGTTTATCCGCAAGATGAAGGTAACGCATGACGCCAAATGCTGTTTCGTTGGAAACGCCGATATAGCGAATTTTGCCGGCACGCTGGAATTCAGCCAGAGCATCCAGCGTATCCAGGAGAGTGACGACCGGCGCGGAATCGGCCCAGGTGTAGCCCAGTTTGCCGAAACAGTTGGTTGGGCGCTGCGGCCAGTGTACCTGATAGAGATCGAGATAATCGGTCTGCAGGCGCTTCAGGCTGTCGTGAAGCGCCTCGCGGATATTTTTACGATCCAGTTTGTGGTCAGGACGGATGCTGCTGTCGTTATTGCGGGCAGGGCCGCTGACTTTAGAGGCGATAACCAGCTTCTCGCGGTTACCGCGCTTCGCCAGCCAGTTGCCGACGTAGGTTTCCGTCAGACCCTGGGTTTCCGGGCGCGGCGGGACGGGATACATTTCAGCGACATCGATCAGGTTTATGCCCTGGCTCACGGCGTAATCGAGCTGCTCATGGGCGTCTGCCTCGCTATTCTGCTCACCAAACGTCATTGTGCCCAGCCCCAGCGTGCTGATTTCAAGAGAACTGTGTGGGATACGGTGATACTGCATAGCCGGCTTCCTTTTTTTATCAACAAGGTCAGGCGTTCCCCGACAAAGGAATATAAAAATGGCAGAGGGGAAGAAAAAGGGGAAGTAAAAAAATCAAAAAAGCCGGGCTGGCGGAATCAGGCCTGACGAATCCTCACGGACAGATCAGGTGTATCCCGACTTTTATTTTAATGCTGAAGAATATTGAAACCTGCTCAGGCGAGCGATAAAGGAGCCATCGCTGCGTAGCGGCGAGTCTTAACGTTTAATAATCTGCGAAACGTCATCACGATTGATCTGCATTTTATTACCCTGCTGATCTTCGTAGCTGATAAGGCCGGTATCGTCGTCTATAGCGGGTTTGCCGTCAGTCAGAATCATGCGACCATCTTTGGTTGCCATGACGTAATCGCTGCTGCAACCTGAAACCGAGAACGCCAGTCCTACGGCGGAAATCAATACTGCCCATTTTTTCATCGTTATCACCCCTATTATAGCCGCACCTCGTACCAGTATATTAATAGCCTGATTTGTGAGACATAAAAAGCAGTTAAGTCTTAAAAAAAGATTGCAGCCCGTTTCAGGGCTGCATTTTAGCGCTCTACAGCGGATTTTTTTTATTTCGCAGCAGGTTGAGGCTCTCAACCGCAATCGAGAAGAACATGGCGAAATAGATGTAACCTTTCGGCACGTGCACGTCGAAACTTTCGAGCATCAGCGTAAAGCCGACAAGGATCAAAAACGACAGCGCCAGCATTTTTACCGAAGGGTGGCGATCGACAAAATCGCCTATCGAGCGGGCGGCAACCATCATCACCAGCACCGCGATAACTACTGCCGCCATCATTATAAACAGATGATCCGACAGCCCAACGGCGGTAATGACCGAATCGAGGCTGAAAATAATATCCAGCAGCATAATCTGCACGATAGCGCCCATAAATGAATGGACGTTGGTTTTCAGCCCTTCTTCTTCGCCTTCGATGGATTCGTGGATCTCTTTACTCGCTTTCCAGATCAGAAACAGCCCGCCGAGCAGCAGGATCAGATCGCGAAAAGAGATCTCCTGACCTAATACGGTAAAGAGAGGGTTAGTGAGCTTGACGACCCATGCGATTGACGCCAGCAGCGCCAGACGCATGATCATCGCGCCCATCAGCCCAATGCGGCGGGCATGTGCCCGTTGCGCCGTGGGCAGCTTAGCGACCACCAGAGAGAGGAAAATAATATTATCGATCCCGAGCACTATCTCCAGCAGCGTCAGCGTACCAAGCGCCAGCCAGGCGTTAGGATCGGTTACCCATGCAAATAACATCGTTCAAAGTCCTGCAAAATAGAAAGAAGCAATTATATGCAACCGTCATGGCAGAACAAAAAATTAATCATCATCCAGGCCGTTCAGCTTCGGTTTCCCTTATTGTTAGCCGATTGCGCTGACCCAGGTCGCGTAAGGTTTCTACGCTTCGGCAGGCGTTTAATGACCGCCGTGAAGCAAGCCGATTTATTTAGGGTAAAGAAGAAAATGGCGGGCGAGCAGGGCGGCGGTAAAATTTTTCTTCAGATAGAAACCGCGCGGTAAGGTGAGGATCGGTTCGCCGCGGGCGCCTACGGCCTCGGTCAGCGCTTTGCTGTTGGCCGCTTTCGGGCGCAGCTGCAGAACTTCGCCGTGGCGAGCGGTGATACGTTCGACCTGGCCAAGGACGATCAGGTCCATCAGCTCTTCCCAATCCATACGTAGCTGTCGCTCTTCTTCTTCGCTGGGGCTCCACAGCAGCGGAGCCCCAACGCGGCGGTCGGCTAAAGGGATCGCACGATCGCCCTCTACCGGTACCCACAGCACGCGCTTAAGCTTGTGACGAACGTGGCTGCTCTCCCAGGTAACGCCGCTGTTGCCGGTTAGCGGCGCGACGCAGACGAAGGTGGTTTCCAGCGGCCGGCCAAAAGCATCGATGGGAATTGTTTTCAGCTCAACGCCGAGGGCGGCGAAATCCTGCTCTGGCTTGCTGCCTGCGCTCGCCCCCAGCCATATTTCCAGCAGAATACCGATCCAGCCTTTATCACGTTTTAAATCGCGCGGAATGGGAATTCCGGCAAGCATCGCCAGCTCTCCCAGCGAATAGCCTGCCAGCTGCTGCGCCTGGGCCAGCAGCTGCGCCTGGCTTTGCGGGGGGGATAACAGCGGCGCGATGGTCGACATAACGTAAAACCTCTGGCTAAAAAATGAGCGGTAATTTCATCCGTTGTGGATAGAGTTTACCTTTTCTTGGGTAAGTATGACAATTTGATGATTCATATAGCTTTTTTTGCGATTTTTTGCCGCGATGAAATTTGTAAAACCGGGTTTTCCAGAACTGGTCACCGACAATGAACAGGATCTTACACCATGTTATCCACAGAAAAATGGGATAACTGGGGAAAAGCCCCACTACTGTTTCCATTTACAGCCTTGACGTGAGAGGAAAATCGAGTTTTTAGACAAAATATGCCCAGAGCGCTTGCGTAATCTGTGGATAAAACCAACATTGCTCGATCTTTCATCAGTTCCGGGATCGCTTATGTGATGATCGTCACGTTATGCAGTGGATTATGAAATTTCATCATGCTAACTTAATGAAAATTAGGTCATTATTATCGAGGGTTATGACTACGCCGTTCGGATGATTCCGGGTTTTCCCTGGTTAATTCCGTACTTCTTCACAACTCTATCCACAGAAAAAGTGAATAAAATCGTCCGGGTACGGCTTTCGCTGTTTATAACTCCGGGTATTACTGTGAGTTATTCAAATGTTATTCGATCTCATCGCCCTCACAGAGTGGTTTACCGTTTCCAGCGAGTGTGAAACAATCATTCACATTGAAGCTTATTTTGAGGTAGTCCGGTGATTGATGACGATGGCTACCGCCCAAATGTCGGTATTGTAATCTGTAATCGCCAGGGCCAGGTTATGTGGGCCAGGCGCTATGGTCAGCACTCGTGGCAGTTCCCGCAAGGGGGCATAAATCCAGGAGAATCAGCAGAGCAGGCGATGTATCGGGAATTGTTCGAAGAAGTCGGGCTTAGCCGCAAAGATGTGCGGATCCTCGCTTCAACCCGTAACTGGTTGCGTTACAAATTGCCTAAACGTTTGGTGCGTTGGGACACAAAGCCGGTATGTATCGGCCAGAAACAGAAGTGGTTTCTCCTGCAATTGATAGGCAGTGATGCAGATGTCAATATGCAAACCAGCAGTACACCTGAGTTTGATGGCTGGCGATGGGTAAGCTACTGGTACCCGGTGCGTCAGGTGGTGTCGTTTAAGCGCGACGTATACCGCAGGGTGATGAAAGAGTTTGCCAGCGTCACAATGGCGCTGGCGGAAAACACGCCTAAGCCGCAAAGCGCGCCTGCATATCGACGTAAAAGAGGTTAAGCCACGCACATTATGCTCACTCGGTTGCGAGAAATAGTCGAGAAGGTCGCGAGTGCGCCACGTTTAAACGAGGCGCTGGATATCCTGGTAACCGATATCTGCGCTGCGATGGAGACGGAAGTTTGTTCGGTTTATCTGGCTGATCATGACCGACGCTGTTATTACCTGATGGCGACGCGCGGGTTGAAAAAGCCCCGCGGGCGCATCGTTGCGCTTGCTTTTGATGAAGGCCTGGTCGGCCTGGTCGGCCGCCTGGCGGAACCCATCAACCTCGCCGACGCGCAAAAGCACCCCAGCTTTAAATATATTCCTGCCGTAAAAGAGGGCCGCTTTCGCGCTTTCCTCGGGGTGCCGATTATCCAGCGGCGTCAGCTGCTCGGCGTGCTGGTGGTACAGCAGCGCGAGCTGCGCCAGTTTGACGAAAGCGAAGAGTCTTTTCTTGTCACGCTGGCCACGCAAATCGCCGGCATTCTCTCCCAGTCCCAGCTAAACGCGCTATTTGGTCAGTATCGTCAGACCCGCATCCGCGCGCTGCCCGCATCGTCCGGCGTAGCAATTGCCGAAGGCTGGATGGACGTCAGCCTGCCGCTGATGGAGCAGGTTTATGAAGCCTCAACCCTCGATACCGCTTCCGAGCGCGAGCGGCTGACCGGCGCGCTGGAAGAGGCGGCGAATGAGTTTCGCCGCTACAGCAAACGCTACTCTGCCGGCGCGCAGAAAGAGACGGCGGCCATTTTTGACCTCTATTCGCACCTGCTCTCTGACGCGCGCCTGCGCCGCGAGCTGTTTGCCGAAGTGGATAAAGGCGCGGTGGCCGAATGGGCGGTGAAAAAGATCATCGAGAAATTCGCCGAACAGTTTGCCGCGCTCAGCGATGGCTATCTGAAAGAGCGCGCGGGCGATCTGCGCACGCTGGGCCAGCGGCTGCTTTTCCATCTCGACGACAGTATTCAGGGGCCAAATACCTGGCCGGAGCGCATCGTGCTGGTGGCGGATGAACTGTCGGCCACCACCTTAGCGGAGGTTCCTCAGGATCGTTTAGCCGGCGTGGTGGTGCGCGATGGCGCGGCGAACTCCCATGCCGCGATTATGGTCCGCGCGTTGGGCATTCCGACGGTGATGGGGGCGGATATCCAGCCTTCGTTGCTGCACGGCCATACGCTGATTGTCGATGGCTATCGCGGCGAGCTGCTGGTCGACCCGGAGCCGGTGCTGCTGCAAGAGTATCAGCGCCTGATCAGCGAAGAAAACGAGCTTAGCCGCCTGGCTGAGGACGATCTTGAACGCGCTTCGGAACTGAAAAGCGGCGAGCGGGTAAAAGTGATGCTCAACGCGGGCCTGAGCCCCGAGCATGAAGAAAAGCTCGGCAACTTCGTCGACGGGATTGGACTTTACCGTACCGAAATCCCCTTTATGCTGCAAAGCGGCTTCCCCTCTGAAGAGGAGCAGGTTGCCCAATATCAGGGCATGCTGCAGATGTTCAACGATAAATCGGTGACGCTGCGCACGCTGGACATCGGCGCGGACAAACAGCTGCCGTACATGCCGATCAGCGAAGAGAACCCGTGCCTTGGCTGGCGTGGGATTCGGATCACGCTCGATCAGCCGGAGATCTTTCTGGTTCAGGTCCGCGCGATGCTGCGTGCCAACGCGGCGACCGGAAACCTCAGCATCCTGCTGCCGATGGTTACCAGCCTCGATGAAGTGGATGAGGCTCGTCGCCTGATCGATCGCGCCAGCCGCGAAGTGGAAGAGATGATCGGCTACGCCATTCCCCGCCCGCGTCTTGGCGTGATGCTGGAAGTGCCGTCGATGGTCTTTATGCTGCCGCAGCTGGCGAACCGCGTCGATTTTATTTCCGTCGGCACCAACGATCTGACCCAGTACATTCTGGCGGTGGATCGCAATAATACCCGGGTCGCCAGTATGTATGACAGCCTGCATCCTGGGGTTCTGCGGGCGCTGGCGATGATCGCCCGCGACGCCGAGCGTTTTGGTATCGATCTGCGCCTGTGCGGAGAAATGGCGGGCGATCCGATGTGCGTGACGATCCTGATTGGCATGGGTTATCGTCATCTGTCGATGAACGGCCGTTCGGTGGCGAGAGTGAAGTACCTGCTGCGGCGCATCGATATCAATGAAGCTCAGGAGCTTTCACAGCGAAGCCTGGAAGCGCAGATGACCGCCGAAGTGCGCCATCAGGTCGCGGCATTTATGGAACGACGAGGACTCGGCGGCCTGATTCGCGGCGGCCGTTAGCGCGGGCTACGGTTCAAGAATTTGTAGCCCGGGTAAGGCGTTAGCCGTGACCCGGGACAACGCTGACGAGGTTCGAGCGGCCTGAGGGTTGGGTAGCCCGGACAGGCGCAGCGCGCCGCCTCCGGGAATGCTCAGCCGCGAATTCGCATTCGTATACATATCTTTTACATGTCCAACGGGGATCGCCCCTGGCGCTTATGCTATCATTCGCAGCCTTTGGAGCGCCCGTTTCTGACGCGCGTGAACGATCCCCGCTGTCCACTTTCGGCGGAATAACAAGTCTTTATGGTGACAGATGAATAGTGGCTACCTGCATTTTCCGGAGTTTGATCCGGTAATTTTTTCCATTGGACCGGTCTCCCTCCACTGGTACGGCCTGATGTACCTGGTTGGGTTTGTTTTTGCGATGTGGTTGGCCACCCGTCGGGCCAATCGTCCAGGCAGCGGTTGGACAAAAAACGAAGTTGAAAACCTGCTGTACGCCGGATTCCTTGGGGTTTTCCTCGGCGGGCGTCTTGGCTATGTCTTCTTCTACAACCTGCCGGTGTTCCTCGACGATCCGATCTATCTGTTCCGCGTCTGGGACGGCGGTATGTCCTTCCACGGCGGCCTGATCGGCGTGATTCTGGTGATGATCATTTTCGCCAAACGCACCAAGCGTACCTTCTTCCAGGTTTCTGACTTCATTGCGCCGCTGATTCCGTTTGGCCTCGGCGCCGGGCGTCTGGGTAACTTTATCAACGGTGAACTGTGGGGGCGCGTCGATCCGAACTTCCACTACAGCATGATTTTCCCCGGCTCTCGGGCGGAAGATCTGGCGCTGCTGCCATCGCATCCGGAGTGGCAATCGCTGTTCGATACCTACGGCGCGCTGCCGCGTCATGCTTCGCAGCTCTATGAACTGGCGCTGGAAGGCGTGGTGCTGTTCCTGATCCTGAACCTCTTTATCCGTAAGCCGCGTCCGGCCGGTTCGGTTTCCGGGCTGTTCCTTATCGGCTATGGCTTGTTCCGCATCATCGTGGAATTCTTCCGCCAGCCTGATGCGCAGTTTACCGGCGGCTGGGTACAGTACATCAGCATGGGGCAGATTCTTTCGATTCCGATGGTGCTTGCGGGTATCATAATGATGGTCTGGGCGTACCGTTCTCGTCCGCAGCAACAAAATTCTTGAGGAACCATGAAACAGTATCTTGATTTGATGCAGAAAGTGCTCGACGAGGGCACGCAAAAAAATGACCGCACCGGTACCGGCACCGTCTCTATTTTCGGCCACCAGATGCGTTTTAACCTGCAGGAAGGATTCCCGTTGGTGACGACCAAGCGCTGTCATTTACGCTCCATCATCCATGAACTGCTGTGGTTCCTGAAGGGTGACACCAACGTCGCGTATCTGCACGAAAACAACGTCACTATCTGGGATGAATGGGCGGATGAAAACGGCGACCTGGGTCCGGTTTATGGCAAGCAGTGGCGTTCCTGGCCCGCGCCGGACGGCCGTCACATCGACCAGATTAGCACGGTGATGGAACAGCTGAAAAACGATCCGGACTCTCGTCGGATTATCGTCTCGGCCTGGAACGTCGGCGAACTGAACAAAATGGCGCTGGCGCCGTGCCATGCGTTCTTCCAGTTCTATGTCGCCGACGGCAAGCTCTCCTGCCAGCTCTATCAGCGCTCTTGCGACGTGTTCCTCGGCCTGCCGTTCAATATCGCCAGCTACGCGCTGCTGGTGCATATGGTAGCCCAGCAGTGCGACCTCGAAGTGGGCGATTTTGTCTGGACCGGCGGCGACACGCACCTGTACAGCAACCACATGGAGCAGACGCACCTGCAGCTAAGCCGCGAACCGCGGGCGCTGCCGAAGCTGGTGATCAAACGCAAGCCAGCGTCGATTTTCGACTACCGCTTTGAAGACTTCGAAATCGAAGGGTACGATCCGCATCCGGGGATTAAAGCGCCGGTCGCGATTTAACCCCGAAGTCATGATGAAAACCGGCGCCTGCGAGCGCCGGTTTTTTTATGCGCCAGCCCGGCCGAGCCGCGGCTGTAAGCCGCTGGTCGTACGGATTTTTTGCGAGCAGATTTCCTGTACTTTTGTAATCCGTTGCAACGCCTTGAATACTCTCCGAGGCGCGACGCAAAGCGCCATTTTCTCGTTCGTATAAAGCCTCAATGCTACGCATACTCGGGCCATGAACAGAGAACATGGCTATACCCTGATTGAAACCCTGGTCACCATGGTCGTCGTCGTCATTCTTGGCGCCAGCGGACTTTATGGCTGGCAGAGCTGGCAACATCAGCAGCGTCTGTGGCAAACCGCCTGCCAGGTTCGCGATTATCTGGTGCTGCTACGCGATGACGCCAACTGGCACAACCGCGACAGGGTATTAAGCGTCGACCGAAGCGCGGAGGGCTGGTGCCTGAGCGTCAGCGGAGCGACGAACGACTGTAGCGTCAGCAACGCTTTCACGCTGCAGCCGCTATGGCCGGAGGTTTCGCTCAGCGCGATGACGCCGGGGCTAGGATTTTACGGCCTGCGAAATACCGCCTGGGCGGGACATATCCGCCTGCAAAGCGCGGCGGGCGGCTGGAATATTATCGTTTCTAACTGGGGGCGAATCCGCCTGTGCCGCGGCGAGGAGACGGCATCATGTCTGTAAAACGTCGCGGTTTTTCGCTGCCGGAAACGCTGATCGCGATGGCTATTAGCTCCGTGCTATTGCTCGGCAGCGCGCGTTTTCTCCCGGCGCTGCAGTGGGCCGCGCTTCGCCAGACCCGGCAGCAGGCGCTGGAAAATGAACTATGGCAGCGAATCTACACCGTAGCGAAGCATCTGCAGCGCGCAGGTTATTGCCGTGGCCGCTGTAGCGGGCAACCGCTGTATATCGCAGAGAGCGGCGATTGCCTGCTTGTTCGTTGGGATGGCAACAGCGATGGCGTCTGGAATCGCTCTCCGTCATCAGAATCTGATACTACCGGATTTCGCCTGCGCGACGGGGCGCTGGAAACCCTGAGAGGGGCGGAGGAGTGTAGCGGCAAGGGCTGGGAGAAAATGACCAATCCAGCGGCGATTCAGGTCACCGTTTTTCAGGTTACCCGGCAGAATAAGACGGATTTTTCGCCTGAGTTGTCGATAACGCTGGCGGCGCATTCCGTTGCCGACCCGCAAATCCGCGCGCGAGCGGAATATGGCGTAACGGGGTATAACCTGTGAATCGCCAGCGCGGGCTCTCTTCGCTGCTGATGGTGCTACTGCTTTTAGCGCTTGGCACACTGTTACTCCAGGGGCTGCACCAGCAGCAGCGTTCGCTGTTAGCGCAGACGGCCAGCGAAACGCGGGCGCTTCGCGACGCTGCTGATGCGCATTCCGCGCTGCAGTGGGGAAAAACGCTGACCTGGCCGTTGCAAGAGGCGGTTAGCTGCCAGCAGAAGGCTGCACTCGACTGGCGCGCCTGTCTGAGGATCTTTAGCGACGCCTCGGTATTGCTCATTGGCAGCAGCGGCGGTGGCAGAATGCTGCTGTGGCAGTCGGGCGCTGTGGAACAAAACCGCGTCCATTTTTCACCACACGGCTGGAGCGATTTTTGCCCGTTAAAGGAGACGAGCCTATGCCAGATGCCCTGAGCCGGCAGAGAGGGTTTAGCCTGCCGGAAACGCTCCTGGCTTTAGTCTTGCTGATCGTCACCGTCACTGCGTTGGCGGGCTATCAGCGCGGGCTGGCCAGCAGTTCTATGCAGCTCACCCAGTACCGTCAGCTGTGGCGCGATGCGTGGCGATTTGGTCAGCTTAGCCCTCCGGCGATTGCCGGGGGCCACCAGATATCCCGTATGCAGACATCGATGCAAAGATGTGTCAGCATCACGGTAACGATCACGATGCCCGCAGCCAGGCGGGCGCAGATGACCCGGCTCCATTGCCCGGTCAGTCAGTAGCCAGGAGCGAATATGTTAAGGGTGTACCACTCAAACCGTCTGGATGTGCTTGAAGCCTTGATGGAGTTTATCGTCGAGCGCCAGCGGCTGGATGACCCTTTTATGCCGGAAATGGTGCTGGTACAGAGTACCGGGATGGCGCAGTGGCTGCAGATGACGCTGGCGAAGCGCTTCGGGATTGCGGCCAACATTGAGTTCCCGCTACCCGCCAGTTTTATCTGGGACATGTTCGTGCGGGTGCTGAAAGATATCCCCGGAGAAAGCGCGTTCAGCAAGCAAAGCATGAGCTGGAAACTTATGACTCTGTTACCCGAGCGGCTTAATGATGAATCTTTTACGCTACTGCGCCACTACCTGCATGACGATAGCGACAAGCGTAAACTGTTTCAGCTGGCCGCCAGAGTGGCGGATCTCTACGACCAGTATCTGGTTTATCGCCCGGAGTGGCTGATGCGCTGGGAGGCTGACCAGCGCGTTGACGGTCTGGGAGAGGCGCAGGAGTGGCAGGCGCCGCTGTGGAAAGCGCTGGTGGAATATACCGCCGAGCTGGGCCAGCCGCTGTGGCATCGCGCCAACTTGTACCAACGTTTTATCAGCGCGCTTGAAGACGCCGAACAGCCGCCCGCCGGGCTGCCATCACGGGTCTTTATTTGCGGAATATCGGCGCTGCCGCCGGTGTATCTGCAGGCGCTCCAGGCGCTGGGTAAACATGTTGATGTATATGTCCTCTTCACTAACCCGTGCCGCTACTACTGGGGCGACATCAAAGATCCGGCATTTCTGGCCAAACTGCTGTCCCGCCAGCGGCGCCACCACCGCGAAACGGCGCGAGAGCTGCCACTGTTCCGCGATGCGGAACAGGCGCCGGGGCTGTTCAACGACGCCGGTGAGCAGGATGTCGGCAACCCGCTACTGGCCTCCTGGGGTAAGCTGGGGCGCGACTATATCTACCTGCTGGCGGGTCTTGAACGCTATGAAGAGCTGGACGCTTTTGTCGATATTGTGCCGGATAACCTGCTGCATAATCTTCAGGCGGACATTCTCGAACTGCGCAATGAAGCCGTGGCCGGGCGCAGCGCCGAAGAGTTTGCCAATAGCGGCAGCAAGCGGCCATTGGCAGCGGACGATCGCAGCCTGACGATTCATGTTTGTCATAGCCCACAGCGAGAAGTTGAGGTGTTGCACGATCGGCTGCTGGCGATGCTCGAAGAGAATCCCGAGCTCACGCCGCGCGATATTATCGTCATGGTGGCGGATATCGATAGCTATAGCCCGTATATTCAGGCAGTTTTCGGCAGCGCCAGCGGCGAACGCTGGCTGCCGTGGGCGATTTCCGATCGACGCGCCCGTGAATCGCATCCGGCACTGCAGGCCTTTCTCACGCTCCTTTCGCTGCCCGATAGCCGCTTTGCCAGCGAAGATGTGCTGGCGCTGCTTGACGTGCCGGTGCTGGCGGCGCGCTTTAACATTGACGAAGAGGGGCTGCGCTACCTGCGACAGTGGGTGAACGAATCGGGCGTACGCTGGGGGATGGATGATGACAACGTGCGTGAACTCGACCTCCCGGCAACCGGCCAGCATACCTGGCGCTTTGGCCTGACGCGCATGTTATTGGGCTATGCCATGGACAGCAGCGAGGGTGAGTGGCGCTCGGTGCTGCCTTATGATGAGTCGAGCGGGCTGATTGCCGAGCTGGTGGGCAACCTGGCATCGCTGCTGATGCAGCTTAATCTCTGGCGTCGCGGGCTGGCCCAGGAGCGGCCACTGGCCGAGTGGCTACCGGTATGCCGCGATCTGCTGAACGACTTTTTCCTCCCGGATAGCGAAACGGAAGCCGCCCTCGCGCTGATAGAACAGCAGTGGCAGGCGGTGATTGACGGCGGCGTCGACGCCCAGTATGGCGAAACGGTACCGCTCTCATTGCTGCGCGATGAGCTGTCCCTGCGCCTCGATCAGCAGCGTATCAGCCAGCGCTTTCTCGCCGGGCCGGTTAATATTTGCACCCTGATGCCGATGCGTTCGATTCCTTTCAAGGTGGTCTGCCTGCTGGGGATGAACGACGGTGTTTATCCGCGCACGCTTGCGCCGCTGGGCTTTGACCTGATGAGTCAGAAGCCGCAGCGCGGCGACCGTAGCCGTCGCGATGACGACCGCTATCTGTTCCTTGAAGCCCTGATGTCCGCCGAGCAGAAGCTCTATATCAGCTATATCGGCCGTTCTATTCAGGATAACAGCGAACGCTATCCCTCGGTTCTGGTTCAGGAGCTGGCGGACTATATCGGTCAGAGCCACTGCCTGGAAGGAGACGAAGATCTGGATTGCGATGCCAGCGAGCGTCGCGTTAAAGAACATATTACTCATCTGCATACCCGCATGCCTTTTGATGCCGCGAATTTTCTGGCGAACGAAGATCAAAGCTATGCCCGGGAATGGCTGGCGGCTGCCAGCCAGCAGGGGGAAGCCCACGGTGAGTTTATCCAGCCGCTACCGGTCCCTGAACTCGATCACCTGCCTCTGGAACAGCTGCTGCGCTTCTGGCAGCATCCGGTACGCGCCTTCTTTCAGCAGCGGCTGCGGGTGAATTTCCGCTCGGAAGAGAGCGAGATCCCTGACGATGAACCTTTTACCCTCGAAGGGCTGAGCCGCTATCAGTTGAACCAGCAGTTGCTTAATACGCTGATTGAACAGCAGGACGCCTCGGCAATGTATCGCCGTTTTCGTGCCGCCGGGGAGCTACCCTATGGCGCATTCGGCGAACTGGCCTGGGAAACGCAGCGTCAGGAGATGCAGAACCTGGCAGAGCGGGTAATAGCCTGCCGTCAACCGGGGCAGAGCATGGAAATCGATTTGCAATGTAACGGAGTCAACATTACTGGCTGGCTACAGCAGGTACAATCCGACGGTTTGCTGCGCTGGCGGCCATCGTTATTAAGCGTGGCGCAGGGAATGCAACTTTGGCTGGAGCATCTTGTCTATTGTGCTAGCGGCGGTCGCGGCGAAAGTCGGCTGTTTGTGCGCAAAGAAGGCGAGTGGCGCTTTCCCCCGCTGGCGCAGGAACAGGCCCAGGAATACCTGAATGAGCTCGTTGACGGTTACCTGCAGGGAATGTCAAAACCGCTGCTGTTGCTGCCGGAAAGCGGCGGCGCATGGCTAAAAGTCTGTTATGACGCCGAAAAGAATGTCATGTTAATGGACGAAGAGACGCAGCAAAAAGCGCGCAGTAAATTTCTTCAGGCTTATGAAGGGAACATGGTGGTCAGAGGCGAAGGTGCCGACGTCTGGTATCAGCGCCTGTGGCGCACCCTGGAGCCGGAATACTATGAAGAGATCCTTACGCAAACGCAGCGTTATTTGCTACCGGTGTTTCGTTTTCATCAGTCCGAATAACATTGTAATAGTATAAAAATTGCGCAATAGATGGCACTTCATTTATGATGCGCAACCAATCACGGACTGATGTTTTATAAAGGCTGCATAGCGTGCAGCGCCAGGTTTGTTAATGATGAGGTCCGTGAATGCCCCGCAGTTTATGGTTCAAGGTTATTGTTTTACTGGCCGCCCTCTGGGCGCCGTTAAGTCAGGCAGACACCGGATGGCAACCGATTCAGGAAACCATCCGTAAAAGCGACAAAGATACCCGTCAATATCAGGCGATCCGCCTCGATAACGGCATGGTGGTATTGCTGGTTTCCGATCCCCAGGCGGTAAAATCGCTGTCGGCGCTGGTCGTTCCCGTGGGGTCGCTGCAGGACCCCGCTGAGCATCAGGGACTGGCCCACTTCCTGGAGCATATGACGCTGATGGGGTCGAAAAAGTACCCGCAGCCGGATAGCCTCGCCGAATATCTCAAAATGCACGGCGGCAGCCATAACGCCAGTACCGCCCCGTACCGCACCGCCTTCTATCTTGAAGTAGAAAACGATGCTCTGGACGGCGCGGTCGATCGCCTGGCCGACGCCATCGCCGCGCCGCTGCTGGATAAAAAATATGCCGACCGCGAGCGTAATGCGGTCAACGCCGAGCTGACGATGGCGCGCAGCCGGGACGGGATGCGGATGGCGCAGGTCAGCGCGGAAACCATTAACCCGGCGCACCCCGGCTCGCAGTTTTCCGGCGGTAACCTTGAGACTCTGAGCGACAAGCCCGGCAAGCCGGTGCTTGATGCCCTGCACGCCTTTCGCGATAGCTGGTATTCCGCCAACCTGATGAAGGCGGTAATCTACAGCAACAAGCCTCTGCCGGAGCTGGCAAGTATCGCGGCGGCCACCTACGGCCGCGTGCCGAACCACGATATCAGCAAACCGGAAATAACCGTCCCGGTGGTGACCGATGCGCAGAAGGGCATCATCATTCACTATGTCCCGGCGATGCCGCGTAAAGTCCTGCGCGTGGAGTTCCGCATTGATAACAATAGCGACCAGTTCCGCAGCAAAACCGACGAGCTGGTGACCTATATGATCGGTAATCGCAGTCCCGGCACGCTCTCAGACTGGCTGCAAAAGCAGGGGCTGGCTGAGGGTATTCGCGCGGACTCCGACCCGGTTGTCAACGGCAACAGCGGGGTGCTGGCTATTTCTGCTACTCTGACGGACAAAGGCCTGGCGCACCGCGATGAAGTGACCGCGGCCATCTTCAGCTACCTCAATCTGCTGCGTAGCCAGGGAATTGATAAACGCTATTTTGATGAACTGGCCCACGTGCTGGCGCTCGACTTCCGCTACCCGTCCATCAACCGCAATATGGATTACGTCGAATGGCTGGCGGACACCATGATCCGCGTGCCGGTCGAACATACCCTGGACGTAGTTAACATCGCCGATCGCTACGATCCGCAGGCGATCAAAGACCGTCTGGCGATGATGACGCCGCAAAATGCCCGTATCTGGTACATCAGCCCGCAAGAACCGCATAATAAGACGGCCTACTTCGTCAATGCGCCCTATCAGGTGGATAAAATCAGCGAGCAAACCTTCGCCGACTGGCAGCAGAAATCCAGTGCTATCGATCTCAGGCTGCCGGTGCTGAACCCCTATATTCCGGACGATTTTAGCTTAATCAAAAGCGATAAGGCTTACCCTCATCCGCAGCTGATTGTCGATGAACCGACGCTGCGGGTGATCTACGCGCCGAGTCAGTACTTCGCCAGCGAACCAAAAGCGGATATATCGCTGGTGCTGCGTAACCCGCAGGCGATGGACAGCGCCCGCCGTCAGGTGATGTTTGCCCTCAATGATTATCTGGCGGGTATCGCGCTCGATCAGCTCAGCAACCAGGCTGCGGTTGGGGGCATCAGCTTCTCTACCGGTGCAAATAACGGGCTGATGGTTAACGCCAACGGCTATACGCAGCATCTGCCAGAGCTGTTTAACGCCCTGCTGGACGGTTACTTTAGCTATACGCCAACCGAAGAGCAGCTGGAGCAGGCCAAATCCTGGTACGCGCAGATGATGGATTCGGCGGACAAAGGCAAAGCCTACGATCAGGCGATCATGCCGATTCAGATGGTTTCACAGGTGCCGTACTTTCAGCGTGAAGATCGCCGGGCGCTGCTGCCGTCGATTACGCTGAAAGAGGTGCTGGAGTATCGCGATAACCTCAAGGCGAAAGGGCGACCGGAGCTGCTGGTCATCGGTAACCTTACCGCCGAACGGTCAACGGCGATGGCCCGCCAGATCCAAAAACAGCTGGGGGCGGACGGCAACGAATGGTGCCGCAACAAAGACGTACTGGTTGATCGCAAGCAGCTGGCGATTTTTGAGAAAGCGGGTAACAGCACCGACTCCGCCCTTGCCGCTGTCTTCGCGCCGCCGAACCTGGACGAATACGCCAGCTCAGCTGCCAGCTCGCTTCTCGGGCAGATCGTCCAGCCGTGGTTCTACAACCAGCTGCGTACGGAAGAGCAGCTGGGATACGCGGTCTTCGCCTTCTCGATGAACGTGGGCCGCCAGTGGGGAATGGGCTTCCTGCTGCAAAGCAACGATAAGCAGCCGGCTTTCCTCTGGCAGCGCTTCCAGGCCTTCTTCCCCACGGCGGAAGCCAAACTGCGGGCGATGAAGCCGGAAGAGTTTGCGCAGATTCAGCAGACGGTCATCAGTCAGATGCTGGAGGCACCGCAAACGCTGGGCGATGAAGCATCGAAGCTGAGCAAAGATTTCGATCGCGGTAATATGCGCTTCGATTCACGTGATAAAGTAGTGGCTCAGATTAAACTGCTGACGCCGCAAAAGCTTGCCGACTTCTTCCATCAGACGGTGGTGGATCCGCAGGGCATGGCAATTCTCTCCCAGGTTTCCGGTAGCCAGAATGGCAAGGCGGAATACGCGCATCCGCAGGATGGCAAAGTCTGGGAGAACGTCAGCGCGTTGCAGAAATCGTTACCCCTGATGCGAGAGAATGAATGACCGACACCGCCGAGTCTCTTGACCCACTGCGCTTGCCCCTGACGGGCGAGCGCCTGATAGAAGCCTCTGCGGGCACCGGAAAAACGTTTACCATCGCCGCGCTCTATCTGCGGCTGTTGCTGGGGCTGGGTGGTGAATCCGCTTTCCCCCGGCAGATCAGCGTGGAAGAGCTGCTGGTGGTGACCTTTACCGAAGCGGCGACCGAAGAGCTGCGCGGACGTATCCGCAGCAATATCCACGAGCTGCGGATCGCCTGCCTGCGCGAAAGCACCGACAATCCTCTTTATGCCGGGCTGCTGGCGGAAATTGCCGATAAAGCCCAGGCGGCGCAAACGCTGCTGCTGGCCGAACGCCAGATGGATGAAGCAGCGGTATTTACCATTCACGGGTTCTGCCAGCGGATGCTGAGCCTTAACGCCTTTGAGTCCGGCATGCTGTTCGAACTGCAGCTGATTGAAGATGAATCCCGCCTGCGCTATCAGGCCTGCGCCGACTTCTGGCGTCGCCACTGCTACCCGCTGCCGCGCGAAATTGCTGCGGTTATCCACGAGGCGTGGAAAGGGCCGCGCGACCTGTTGAAATCCATCGACCGCTGGCTGCAAGGAGAGGCGCCGCAGCTAAAATCTCCGCCCCCTGCTGAAGAAACGCTGGCCGAACGCCACCAGCAAATTATTGAACGCATTAACGCGGTCAAACAGCAGTGGCTGGAACAGGCGAGCGAGATTGAGGCGGTACTGGAAACCTCCGGTCTCGACCGGCGCAAGTTCAATCGCGGCAATCAGGGCAAATGGCTGGAAAAAGTGACCGCCTGGGCCCAGGAAGAGACTTTGAGCTACCAGCTGCCGGATGCGCTGGAAAAGTTCTCTCAGCCCTTCTTGCTTGAGCGCACCAAAGCGGACGGCGCACCGCCGGTACACCCGCTGTTCAGCTCGATAGAAGCGCTGCTGGCGACACCGTTAACCCTGACCGATCTGGTGATCGCCAGGGCGATGGTTGAAATCCGCGAGGCGGTCGCGCGGGAAAAACGCCGCCGCGGCGAGCTGGGATTTGACGATATGCTTAGCCGCCTGGATGACGCCCTGCGCGGAGAGAGCGGAGAAGCGCTGGCCAGCGCGATTCGTCAGCGCTTCCCGGTGGCGATGATCGATGAGTTTCAGGATACCGACCCGCAGCAGTACCGAATCTTTCGCCGCATCTGGCGGCGCCAGGCGGATACCGCGCTGCTGCTGATTGGCGACCCTAAACAGGCTATTTACGCCTTCCGCGGCGCGGATATCTTTACCTACATGAAAGCGCGTGGAGACGTCACCGCTCACTATACGCTCGATACCAACTGGCGCTCCGCCCCGGGGATGGTTGACAGCGTCAATCGCCTGTTTAGCCTCAGCGATAACCCTTTTATGTTTCGCGAAATCCCGTTCCTGCCGGTGAAATCGGCCGAGAAAAATCAGGGGCTGCGCTTTACCGTTGATGATACGGCGGTTCCGGCGATGAATATCTGGCTGATGCCGGGCGAGGCCGTGGGCGCAGGGGATTACCAGACGTTTATGGCCCAGCTGTGCGCGGCGCAAATTCGTGACTGGCTAAGCGCGGGCCAGCAGGGCAAGGCGCTGCTGTGGCGCGGTGAAAAAGCTGAACCCGTGCGGGCTTCAGACATCACGGTGCTGGTGCGCAATCGTCAGGAGGCGTCGTTAATTCGCGATGCCCTCCAGCTGCTGTCGATTCCTTCCGTCTATCTCTCCAACCGCGATAGCGTGTTTGAAACGCCGGAGGCGCAGGAGCTGCTTTGGCTGCTGCAGGCGGTGCTGGCCCCCGAGCGCGAGAATACCCTGCGCAGCGCGCTGGCGACCTCAATGTTCGGTCTTAACGCGCAGGATATCGAAAACCTCAACCAGAACGAACGGGCGTGGGATGAGCTGGTAGAAGAGTTTAGCGGCTACCGGCAAGTCTGGCGGCAGCGAGGCGTTATGCCGATGCTGCGCGCGCTGATGACCGCGCGGCGCATTGCAGAAAACCTTCTCGCAACCAACGGCGGCGAGCGGCGCCTGACCGATATCCTGCATATCAGCGAGCTGCTTCAGGAGGCGGCGAACCAGCTGGAGAGCGAACATGCGCTGGTGCGCTGGCTGGCGCAGCATATCGCCGAGCCGGATAGCAACGCCTCCAGCCAGCAGATGCGCCTGGAAAGCGACAAGCATCTGGTGCAGATCGTCACCATCCATAAATCGAAAGGGCTGGAGTATCCGCTGGTCTGGCTGCCGTTTATCGCGCGTTTTCGCAAACAGGATCAGGCGTTTTATCACGACAGAACCTCCTTTGCCGCCGTGCTCGATCTGGGCCAGGATGAGGGCAGCATGGAGCTGGCTGAGGCCGAACGTTTGGCCGAAGACTTACGTCTGCTGTACGTTGCGCTGACCCGGGCGGTCTGGCACTGCAGCCTGGGCGTTGCGCCGCTTAGCCCCCGCCGCAGCGACAAGCCCGGCGCCAGCGATTTTCACCACAGCGCGCTGGGGCGGCTGCTGCAGGGCGGAGAAGCGATGGACGCCGCAGGGCTAACGGCGCGACTGCAGGCGTTTTGCAGCGGGGATATCGCCCTGCAGCTCCCCGCGACGACGACGCAGACGCCCTGGCAGGCTCCACAGTCGGCGCTGCCGCCGCTCTCCGCGCGTCTGCTTGAGCGTTCGGTGAGCGATGACTGGCGCGTCACCAGCTACTCCGGCCTGCAGCAAAACGGACACAGCGCGGCGCAGGACCTTTTACCGCGTCTGGATATCGATGCCGCAGGCGTCGGCGATGTGGCGGAAGAACCGCAGCTTACGCCGCACCACTTCCCGCGCGGAGCATCGCCAGGCACGTTTCTGCACAGCCTGTTTGAAGATATTGATTTCACCCAGCCGGTCCCCGCCGACTGGATGGCGGAAAAGCTCCAGCTTAGCGGCTTCGAGGAGAAATGGGCCCCAGTACTGACCGAATGGCTCGACGGCGTGCTGCGTACCCGTCTCCCTGGCGCGGAGATCGCGCTGAATCAGCTTAGCGAGCGTGATAAACAGGTGGAGATGGCTTTTTATCTGCCCATCGAGCAGCCTCTGGATCCGCTGCGCCTGGATGCGCTGATTCGTCAGTACGATCCGCTCTCCGTCGATACCCCCATGCTCGATTTCCGCCAGGTGCGCGGTATGCTGAAAGGCTTTATTGACCTGGTATTTCGCCATAACGGCCGATATTACCTGCTGGATTACAAATCCAACTGGCTGGGGAAAGATCGCGAGGCCTATACCCAGGAAGCGATGATGCAGGCTATGCGCACCCATCGTTACGATTTGCAGTATCAGCTCTACAGCCTGGCGCTGCACCGTTATTTGCGCCACCGTATTACCGATTATGATTACGAACGCCACTTTGGCGGCGTCATTTATCTCTTTTTACGCGGTATGGATGGACAGGACGGCGGGCAGGGTATTTTTACCACCCGTCCGGCGCGACCGCTGATTGACGGCCTTGATGCGCTGTTTGCTGGAGAAACTCAGGAGGTGGCGCTATGAACCTGGATGAACTATTGCTGCAGGCGGTTGAGCAGCGACTGCTGCGCCCGCTGGACGTTCAGTTTGCGCTAATGGTGGCGCAAGAAGCGCATCCGGCGGTGAAGCTGGTCGCGGCGATCCTCAGTCGCGATGCTGGTGAAGGGCACGTCTGCCTGCCGATTTCGCGTCTTGTCGATGATGAACTGTTGAAGGCTAAAGCAGGTGGCCTGAGCGAGCAAATTCTTGAACTGACCGGCGCGCCGGACGGCTGGCTGCCGCTGCTCAATGATTCCGAGGCCGTCAGCTGCGGAGAGCGGCCAGCGCCGATGATTCTCTGCGGCGATCGGCTTTACCTTAACCGCATGTGGCGCAACGAATTAACCGTCGCGCGCTTTTTCAATGAAGCCAATCAGGTGCTGGAGGTGGATGAAGCCCGGCTGGCAGCGACGCTCGACGCGCTGTTTCCGCCCGCAGAGGAAACTGACTGGCAAAAAGTGGCGGCTGCTGTCGCCCTGACCCGGCGGATTTCGGTAATTTCCGGCGGACCGGGCACCGGTAAAACCACGACCGTCGCTAAACTCCTGGCCGCGCTGATCCAGATCTTCTCCAGCCCGCGCTGCCGTATTCGCCTGGCTGCGCCGACCGGTAAAGCCGCGGCGCGCCTGACCGAGTCCCTTGGCGCTGCGCTGCGCCGTCTTCCTCTCACCGACGAACAAAAGGCGCTGGTGCCCACCGAAGCCAGTACCCTCCATCGCCTGCTGGGCGCGCAGCCGGGAAGCCAGCGGATGCGCTATCACAGCGGAAACCCGCTGCATCTTGATGTGCTGGTGGTCGATGAAGCCTCAATGATTGACCTGCCGATGATGTCGCGCCTGATCGATGCGCTACCTGAGCACGGAAGGGTGATTTTCCTTGGCGACCGCGATCAGCTGGCTTCGGTCGAGGCCGGGGCCGTGCTCGGCGATATCTGCGCGTGGGTTAATGCAGGCTATACCCCGGAGCGGGCGACGCAGCTCGCCCGGTTAACCGGCCAGCCGGTTCCGGCAGGCGAGGGTAATATGGCCGGTTCGCTCCGCGATAGCCTGTGCCTGCTGCAGAAAAGCTACCGTTTCGGTCGCCATTCCGGTATCGGCCAGCTGGCCTGGGCGGTGAACAGCGGCGATCGCAGCGCGGTACGCGCAACGCTGCGCCAGTCATTTGACGATATCGCTCTGTATCCGCTGAGCGCCACCGAAGAGTATGAAGCGATGCTGAATCAGGCGCAGGCGGGCTACGGCCGCTTCCTGCAACTGCTGCGCGCTCGGGCAGAGCCCGAAGAGATGATCGCCGCTTTTGGCGAATTCCAGCTGTTGTGCGCGCTGCGCGAGGGCCCGTATGGCGTCAGTGGAGTTAATGAACAGCTGGAGCAGATGCTCAACCGCAAGCGGGCGATTACGTTACCGCGCCATTCGCGCTGGTATGAAGGTCGGCCGGTGATGATCTCGCGCAACGACAGCGCGCTGGGGCTGTTTAACGGCGATATCGGTATCGCGCTGGAAAGAGGGGGTGGCCTGCGCGTCTGGTTCCCGATGCCTGATGGCAGCATCAAGTCGGTACAGCCAAGTCGTCTGCCGGAGCATGATACCGCCTGGGCGATGACGGTGCATAAATCGCAGGGGTCGGAGTTCGATCACGCGGCGCTGATCCTGCCTTCGCGCAGCGTGCCGCTGGTGACCCGCGAGCTGGTTTATACCGCTATAACTCGCGCGAAACGGCAGCTGTCGATCTATGCCGATGAGCAGGTACTGACCCAGGCGGTTGTCGCGCGTACCGAACGACGCAGCGGCCTGGCGGATATTTTTTCCGCTCAGTGATGTTTTCCCCGGTCAGCCGTGCGCTTTCCGGGGAGAGAATCAGGCCAGGTCTGCCATCAACACCTTGGAGCGGCGCTGATAGTTGTACATCTCTTTTTTGCTCTCCGGCAGCAGGTCAACGTCTACCGGCGTAAATCCGCGCTCCTGGAACCAGTGAATGCTGCGGGTTGTCAGAACAAACAGTTTGCTGAGGCCCATTTGCTTCGCCTGCGCGGCAATTCGTTCGAGCAGCACTTCGCCGCGCGATGAGCTGCGGTAGTCCGGATGCACCGCCACGCAGGCCATTTCGCCGATCTTCTCTTCCGGGAAAGGATAGAGCGCGGCGCAGGCGATGGTGGTGTTGTCGCGCTGAATAATGGTGAACTTATCGATTTCCATCTCCAGCTGTTCGCGAGAACGCCTGACCAGAATGCCTTGCTGCTCCAGCGGGCTTATCAGCTCAAGGATGCCGCCGATGTCGTTAATGGTGGCGCGGCGGATCTGCTCGGCGCTCTCCATCACTATCTGAGTGCCGATACCGTCGCGTGAGAACAGCTCCTGCAGCAGAGTGCCGTTTTCCTGATAGCTAATCAGGTGGCAGCGGCGCACGCCGCTGCGGCAGGCTTTTACCGCGCCGCGCAGGAAGCGCACGGTACCGGAGCTGTAGTCTTCGTCCGCTTCCATCTCTTCAACCCGCGCCTGGGCTTCGTTAGGGAATAGCTCGGGGACGATCTCGCCATCCTGGTTGTACACCCCCTGTGACGAGCAGAAGCCAATCATCTTTTCGGCTTTGAGCTTAATCGCCAGCTGGGTTGCAATCTCTTCGGAGGTCAGGTTAAAGCTTTCGCCGGTGACCGACACCGCAACCGGGCCCATCAGCACAATCGCGCCGTTATCCAACTGACGGTGAATGGCTTCTTCATCGATGCGCCGAATGCGCCCGCTGTGACAGTAATCCACGCCGTCATCCACGCCTAACGGCTGCGCGATAATGAAATTGCCGCTGACCACGTTGATGTGGGCGCCCTGCAGAGGGGTGTTGTTGAGGCTCATCGACAGGCGAGCGGTAATTTCCAGCTGCAGCATACCCGCCGCCTGCTTAACCAGCTCGAGCGTTTTGGCGTCAGTCACTCGGGTTTGTTTGTGATAGACCGGTTCGTGACGGTGCTCCGCCAGGTTGGCGTCGATCTGCGGACGGGCGCCATAGACCACTACCAGACGAATTCCCAGGCTGTGAAGCAGGCCAATGTCGTTGACTATGCTAGAGAAATTATCATGCTCGATGGCTTCCCCGCCCAGCATGATGACAAACGTTTTACCTCTATGGGCGTTAATATAGGGGACAGAATGGCGGAATCCCTCTACCAGTTCGGTGCGACGTTCCTTCACCATGACACAACCTCAATGCATGATTATTCGTAATTAATGTATTTTTATTCTGTTTTGCCGGCAAACGCAAGCTCCAATTTCTCGCGCAACCGAGAAAACAGTGTGAGCCAAATCAGGGTGTCAAAGATTGTTTACCCTTTTATAGATGACAGGTTATGCGCCTTTCGTTAAAGTTTCTGGTCAATCTGTTTGTTTTAAATACGAATGATTTCTTACTGCTTGGGAGTGGCATGTCGGGATACAAGTCAGGATTAAGCCGCCGCCGATTTTTACAGGGGGCGGGCGCCATGTGGTTAATGAGTGTGAGTCCGGTTGGGTTGGCTGCCGCGGCGCAGGTGGTTGCCGTACGCGTCTGGCCATCATCGACCTACACGCGCGTCACCGTGGAGTCCAACCATATCCTGAAATATCGGCAGTTTGCGCTCAGTAATCCTGAACGTGTGGTTGTGGATCTGGAAGGCGTTAACCTCAACTCCGTCCTAAAAGGCATGGGTAACCAGATTCGCAGCGACGATCCCTATATTCAGTCCGCCCGCGTGGGACAATTCGACCCGCAAACCGTACGCATGGTGTTCGAGCTGAAACAGAACGTAAAACCGCAGCTGTTCGCGCTCGCTCCGGTCGCCGGTTTTAAAGAGCGTCTGGTCATGGATCTCTACCCTTCCAACGCGACCGACGTGCAGGATCCGCTGCTGGCGCTGCTCGAGGATTACAATAAAGGCGATCTGCAGCGGCAGGTTCCGCCTGCGGAGAGCGGGCCGAAACCGGGTAAAGCCGGGCGCGATCGGCCTATCGTTATCATGCTCGATCCCGGACACGGCGGCGAGGATTCCGGTGCCGTCGGTAAATACCGCACCCGCGAGAAAGACGTGGTGCTGCAGATAGCCCGACGGCTGCGCGCGCTGATCGAGAAAGAGGGCAACATGAAGGTCTATATGACCCGCAACGAGGATGTCTTTATCCCGCTGAAGGTTCGCGTCGCCAAAGCGCAGAAGCAGCGCGCCGACCTGTTTGTCTCTATTCACGCCGATGCGTTTACCAGCCGTCAGCCGAGCGGCTCGTCGGTATTTGCCCTGTCAACCAAAGGGGCTACCAGTACCGCGGCTAAATATCTGGCTCAGACCCAGAACGCCTCGGATCTGATCGGCGGCGTCAGCAAAAGCGGCGATCGCTACGTCGACCACACGATGTTCGACATGGTGCAGTCGTTGACCATTGCCGACAGCCTGAAGTTTGGCAAGGCGGTGCTGGAAAAGATGGGAAATATTAATAACCTGCACAAGAATCAGGTTGAGCAGGCGGGCTTCGCGGTGCTGAAAGCGCCGGATATTCCATCGATCCTGGTGGAAACCGCGTTTATCAGCAACATCGAAGAAGAGCGTAAACTGAAAACGGCGAAATTCCAGCAGCAGGTTGCAGAGTCGATTCTGGCAGGGATTAAAGCCTACTTCGCCGACGGCGCGACGCTGGCAAGGCGAGGATAACGCAACAGGAAAGTGAAATGGCTCTATTAAAGAGCGCGCACGGCGGCAATATTCGCGAGGCCGCCGCGCTTATGGGCATCTCTGCGGAGCAGCTGCTGGATTTTAGCGCCAACATCAACCCGCTGGGGATGCCGGAAAGTTTAAAGCGCGCAATCCTCAACAATATGGACTGCGCTGAACGCTATCCCGACGTTGAGTATCAGCAGCTGCACCTTGCGCTGGCGGAACATCATCATATTCCTGCGTCGTCGATCCTTGCAGGAAACGGCGAAACTGAAGCGATTTTTACCCTGGTTCAGGGGCTGAAACCGCGCCAGGCGATGATCGTCACTCCGGGTTTTGCTGAATATCGCCGGGCGCTGCAGTCGGTGGAGTGCGCGGTGCGGGAATTTCTGCTGCGCGAGGAGGATGGCTGGCAGCTCACCGGAGCGATTCTTGACGCCCTGACGCCGGATCTGGACTGCTTATTTCTCTGCACGCCGAACAATCCAACCGGCCTGCTGCCCGATCGTCGACTGCTGGCGCTGATTGCTGAACGCTGTCAGTCGCTGGACATCGCCCTGATCCTCGATGAGGCGTTTATCGATTTTATCCCCGATGAGCCGGGATTTATTCCGCTTCTGGCCCACAATCCGCACGTGTGGGTGCTGCGTTCGCTCACCAAATTTTATGCCATACCCGGCCTGCGCCTGGGGTATCTGGTCAATGGCGATGCGCGGGCGGTGGCAAGAATGCGCGAGCGCCAGATGCCGTGGTCGATAAATGCTTTTGCCGCCCTGGCGGGGGAGATCATTCTCCAGGATAGCGCCTACCAGCAGAAAACCTGGCAGTGGCTGGCGGAGGAAGGGCAGCGCTTTTATCATCAACTGCGCCATATTCCCGGCCTGACGGTCTATCCCGGACAGGCAAACTATCTGTTTCTGCGCTGCGACGTTGCGGATCTGGATCTGCAATACGCGATGCTGCAGCAGCACATCCTGATCCGCAGCTGTGCCAATTATCCAGGGCTCGACGGGCGCTACTTTCGCGTCGCGATCCGCAGCCAGCAGGAAAATACCCGGCTGCTGACGGCCTTCAGGCGGGTATTTAACGAGTAGATGTCTGCCGCTATTGTTCGTCTGCGGTTCTTCCCGGTGGCGCTGCTGTATGACCGGGCTACGGGTTCATAGTCGTCTGCGGGTCGGTAGCCCGGACAGGCGCGCAGCGCCGCCTCCGGGGAATGCGCCGGGATTAATGCATCGGTGCGGCTTCTTCCCGGCTCGCGCTGCGCTTAGCAGGGCTACGGGTTTACAGCCGTCTGTGGTCCGGTAGCCCGGACAGGCGCGTAGCACCGCCTCCGGGGCATAGCTGCGGCAGCGTTAGCGCAGTTCGACGCCGCCCTGCACCATGCGCAGCAGGTGCTGCCTGGGCCAGAGCTCGCTAAGCCGCGTCTCTTCCAGCCGTCGCTGTAAATACTCAATGTCGTGACGTTGACGGTCGAGCATCAGGCCGACCACGCTGCCGCTGTGCGCCACGTTAATACCGTATAAATCGCACTCTTCCACCAGCCCCCGCAGCGTATCAAACCCCGGCTTTGGTAACAGATGCTGACTGGCGACGGCGCTAAGCGTCGCGGCCTCTCCCATCCGCCGGGGATTATCCGTCTCGCAGGCCAGCTGAACTTTCTCCCAGGCTAGCTGCAGAGACGCGGAGTGGGCGTGCAGCTTTTCAAGCCGGGGAAGTCGGTGGTAATCGGTGGTCAGCAGCGTAGCGGGGCTTTCCAGCACCAGCAGATCGAGCTGAGGCTGGCTGTCACAGGCAATCTGCGTGGCGGCGGTGTTGTGGTCGAACAGGGTGAGCTGACGAAACAGAGTGCTGTCGGTGGGCTCCAGGGAGACGCAGAGCCGGGCGAGGGTGGGTTCATCCAGCGGATGGCCGAGATGATGCGCGGCGGCTACCGCCGTCGCGGCGATGTCCGCGGTGCTGCTGGCCATACCTTTGGCAACCGGAATCGTGGAGCAGATATCGATCCGAATCTCCTTGCTCAGCGCCGGCGGATAACGCCAGTAGCTCAGCAACTGGTCGACCATCGCCCGCGCCAGCGGACGTTCATCCGCCCGAGGCGAACCGTAGTCCACCTCGACGGTGCTGTACCAGTCAACGGGGCAGGAGACCAGCTTCTCGCTGCCGAGGATCCAGCCCTGGATGAGTTCCCCACAGGAGGCGGGGCATTGCGCTACGGCCACGTATTCACCTTTTTACCCGTTATACTTCAAGCTACGGGACAAAGCACCAGTGCTTTGTCCTGTGACCTGAATTATTTAGGGTAAAGTTTTCAGAATTTTAAGCGCATAGTGTCATGCCGATCCCGCTATTTCCATGATTCACCGCAATTTGCCTGGCGGCGAGCTCAGGCTGAAACGGTTAATGTCTGCGCTTCGGGAAGCGCCAGGCGCATCACATCGCGGGCAATCATCAGCTCTTCATTGGTATTGATGACCGCCACTTTGACCATCGCATTTTCGGCCTGAATAAAGGTAGCGTTGTGCTGGTTTTTCTCTTCATCGACCGAGAGCCCGAGGAAATTCAGGTTATGGCAGATGGCGCTCCTGGCGCGGGCGGAGTTTTCGCCGATGCCGCCGGTAAAGATCAGCGCGTCCAGGCCGCCCATCTGCATAATATAACTGCCGATGGTGGCGCGAATGCGCTCGGCAAACAGCGAGAGCGCCAGGGCTGCCTGACGATTACCGCTATCCGCCGCCTGCTCGACATCGCGATAATCGTGCGAGATGCCGGAAACCCCCAGCAGGCCGGACTCGTTATTCAGCAGCTGATTAAGCTGCTCCGGCGTTTTTCCCTCATGCAGCGCCAGCCACGGTAGAATCGATGGATCGATATCGCCGCTGCGGGTGCCCATCATCACGCCGGACTGCGGCGTAAAGCCCATTGACGTGTTAACCGAGCGCCCGCCTTTGATTGCGCAAACGCTGCTGCCGTTGCCGAGATGGCAGCACACCACGCGCAGAGCGCTCAACGGTACGCCCAGCTTTTCCGCCAGCGTCGCGCTAACGTACTTGTGGCTGGTGCCGTGGAAGCCGTAACGGCGAATGCCCAACTCGCTGTAGTAGCGCCAGGGCAGCGGATAGATAAACGCGCGCTCGTCCAGCGTCTGGTGAAAAGCGGTATCAAACACCGCCACCGACGGCGCGTCGGGCAGCAGCTGGCGGAAAACTTTAATGCCCAGCGCGTTGACTGGATTATGCAGCGGGGCCAGCTCCGCCAGGCGCTCGATTTCCGCTAAGGTCTCATCGGTCACCGGCGTCGAATCTTTAAAGCGCTCCCCGCCGTGCGCCACGCGGTGGCCGACGCCATCGATATCCTGCAAACTCTGGATAATCCGATGGTCGAGAAGCTTTTCCAGCAGCAGGGTGACGGCTTCACGGTGATCGGCTACGGGCGCCGTTTCCTGCCATTTTTGCGCCGGCGTTTTGAGGGTCACCTGGGCGTTTGCCATGCCGATACGCTCGATCAATCCCTGGCAGAGCATATCGCCCTGAGGCATCTCCAGCAGCTGGAATTTTAACGATGAACTGCCGGCATTAATGGCCATTATTTTGTAAGACATAAAGGTTCCTTCGAATTCAGAAAATCCAGCACGGCATCAAGACCCAGATTATTCAGCGCGCTGGTGATAAAAATCTGCTGGGCGCCAGCCTGCCTGAGCCACTCGCCGATTAGCGATATCCGCTGCGCATCGGCAAGGTCGGCTTTAGTGACCAGACCAATCGTCGGGCGGTTCATCGGAGCGGTAAAACCCGGAGAAAACGGCGACCACTGGGCGTCGGCGTTCAGCACCAGAGCGATAACGTCGGCCTCGCAGGCGCTGGTCAACAGAGCGCTATAAAGGCAGCGGTTCTCCAGATATTCGCCCGGCGTGTCGATGGCCATCGGCGACCATTCAATCGCCTGGGTTTTCTTATAATGGAGCGCTTCGCCGCGCAGGCCCTGGGTCAGCGAGGTTTTGCCGCACTGGCTGGGGCCGATCAACATCAGACGTTTCATCGCGCTACGTCCGGGTTATTGAGCAGGTAGTAAACTGCATCATCTCGCCCAGGGTGCGCGTCACCTGCTTGAGGGCGTACTCGACAGCGGAAACGTCGCCGGTCAGCACCACGGCGCCGGTAAAGCGGTCAAGAAAACCAATCTCCACCGCGCCGGATTTGGTGGCGATGTCGCAGGCGATAATCGACGCTTCGCTGGGCGTAATGGTGAGGATGCCGATGGCGGACACCGCATCCTGCAGGCCGAGTTTCTTAAAGAGATCTTTCCCGGGATTGGCAATCAGGTGCGCGAGGGTTACCTGTTTCCCGGGAACGTATTCCTGAATCATGCGATCCGTTGTTGGCTGTCTTTCCATTATCCCTCCACCATCTGTCGCCACATGGCTTCATGCGGTCGCGGGATTACCGAACGATAAACCAGCAGCCCTTTTTCACCCGCGCTTTCGCTGGCTACCGTAACCGCGTTGTTGACGTCGGAAACGTCGCCCGCCACCACCATGTAGCATTTACCGCCGATGCCGAAGGCCATATGCACCCGTACCAGGGTGACGTTGGAGCCTTTCACCGCCCGGTCCGCGGCGCTGATGCAGGCCGCAACGCTCCAGGTTTCAACGATGCCGACCGCCTGGCGTTTGTCTACGCTGTTCAGGCCGCTGATGGCCGGGAGTACGCTGGGATGGATATTCGCCAGCACCAGGCTGTCGACGAGCATTTCGCCGGCCTGCGAAGTGCCGGTTTCAATGGCCTGCTGGATGGCGCCGATATCCCCGCCGAGCATCAACAGAAACTTACCCGGGCAGATAGTCTTGCTGACCAGCAGATTGACGTTGGCGCTTTTCAGCATCGCATCGCCGAGTTCCATTCCTTTGGCAATGCTGGTGAGTTCTAAAATTCCTATAGCCTGAGACATGGTTAACCTCTTACAACCGTGATGGCCTGTTCGCTGATGGCCGCAACCACGCCGTCGATGCTGGCGTGAACCGGCGCGCCTAATGCGCCTGCCGGGATATCGGCAACGCATTGCCCGCGGGTAACGCGTTCACCCACTGCAACGTTCGCTACCGCGCTGGCGCCGATATGCTGGCGCAACTGTAAAGTCACTGTTTCTACTGCCGGTTCGTCTTCCACCAGCGGCGCCTCCTGATACCAGGGGCTCAGCCCCAGTTTGGCGATCAGTCGCTTCACCGGCACGAGGCGATATTTCGCCATTTCGTCGGCCGGATAGAGCGGTCCTTCATAGCGCTGGTTTTGCGCGCGCAGCTCGCGTTTCAGCATGCGGTTGATGCGCATCGGCGAGATCCCCACCGGACAGGCCACGCTTTCGCAGACGTTGCATTCCGAACAGGTGAGCGCGCTCAGCAGCAGCTGGGGCGTGGCGGCCTGATGAAAGTTCACCGCCCGCACCAGCAGGTGCGGGGAGAGTTCGTGGCCGATCAGATGCCGTGGGCAGAGATCGGTACACAGGCGACACTGTTCGCAGACGGTACGGGCCACGGAAAGCACCGTGCGCTCGTCCTGCATCCGCCGCTGGATAAGCGGATGGCTTTTGGGCAGCACCAGCAGGCCGCCGGTAGTTTTGGTTACCGGGCTATCGAGAGCAGTCATCAGGCCGCCCATCATCGGGCCACCGTTAATAAAACCGGGGTCGTCGACCGTCGCGCCGCCCGCCAGCGCCAGCACTTCGCGCAGCGACATGCCGATGGGGACGGTGACGGTCAGCGGTCGGGCGACCGCGCCGTTAACGGTTAGCGTGCGGCGGGTCACCGGAAACTGCTGCTCAACCGCACGGGCAATATTGAGCACCGTTTGTACGTTATTCACCACGACCCCAACGCTGGCTGGCAGCGCGGCGGGTGCGACCCGTCGACCGGTAGCTAACCAGATAGTCAGCACCTCATCGCCTGCGGGATAGACATCCGGCAGAATATGCAGGCGAATACCGGCAGGCAGCAGCGGGGTGAGGGCGTCGATAGCCCGGCGGTACTTCTCTTTCAGGGCAATCACCCCTTCGCGCGCGCCGGTTGCCGTCATCGCGTACTGCACGCCGCGGACCAGACGTGCAGCCTGCTGCCACATTAGCTGCTGGTCGACCTTGAGCATCGGTTCGCACTCGGCGGCGTTAACCAGAAAGATCTCCACCTGCGCCTGCAGCTTCACGTGGGCGGGAAAACCCGCTCCACCCGCGCCGACTACGCCCGCAGCGCGCACGCGCTCGCGGATCTCCTCGGCGCTTCTGGCCATTTCAACAGCGTTGACGGCGGTACTCATAGCAGTTCCTCCAGCAGTTCCTGAATTTCCCCGGCGCTGGCCGGGCGAGGATTCGTGCGCAAGGTCACGTCAGCCAGTGCGGCCTGCACCATGGCCGGAATGCGCGCTGAGTACTCGGCACGTCCCTCTTTCAGCGCGACCGCCAGTGACGGCAGCGCACAGCGCTGCTTGAGCCGTTCGATTTGCTGGATCAGCGCATTGATCGCCGTACTATCGCTGGCGTCTGCCGGACAAAAGCCGCAGGCTTTGGCCAGCCGCGCGTAGCGTTTTCCGGCGCGCGGATGACCGGCGTTAAAGCGGATAACCGCGGTTAACAGCAGCGCGTTGGCCAGTCCGTGCGGGAGGTGAAACTGCCCGCCAAGCTGGTGGGCGATAGCATGGTTAAGCCCCAGCCCCGCCTGGCTGAACGCCATTCCGGCAAGCGTTGAGGCATTGTGCATTTTCCCGCGCGTCGCCACGCAGTCGCCTTTTTCCACCGCCGTGGGCAGATACTGGAACACCAGTTTGGCGGCTTTTTCCGCCAGCGCGTCGGTAAAGTCGCTGGCGTGCGGAGAGACCCACGCCTCCAGCGCGTGGGTCAGCACGTCCATGCCGGTGTTGGCCGTAATCTGCGGCGGCACGCTGACCACCAGCTCCGGGTCAAGGATCGCCATATCGGGATAGAGCGCATTGTTGAACAGCGGGTACTTGATGCCTTTATCCGGATCGCTAATTACGCAGGCGCTGGTTACTTCTGAACCGGTACCGCTGGTGGTCGGTATAGCCACGCAGGTTTCGATGCTGATGCCGCTCTGCTGACTGAACCAGACGATAGCTTTCGCCGCATCCATTGCCGATCCGCCGCCGAAGCCGATGACCACCTGCGGCTGCAGGGCCTGCATTTGCGCAATGCCCTGTACCACGGTGTGGATAGTGGGGTCCGGGGTTATCTCGCTAAAGACGCTAATGCGGTTATCTGCGGGCAACGCCTGACGCAGGGTTTCCAGCAGCGGCGAGCGCGCAAGAAAGCCATCGCAGATAATCCAGATGTGCTTGTTGGTAAAGCGTTTGAGCACCGCCAGGCTACCCTGACCGCTGTACAACCGCGTTTGTAGTGAGAAAGTTTTCATCGCGACCTCGGTTAGCGAATGGAAAAGCCGTTGGTCAGCACGCAGCGACGGGAGCGGGCAAACGTGCGCGCCGAGGTTGTCCCTTCACCGGTCGGCGTGGCGATAGTAAAGGTGGTAAAGCCTTCGCCGCCGACGCCGATCCCGGCATAAGAGGGGCCGTTCTTGACGAATATCGAGGTTTGCAGGGTGCGGGCCGCGAGGTTCAGGCGCGACACGTTCTGCGAGTGCATAATGGCGGTATGATGCAGTCCTTCTTCAACCTTCAGCGCCAGGGCCAGCGCGCTATCGAAATCGCTAACTTTCACTATCGGCAGCATCGGCATCAGCTGCTCGCTGGTGACCCACGGATCGTCGGCGTTAACCAGCGCTATCAGCAGACGCGGCGCTTTCGCCGGAACGGCGATGCCGGCCGCTTCCAGCATGGCCGATGGGCTTTTGCCGACCAGTTTTTTATTCGCCTGGCCTTCAGGCAGGCAGGCGGCGCGGAGTTTGTCGGTGTCGGCAGGGCTCAGCAGCAGCGCGCCGAAGGTTTGCATTTGCTGCACCAGACGTTCGGCGACGCTCTCCACCACAATCAGGCTCTTCTCGGCAATGCAGGGCAGGTTGTAATCGAACGAGGCGCCGTTGATGATATCTTCCGCCGCTTTAACCAGATCCGCCGTTTCATCAACGATGCAGGGCGGGTTACCCGCGCCAGCGCCAATGACTTTCTTACCGCTCTTCATGCCCATCGCCACAATACCCGGGCCGCCGGTAATGGCCAGAACCGCAATGCGCGGATGGGCCATCATCTGCTGGGTGGCTTCGAAAGTGGGTTCTGCTACGGTAACCACCAGATTGCGGATGCCGCAGCAGCGGAAAACAATCTCTTCAATCATGCTAATCAGCTTCAGTGAGACCTTTTTTGCTCCCGGATGCGGGCTGAAGTAGACGCTATTGCCCGCCGCCAGCATGCTGATGCTGTTATTAATGATGGTTTCCGTCGGGTTGGTGCTCGGTGCGACCGACCCGATAACGCCAAATGGCGAATATTCAAACAGCACCATGCCGCCGTCGCCGCTCAGTGCCGCGGTGGTGAGATCTTCCACGCCCGGCGTGTTGTCCAGCGCAGCTTTGTTTTTCAAAAATTTATCTTCTTTGTTGCCCATCCCCGTTTCATTGGCACTCTCTTCCGCCAGGGCGGCCAGATGCGGCGTCAGCTCCTGACGCATTGCGCTAATGATGGCGCTGCGGGTTTTTAGCGGGCACTGCTGATAACGTAAGAACGCCTGATGCGCGGCATCAATGGCCTCGCTCACGGACTGAAAAATCCCTTTGCCCTGCGCCGGGTTTGGCGTTTGAGCTGGGGTCAACTGTTCGCTAAGAATGGTGCGAATAAGCGTTTCGAGTTCAGAAGTATTCATTGATGAGTTCCCACGTTAATGGCCGCGATGGCGGTCTGTGCTATATCCATGTCCTGTTCAACGCTGCCGCCGCTGATGCCAAGACCCCCAATTAATGAGCCGTCGCGCCACAGGGCGTAACCGCCGCCAAAGGTAACCACTTTTCCCTGCAAATGCGTTTCGAGGCCATAAAGCGCGGCGCCCGGCTGAACGGCCTCGCTCAGCTCATGGGTCGCCGTTTTCATCGCCACCGCGGTCCAGGCTTTTTTCGGCGCCAGTTCGCTGCTGACCAGCAGGGCGTCCGGCATCCGCCAGGTCACGGTTTCGGTGCCGTGTGCGTCAACGATACTGATCACCACCGGCACCTGAAGCTGCTGCGCGCGCTCAACGGCGGCGCGGGTGAGCTGGTGCAGATCGTGGAATGAAAGGTCCAGGGGCGTCGTCTCCTTGCTGCGGCTCGGCTGAGTGACGGCCAGATAGCGCCGGCTCACTTCACGAATGATGTTGTTCTGGTGCGCATCGCTATCTTCCGCGCGCGCCAGGGCGTACAGGCAGTCTGACAAGCGATTGATGTAGCGCATCAGCACCTGGCGCACGTTGACTTCCGCCGCCAGCTCAACCAGTCGCCGTTCGGCCCGGCGGGCCAGCGTGCGGGCAAAATGCAGGCGGCTCGCGGCTTCGCAGCGGCCGGGTAAAATAAAACTGTGCAGCGGTTCGACGCGGGCCATGGCCCGATCGATGGCGGCTTCCAGAGCGGAAATCTCTTCGCTGCTGATGTAGCGCTGTTTCGGCGACGGCCGTTCGCTGTCGCTGGCCAGTTCTGCGCTAAACCAAAAAAGCTGCTGCTGGATGGCCTCAAGTAAGGCGCGGTGATTTTCATCCGCGGCGGCGCAGGCGCACAGGCTCAGCGCGGCGTTCAGCTCATCCAGCGTGCCGTAGGCTTCAACCCGCGGGTGAGTTTTACTCACCCGCTGGCCGGTAAAGAGTGAGGTGGTGCCAGCGTCGCCCGTTCGGGTATAAATCGCCATATTCGCTCCTTAACGTGAAAGCGTATCGACAATGCCGACAACGGCGAGGTCGATGGCCTCGTTTGGCCCGGAAAAAACGTGCCTGGCGCTGGAGCCGCCGCTGAGCAGAACCAGCTCGCCGATCCCCGCGCCGACGGAATCCACGGCGACTTCATCGCCGGAGGTCGGCGAGGCGGGAAGCTCGCCATCGGCGCTGACCCGCCGCACCAGCAGCAGCTTTTTGCCGATCAGGGAAGGCGATTTTTGCGTGGAGACAACCGCGCCCGTGACTCGTGCCAGATGCATGATTTACTCCTGCTTAATTAATTGAATATGCCGCGCCTGTGCCGCTTCGCGCGCCAGCGCGGTCACGATGCATTTGCGGTGGATAACCAGGCGACACTGGCCCAGCTGCGCGACGTCGCGATAGCTCAGCACCGATCCTGCGTGCAGGATCAGCGGCAGCCCGCGCTCGTCGGTGAAGATCGCCGGCAGGCGCGCCAGTTTTTTGACCGGGATAACCGGCAGCAGCTGACTGTGCAGGGTGAGCTGCACGCGGATGCCGAAAGCCAGCGCGTCGTGAATTTTCCGGGCCGCAGGATCGTCGGTTTCCGCCTCCGTCAGCTGGCCCAGCAGCGGCAGGTCGACAAGCAGGATGCGCAGCGAGGCGTGCTGGCTGAACAGCCCGGGGCAGTCGGCATCGCGCAGCTGCGCAACGCTCAGCGTCGCCGTGCTGTGGGCGCGACGCTGCAGCCTGGAGACGATTTCCTCCACGATGCGCTGCAGAACTTCGCCGTTCATCGCGGGCCTACCAGCCGGGCAAAGGCCTGCGGATTATCGGCGCCGGCGGCGTTGGCTTCATCGGTATCAATGTGCATTTCGAGACGCATATCCGGTGAAACGCGAATCGCCACGTTGTTGAAAATCAGCCCGCGCTCGTCGCCTTCAATGGCCACGGAGACCTTATCGCCGTGGGAAACCCGCAGGATCAGCGCATCGAGCGGCGACATATGAATATGCCGCTGCGCGACGATAACCCCTGACGAGAGCGTCAGTTCGCCATAGGGGCTGACCAGACGGATGCCCGGCGTCCCTTTCAGATCGCCAGACATTCTCAGCGGCGCCGCAACCCCCAGGGTTCTGGCATCGGTACGCGATATTTCCACCTGGCTTACCGAACGCAGTGGGCCGAGCAGGCGCACATTTTTAAGCTGCCCCTTCGGCCCTACCAGGGTGACGGTTTGCTCCGCAGCGTACTGTCCCGGCTGCAGCAGCGCTTTTTTCTCGCTGATGGGATGGCCAGGAAACAGGCGTTCATAATCCGACGCCGACAGGTGGATATGACGATTTGAAACCCCCAGCGGAATGGGCCGCAGACGCATCTCGTCGAGGACTTTACTGACCGTTGATTCGAGAAGCTGTTTATCCATTACGCTTCACCTCGCTTGCCGGGATGAATGCAAAGGGTGCGCGGCTCGCCCTTCTGGCGCGGACATTTTGGATCCAGGCACAGGTTGCAGCTGACCACGCCTTGTTGCTGGAGGGGCTCTTCTGCTGGCGCTTCAGAAACGACATTAGCCGTCTCTGACTCTTCAGGCTCAGGTTCCATGACGGAGGGTGGGGGAGCCTCTGCGGGCAGGATCCCTTCTCCGGGTCTGGCGATGACTTTATGAGCCACCAGACCGTTTCGCTGTTCGGCAAACTGTGCACCGGTGGTGATGGCCGCCTGTACTGAGGCCACATCACCGGTAATTTTAATGACCGTCCAGCCTGAACCATTGGTCTTTTCGAGGGCGACCAGCGTGATAGAAGCGGATTTCGCCATGATATCGGCGCAGCTAATAGCCAGTGCCAGACCACAAACTTCAAGTAATCCCAGTGATTGCTTCACGCGGTGCTCCTTATTCGCCATCAATCAGGCTGATTTCGGTAAAATGGCCTCAACGTCGCTGTGCGGACGCGGGATCACGTGGCAGGATTTCACTTCGCCTACGACGCTTGCCGCCGCGCTGCCCGCATCTACCGCCGCTTTGACCGCGCCGACATCGCCGCGAACCATTACGGTCACCAGACCCGAGCCAATTTTTTCGTAGCCGACCAGCTGCACGTTGGCCGATTTCACCATTGCATCGGCGGCCTCAATGGCGCCTACTAACCCTTTTGTTTCAACCAGTCCCAGTGCGTTATTCATACTGCTGTTCTCCTGTTGCTTAGCTATTCAGATCCCGGAACGGGATCCCTTTGACCAGCCGTGCCGCGTTATTACCGGTGTTACGTTGGGCCTGACTGTCCTGATGATGCATCAGCGTAAAAAGCGGCGCCGATGCGGGTAAATTCTTGTAGTGCACGACCAGCGTATGGCGATCGCAGGCGATGCCCACCAGTAGCGGCGAGCTGCGCGCCGCCTGCCAGGCGCTGTCCACGACATCCCCGGCCGGGTGATGCTGGAGCAGGAAAGGAATGCCTTCCTCTTCGATACCCAGCAGCACTTCGCGCCACAGGCCGTCGCAGCCGTCGATGGCGGCGATCACAATAGCCGGGGCGCTGTGATTACTGTCCATGCGCGAACTCCTTATGCCAGGAGAGAATCAGGCCGGTGGCCACCGCGTTTCTGGGGCCCTCGCTGCCGCGAATATTTCCCCGCCCGGCAACCAGGCGGTAGTGCGCCAGCGCATCGGTGACCAGCTGCGGGACCTCAAAATCCAGCGACGAACCGCCGACCAGCACCACGAACGGAATATCGCGAATGTTGCCGGTGGGGCTGACCTGACGCAGTGCGCGCAGGGCGTTGGTGACAAAGACCCGCTCTTTGGCGCTGCGGCGAATGGCGCGCACTTTTTCCAGCGCTAAGTCGCCGGGTAGTGGCACCAGTTCGTCCGGTTTCACCACGCAGACGCGGGCGAATACGGCGGGGGGCAGCGGCGTGGAGAAGAACTGCACGCTGCCGTCCTCGTGGCGTAAATGGAACAGACTTTCCACCTTGGCCAGCGGATACTTCTTGATCTCTTCCGCCAGATAGCGGTCTTCCAGCCCCAGCTCGCGGGCAATAATCATCGTCACCATATCGCCAGCTCCGGCGAGATGAGTGGCGATGATTTCGCCTTTGGGGTTGATGATGGAGGCATCGGTGGAGCCTGCGCCGAGGTCGAGGATCGCCAGCGGTCGGGTGGTACCCGGCGTGGTCAGCGCGCCCAGAATGGCGGCTTCGGCCTCGGCGCCGCCGATCTGCACGTCGATATTGAGCTTCTGCTCGATTTCGCGGGCAATCATCGCCATCTGCAAACGATCCGATTTCACCATTGAGGCGATGCCCACGGCCTGCTCCAGCGAGAACTCCCCGGCAAGACCGCCGGTGACGCTCACCGGCACCGAGGTATCGACGGCCAGCAGATCCTGAATGAATATTTCGCTGCTGGGCTTGTTGGTCAACTCGGCCATGGTCTGGCGCACGTGTTCCAGCATGCCGCCGATATTGGTCCCCGACTCGCCGGTGACGTTATCGAGCTTGCCGCAGCCGTCGACCGCTTTCATGATGGCTTCGGCGCCAGCGGCAACGTCTACGCGTACGCTCCGGCCCTGGGCCAGCAGCTCAAGGTTACCGGCGGGTATCGCACGCGCTTTGACGTCACCGGATGGCGTTTTGACCACCACGGCGGAACGGTTGCCAATCAGCGCACGAGCCATCGGGACGATGTTTTTCGTCTCCTCGGCGTTGAGGTTGAATACGGTGGCGATGCCGTAGGGGTTAGAGAGCGTTTCGATGACCTTCCCCGGGACGGCGACCTCAATTGCCGCCAGCATTCCCAGCGGAATGCGGTCGATGTACAGCACTTCGTCAACAATCGGCAGCGGTTTTTCCAGCCGGTTGCTGACCAGCACGCCATCGTCGCGTTGCAAAATGACGCCGGTAATCTGATATCCGGCGCGCAGGGAAGCGTTAATCACGCTGGCGATATCGGCAAAATCGAACGCCGACGACACCACCAGGATATAGGGCGCGTCCGCCGGGCGGGTTAACAGCTCCTGCGGCGTAATGGTGATGCCCACGCCAAGCCCCGCGCCGCCGGGCGTTTTCGGGTTATGGCCGATCATGGTCGATTCGGTGATGATGGTCTCGGTAATGGTTTCCATCGCCACATCGCCAATCACCGGCGTAGCTTCATTAATGCGGATGAGCGAAATATCGCTGACAGCGATCCCGGCGCCTCTGGCGACGAGGGCGAGCGCCTCCTGAATACCGAACACGTTACGCAACGTGCCTTTGATCCCGGTGGTTTCCGCCAGCGCGCTGTGGGTGATTGTCAGCGTGCCAGCCTCATTCAGAGTCGCCAGGGCGACTTCCGTCGATGAGTTGCCGATATCAATGCCAGCTATATATCGCATCACATACCCCTGTAATTAATCGTCGCCTTTGAGTTTTTTACGCTCGACGTACAGCGCTGCCGCTTCGCGAACGAAAGCGGCGCAAATCTTCGCCTGATAGCGGCTTTCGAGATCGTCGGCGATCGCCAGCAGCTCCTCTTTCGTCGAGCGATAGGGGCGGAGGGCGTTGTAGATTTCAAGAATGCGATCGTCCGGTACCGCGGTCAGTTCGGCGGCGCGTTCGAAGTTCATCGCCAGCCGGTCGCGGCCCGCGTCCCTGGCGATAGAAGCCTGTAAGCGCAGCGTTTCCGGGGTAATACGCATATCCTGGGCGGTAACTTTGTTGCTCAGCACGTTTTCCAGCGTAAAGTCGTCCAGCGTTTTATTGGTGGCGGTTTTCACCCATTCCGGGTGTTTGTTCGCCAGCGGGTAGTCGCTGACCTTTGCGCTACGGGACGCGCCGTCTGCCGCCGGAGCCGCCGTCGGCGCCTCGCCCTGCAGGCTGTTCATGCGGCTTAATACGTCGCGCACCATCGATTCAATTGCGTCGGTATTCATGGAGTTATCCTTTATCAAAGCGCCACGCGCAGTTCCTGCGGGTTTTTGCCCGTCACCACGTACTTGGTCTCTTTAATGTGCAAAATGGCCGATTTCGCCTGGTATTTTGGCCGCGCCATCTGGTCGTTCAGCGTCGGGACCGGCTGCGGCGATTCGCGTTTCGCATAGCGGGCGGCGTTTTTACCAATCTGGCGATAGGTTTCCAGGGTCAGCAGCGGCGCCTGGGGGAACAGCTCCAGGTTAGAGAGCGGCGGCAGCCCCTGCTGGTGAATCACCGTGGTGCCTTTTGACTGGATGCCGATAGAGATGCCGGAACCGCTCAGGCGATTGCCTTCAACGGCGACGAAGGCCACGTCGGAGGATTTAAAGCAGCGAATCACGCGCGCCTTAATGCCTTCTTCTTCAATACCGGCAATGACTTCGCGCAAAATGCTCTTATGCGGTATGCCGACGATATTGACGGTCTGCGCCAGGCCGAAAGCCGGGCCGACGGCGATAATCACTTCGTCCTGCTGGGTTCCCTGACGCGCTTCGCCCACTTCCGTCAGGAAGCCGTCGCCGGCGGGCGGCGTGGCCTGGGGCGCCGCGGAGGCCGCTGGCGCAGTAAACGAGACGGGTTTATCGCTGCCCTTCATCTCGCTGAGCACTTCTTCAATTATCTGGCGCAGCAATTTTTCATTAATTTCCATTTCTCACCCCTTAATCAATCTCGTTGGGATCAAGAGCGCCAGGGATGTTTTTAATCTCTTCCCAGCGTTCGCCCTGCAGGCGATAGCCCGTTGCCGGACCGGCATAGTCGTTAACGTCGTTGACGGCTGACAGCACCTGCCCATCGCCGACGATAATTGCGGAGGTATGCAGATAGTCTCCGGTCAGCTTGGCTTTCTGGATGTTGAGCATGTCCTGGGCAACGTCGGTGAACCCGCCCTGCGCCAGCGCTTTCACTACTTCCAGGCCGTTGCGGTTTTTATTGATGATTTCCTGGGCGAACTTGATGTCTTCGACGATGTTGCGTTCCGGCATATCTTTCGAACCGTGGGCGTAGGTCGCGGCTTCAACTTCTTCATCGGTAATCGGCGGCAGCCCCATTCCGGCAAAAACGGCCTGCAGCGCGCGGGCAGCCTTATTCCGGATGGCGATAACATCTTCTTCGCGAACCGGACGCAGACCACCGTCCACCTTCAGGTCGCGCTGGATGACGTTGTAGTCGTCAAAGTCTTCGGCATCTTCGTTGGAACCGGCGAACATGTTGTCGTAGTTCGGCACCGCGGAATAACCGGAAGAGATAAAGTCGGTCCCCGGCAGAAACTGCATCAGCAGGCGCGCGGTACGACGCATATCGGAGTGGGTGAAGGTCTGGTCGTTACTGGAGGCGCACTCCAGATCCAGCGACGAACAGATCAGGTTTTCCGCCAGCACCGCGCGAATGCCGGAAGGTACCGCAGACGGCACGCCGATGCAGCTAACGGAACCGTTTTGCAGGCCCTGTACGCCCGCGGCTTTGGTGATGTAGATGCAGCGCGCTTCCAGGTAAAGCATGGATTTGCCTTCGGCGTAGCCCATCTGCACTTCGGAGCCGGAGCCGGAGGTGAAGCGCATTTTCAGACCGCGAGAGGCGTAGGAGGAGGCTAAGAAACCCTTCGACCACGGCGTGTCGTCGCCGTCGGTAAAGACCGGTTCGGTACCGTAGACGGAGATGGTTTCGGCGTAGCAGGTGTGGCCCAGCATGCCGAGCTTCAGCTCGGTGGCTTCTTCCAGCGAGCACTGAGTCAGTACGCCCGGACGGCCTACCTGCGAGCCGACCAGCAGCGCGATGGCGTTGAACGGCGCGTAGCGCGCTACCGCAACGGTGGTTTCCTGTTCGTCAAATCCACGCCATGCGCCTTCGGCGGCGTCGGCGGCAATCTGTACCGGATTATCTTTGACGTTGGTGACGTGCGCCTGCTGGGATGGGGTGCGGCGGGCGCGCATTTTCTGCATCGCCATCATCATCTCAACGACGTTCATATGCGAAACCACTTCGACAATTTTTGCCGGCGTCATCGCGGTGGTCAGCGGGACGATTTCGCTGCGTTTAACGTTAGGATCGCACAGCATGTTGGCCAGCTTAACCGAATCCATCGCCATCACTTCTTCGGCGCGATTCAGGTTAATGCCGTAGCGGGCGATAAAGTGGTCGATCAGGTCAAAATCGCTCACCGGTTTCCCGTCCAGCTCGGTCACCGCGCCGTTAACGATTTTTATCGACGGTTTCGGATCGTTCGGGCTTTCCATCGCGATAAAGCCTTCTTCGATCCACTCCTTAACGAAGCCGTCCTGATTCACAGGGCGTTTCGCCAGTGCTTCAAATCTTTTCGATCTCATGAATCAGCCTCGTGGGTATCAGATGTAGGACGGGCGATCGTTTTTCGGTTCAGAACCGAGGGTCGCAAGGACGGTTTTACCGATTTCGCGCGCGGAGGTGACTGCCTGGCGGACCGCGCCGGAGTCGCCGGAAATCACCAGGATGGCTTCGTTACTGAAGCTGGTGCCGTGCGCCGGAGAGCTATACGCCACGACTTCTACGTTGGCTGACTTCAGGGCGGTATCGGCCATCAGCACGCCAACGGAGGCCGGTGCGCCGACGATAATGCCGCAGGCGCGGCCAATCGGCGCGCCGAAGGCTTTTTCCAGGGCGTAGCTGGCGCGGGCGGTGTACTGCAGCTCGATATGTCCGGCTTCATTGCCGTAAACATCGCCGAAGGTGCGGTCGAGCTCTTTCAGCGCAACTTCAATCCCGCGCTTAACGTCGGAAACGTCGTTGCCGCCTAAAATAATCAGCGAACCGTGGCCTGCACCGCCTTTGGTATCGCGCGGAAGCTCAATGCTGACCACTTCGGTGTTGGTGGCTTTCACCGCTTCGTCCGCCGCCATAATGTGCGGGCCTGCGCCGGTACGGGCGCCGAGAATGCCGATGGAGCGATAGCGCTTTTCAAGCTTCATCGCGTCCAGCAGGGCGGTATCGACGTTGGCGATAACCAGACCCAGGGTGTCGCCAATGGCGGTCCCGACAAATTCCGTTAAACTGCAGCTTTTTTCTGCCATAGCCGTCTCTCGTATTGGATGGTTTTCAGTAGGGATGGCCTGCTGTTCCGGCGTTGCCACGCGGGCAATCACCTGAGCCATGATCTGTTCAACCAGCTCATTGCTGCTCATTGGCTAATTCCCTTCGGTAAGATTTTTTCTACATCGGTGTGAGGGCGTGGGATGACGTGTACGGCTTTCACTTCACCCACGTTACGTGCGGCGGCGGCACCCGCATCGGTGGCCGCTTTTACCGCGCCAACATCGCCGCGCACGATGACGGTTACCAGCCCGGAGCCAATCTTTTCATAGCCCACTAACATCACATTGGCTGACTTAACCATTGCATCAGCGGCCTCTATGGCTGCGGTTAAGCCTTTGGTTTCTACCATTCCTAGTGCTTCTTGTTGCATAAAGACCTCGCATGGAGTGTTCCGATAGTTGGGACTATAAGAAGATGCGAGGAAAAAGAATGGCTGACTTCAATTTGATGGTGAAAAAATAGTGGGTATTGGATAATATAAAATTGTCGTTTATTTATTTAACTGTTTGATGTTATTTGTTATTTTTATTTGTGCTGATGTGATTATCTTGTTTTGTATATTCCATATTTACAAATTTGTTCATGACGATTTTAATTTTATCTGCTATGCGAGAGAATCTGATTTGTGATGTTTGTTGGAAAACGATGAGTTGGTTTTAGCAATATTTTTGCATGCCATGGCGCTGGCATAATTGCGAAAGCCGCGCGTGAGCAATGCAATTCTGAGTTATTTAATGACAATAATTTGTTATTGATGCCCGAATTTTCCGGAGGCTGCCGTCAGCAGGTTGCCAACAATTTGCGGACGGGAGTTCATATAGTGGTGCCCGTTGTACTCTACTGCCAGCAGGATGTTGGCTGGTCAGGACACGAACTCTGCTAAGAAGGTGTCATAATGAATGATTCGTTAAAAGCGCAATGTACCGCCGAGTTTTTGGGCACCGGGCTATTTTTGTTTTTCGGCATCGGCTGCCTGAGCGCGTTAAAGGTGGCGGGAGCCAGCCTCGGACTGTGGGAGATATGCATTATCTGGGGGTTGGGGATCTCGCTTGCCGTGTATCTGACTTCGGGGATCTCCGGCGGGCATCTCAACCCGGCGGTGACCGTCGCTTTATGGCTGTTTGCCTGCTTTCCCGGACGAAAAGTTTTCCCCTATATCGTTTCACAGGTTGCCGGCGCCTTTGGCGGCGCGGTGCTGGCCTATGTGCTGTACAGCACGATGTTTACCGAGTTTGAATCCGCCCACCATATCGCGCGCGGCAGCGTAGAGAGCCTGCAGCTGGCGAGTATTTTCAGCACCTACCCGGCGGCATCGCTGAGCATCTGGCATGCGGCGCTGGTTGAAGTGGTGATCACCTCCATGCTGATGGGGATGATTATGGCGCTGACCGACGACGGCAACGGCGTACCGAAAGGGCCGCTGGCCCCGCTGCTGATCGGCCTGCTGGTGGCGGTAATTGGCGCTTCAACCGGGCCGCTGACCGGCTTTGCAATGAATCCGGCGCGTGATTTTGGGCCGAAGCTGTTTACGTGGATGGCGGGTTGGGGCGATATCGCGATGACCGGCGGAAGGGATATTCCGTACTTTATTGTGCCGATTATTGCGCCACTGATCGGCGCTTGTCTCGGCGCGGCCATCTATCGTTATCTGATTGGTAATAATCTACCGTGTAATACCTGTAAATTAGAGGATTAAGGTCACGGCTGAAATAGCCAAAAATTTTCATGAACCGGTATCACGAACTCGCCAAAAACGTCTCCCACGGATGGGAGACTTTTGCTATCGTATTATTCTTTTATCGTTGGCGGCAATTGATGATGAAAGGAAGTAAATATTAAAGAAATGTTTTATTTATAACAAAAAATTAACTGAGAGGTTTTATCATGATTTCTGCGAGCACACTGAACTCAGAACTCATTAATAAAATCGCACAGGATTTTGCGCAGGCCACCAGTCTGGCGGTGGTGGTCGTCAATATTCATGGTGATGAAATATCTGAACTGTTTAACTTCACACCTTTTTGCCAGCTGATGCGCCAGCATCCCCAGCACAGCACCCGCTGTCGAATGAGCGACCGCTGCGGCGGGCTTGAGGCGTCTAAAACCGATCAGCTCTGTATCTACCGCTGCCACGCCGGGTTAACCGATTTCTCCATTCCTCTGGTCATTGCCGGGCACCTTGTGGGCTTTGTGCTTTGCGGCCAGGTGCGCTTAAGCAACGATGTTGAACTGGTCGATATCCTCAACGTGGATGACCGCTGGCAGGCCGACCCTGAGCTGCTTAAAGCGTTTCGCGACGTGCCGGAAATGGACTACTCCAGAGTGATTGCTTCTGCTGATTTACTGAAGCTCATCGTCGAAAACTGCCTTAAAAAACAGCTCAACTTTGTGGTGATTAAAGATAATCCCCAGCAGCCGGAACCTGCGCGCGCCAGCCGCGTTGCCAGCCCTCATGACAGCAAAATGAAGAAGGCGCTGCGCTACATTGATGCCCATTTATCCGACGAGCTTCGCCTGGAAGACGTCGCCGCTCACGTTTATCTCAGCCCCTATTACTTCAGTAAGCTGTTCAAAAAATATCAGGGTATTGGCTTTAATGCCTGGGTGAACCATCAGCGGATGGTGAGCGCCAAAGAGCTGCTTTGCCACAGCGACTGGAGCATCGCCAGCATTGCGCGGAATTTAGGATTTTCGCAAACCAGCTATTTTTGCAAAGTTTTTCGCCAGGCCTATCAGGTGACTCCGCAGGCCTATCGCCAGCAAATTAACGCCAGATCACAAACTGAGCCATTTTAAATGACAATAATTTGTTATTGCCGATTTTTGTTATACCCGCGTATCTGGCTCATTATAAAATGAAAATATCTCATTCAGAGCAATAAATTGTCATAGCGCAACAAAATAATAATGAGAGAGCGATAAGCTGCACCAGTTTTTATTTATTTGATGAGATAGAGTGATATCCGAAATGGCTTTCAGCGCGCCATCGGCGTAATGAAACGGCTTTGGTAATTAAAAATTAAACACGACGGGAGCCATCCTGCTTCCGTAAGATGTTCCGGGAATCATTCGAGTGGGTTTCATCCCGCTCGATAAAACCGACAGGCGCCAGGGAAGGGGGTGTGAATCCCCCGCAGCCCCCGCTGCTGTGATGCTGACGAACCCATATTTAGCCACTGATCTGCTTACCGGATTGGGAAGGATGGGAGAGGACGACGCTAAGCCAGAAGACCTGCCTGTCGGTAATAATCAACAACTTCGGTGGGAAGTGGGTTGCTCAGATGCGTACAGTCGAAAGACTGGGAATGCACGCAGCCCTACCACCCGGCACAGGATCGGGGTATGGCAGCCAGGCAGCACGCATTCATTCTTGCAGGTACCGGCAGCGGTTGTGGTAAAACTACGGTCACGCTTGGCCTGCTCAGCCTGTTGAAGCAGCGCGGCATGCGGGTTCAGCCCTGCAAAGTCGGCCCGGACTACCTCGACACCGGCTGGCACACCGCCGTCAGCGGCGTCGCTTCCCGCAACCTCGACAGCTTTATGCTCCCGGAGCCGGTGCTTAACGCGCTATTTTGCGAACAGATGCAGCGGGCGGATATCGCGGTCATTGAGGGCGTGATGGGGCTGTATGACGGCTTCGGTACCGACCCTGGCTACTGCAGCACCGCCGCGATGGCTAAACAGCTCGGCTGTCCGGTCATTTTGCTGGTAGATGGCAAAGCGGTTTCCACCTCCATCGCCGCCACGGTGATGGGATTTCAACACTTCGACCCCAGTCTTAACATTGCCGGCGTTATCGTCAATCGCGTCAACAGCGAAAGCCATTATCAGCTGCTCAAAGGCGCCATTGAACGCTACTGCGAGCTGCCGGTGCTCGGCTACGTACCGCGAGTGGAAGGGGTGGCGTTACCCGAACGCCATCTGGGACTGGTTACCGCCCGCGAGTCGCTGGTTAACCAGCAGCCGTGGCGCGATTTTGCCCAAACGCTGGCGCAAACGCTGGATATCGAACAGCTTCTTACCCTCAGCCAGCTCTCCATCCTACCCGCCGGGGAGTGGCCGACGCTGCCGTCCCCTGATGCTGGCGCGGGCCTGACGCTGGCGCTGGCCGACGACGAGGCCTTCAACTTTTACTACCCGGATAACCTCTCGCTGCTTGAACGCTGCGGAGTGAATATCGTGCGCTTCAGCCCGCTGCACGATAGCGAGCTTCCACCGTGCCAGATGATTTGGCTCGGCGGCGGCTATCCGGAAATTCATGCTGCCGCGCTGGCGGCCAATACGCCGATGCTGGCGCAGCTGCAGGAGGCGCACCGGCGCGGGGTGGCGATTTACGCTGAATGCGGCGGTCTGATGTATCTCGGCAGCTCCCTGGAAGACGCCAACGGTGATATCTACCCGATGGCCAACCTTATTCCCGGCCATAGCAAAATGGGCAAACGGCTTACCCGCTTTGGCTACTGCGAGGCGCGAGCTATGCGCAAAACGCTGCTGGCGGCGCCGGGCGAAACCCTGCGCGGACATGAATTTCACTACTCGGATTTTACTCCCGAGTCCCCGGCGGTTCTGGCCTGCCGCAAGGTCCGCGACGGTATGACCCTTCAGCAGTGGTCCGGCGGCTGGCAGGTGGGCAACGCGTTCGCCAGCTATCTGCACCTGCACTTTGCGCAGCGCCCCACCATGCTCAACCACTGGCTGGCTGCGGCAAGGAGCGCGCTATGACGCTACTGGCATGGGGCGTTGCCTGGCTTCTCGATTTTATCATCGGCGATCCGCAAAGCTGGCCGCATCCGGTGCGCTGGATTGGCAACCTGATCGCCGCCGTTCAGCGCGGCGTGCGCCGCTATTGCCGTAGCGATGTTGCCTTGCGCATCGGCGGCGGGGTGATGTGGATAGTTGTAGTCGGACTGACGTGGGGCGTCTGCTGGGGCGTGCTGACGCTGGCGCAGAGGATTCATCCGTGGCTTGGCTGGCTGGTTGAGGTCTGGATGATTTTCACCGTGCTGGCCGGACGCTGTCTGGCGCAGTCGGCGCGGGACGTCGAGCGACCGCTGCGCGCGGGGGATCTGGCGGAAAGCCGTAGCAAGCTGTCATGGATTGTCGGGCGCGACACGTCGCAGCTTGCGCCGCAGCAGATTAATCGCGCGGTTGTTGAGACGGTGGCGGAAAACACCGTTGACGGGATTATCGCGCCGCTCTTCTTCCTGCTGCTCGGCGGCGCGCCGCTGGCGATGGCCTATAAAGCGGTCAACACCCTGGATTCGATGGTCGGCTATAAGCACGAAAAATACCGCGCCATCGGCATGGTTAGCGCTCGCCTTGATGATGTCGCCAACTTTATCCCCGCTCGCCTGAGCTGGCTGCTTATCAGCCTCGCCGCTCTCCTCTGTGGTGAAGCGAGTGGCCGCGCGTTGCGCATCGGCTGGCGCGATCGCTACAACCACAGCAGCCCAAACTGCGGATGGTCGGAGGCCGCCGTCGCCGGGGCGCTCGGCATCCGGCTTGGCGGCCCTAACGATTACTTTGGTCAGCGCGTGGAGAAGCCGTGGATTGGCGAGGCGACGCGCGACGTTTCCGTAGACGATATTTCCCGAACGATTCGACTGATGTGGGTGTCTTCGACCCTGGCGCTGGCGCTGTTTATGGCGATCCGGTTCTGGCTGGTCGGCGCAGCCTGAGGACAAATGAATGCACTATATCCAGCAACCGCAGGCGATTGAGGCGAAAAGCTTCGACATTATTGGCGACATTATTGCGCAGACCCGCCCGGACTACCGCTTTGCCAGCCCGCTACACGAAGCCATTATCAAGCGGGTGATCCACACCACCGCCGATTTTGACTGGCTGGATATCCTGTGGTTTTCTCCCGACGTGCTTCCTCGCTTAAGCGCCGCCCTGAGCCAGCCCTGCACGCTTTATACCGATACCACCATGGCCCTTTCCGGGATCAATAAAACTCTGTTGGCGAAATTCGGCGGCGAGTGCCGCTGCTATATCAGCGATCCGCGCGTGGTGGCGGAGGCCAAAGCGCAGGGGATGACCCGCTCGATGGCGGCGGTCGATATTGCGGTTGCCGAAGAGGGCGAGAAGGTGTTTGTTTTCGGCAATGCGCCCACCGCGCTGTTTCGTCTGCTGGAGCATGATGTCGCGGTCAACGGCGTGATTGGCGTGCCGGTCGGCTTCGTCGGCGCGGCGGAGTCGAAAGACGCCCTGACGCAGAGCGGCCTGCCGGGCATTGCCGCGCTGGGTCGTAAAGGCGGCAGCAACGTCGCCGCCGCTATCGTCAACGCCATTCTGTACCACTTACAGGGGGCGAGATGAGCGAGCAATCCTTCGACGCCCCGGTGTGGCACAACGGCAAGGCGCTGCGTAAAGGCTATACCACCGGATCCTGCGCGACGGCGGCGGCAAAGGTCGCGGCGCTGATGGTGATGCGCCAGCACCTCATTCATCAGGTCTCCATTGTGACTCCTTCCGGCGTCACCCTGTGTCTTAACGTCGAATCACCGCACGTCGAAGGGCAGCAGGCGATCGCCGCGATTCGTAAAGACGGCGGCGATGACGTTGACGCCACCCACGGCATGCTGATTTTCGCCCGCGTGACGCTCGACGACTCCGGCGAGATAACCCTGCGCGGCGGCGAAGGTATCGGCACCATCACCCGTAAAGGAATCGGCCTGCCTATCGGCAGCCCGGCGATAAACCGCACCCCGCGCCACACCATTGAGTCGGCGGTGCGCGAAGCGATAGGCCCGTCGCGCGGGGCGACGGTAGAGATTTTCGCCCCGGAGGGCGAGGAGCGGGCGCAGAAAACCTATAACTCGCGGCTGGGGATCCTGGGTGGTATCTCGATTATCGGCACCACCGGTATCGTGACGCCGATGTCGGAAGAGAGCTGGAAGCGTTCGCTGTCGCTGGAGCTGGAAATTAAGCGCGCGGCGGGGCTGGAGCGGGTGGTGCTGGTGCCGGGCAACCACGGTGAACGCTTCGTACGCGAGCAGATGGGCATCGACTCGCAGGTGGTGGTCACCATGAGCAACTTCGTCGGCTACATGATTGAAGAGGCCGTCCGCCTCGGGTTCCGTCAGATTGTGCTGATTGGCCATCCCGGCAAGCTGATTAAAGTCGCCGCCGGGATCTTCCATACCCACAGCCATATCGCCGATGCGCGCATGGAAACGCTGGTCGCGCATCTGGCGCTGTTGGGGGCGCCGCTGGCGCTGCTGCAACTGGTGAGCGAATGCGATACCACCGAAGCGGCGATGGAGCACATTGACGCGTACGGTTTTCAGCCTATCTATAACCATCTTGCTGAACGCATCTGCCTGCGGGTGATGCAGATGCTGCGTTTTACCAAAACGCCGCCCGTCTGCGACGCCATCATGTTCTCCTTTGATAACAAGGTCCTCGGCAGCAATCGCCCGGTGGCCGAGATTGCGCGGGAGATGTCATGTTAACGGTGGTTGGCATGGGGCCGTCAGGCCTGCATTTGATGACGCCGGCGGCGCAAGATGCGGTCGCCAGTGCGGATGCGCTGGTAGGCGGTAAGCGGCATTTGCAGCAGTTCCCCGGATTTCGCGGCGAACGGTTTGCGCTGGGCGCCAATATTGCCGAACTGCTGGTCTGGCTCGGCGAACGCGCAGCGCAGAAGGTGGTGGTGCTGGCCTCAGGCGACCCGCTCTTTTACGGGATCGGCACGCGGCTGATAGCCCACTTTGGCATCGATCGCGTGCGCATTATTCCCGGCATCAGCGCGGTGCAGTATCTCTGTGCGAAGGCCGGTATTGATATGAACGATATCTGGCTGACCAGCAGCCACGGGCGAGATGTCTGTTTTGATGAGCTGGCGCGTCAGCGCAAGGTGGCGATGGTGACCGACGGGCGCTGCGGGCCGCGGGAAATCGCCGCCCAGCTGGCGGCGCGGGGTAAAGGGTATCGCTGGATGGTGATTGGCGAAAATCTGGCGATGGATAACGAGCGGATCCACTGGCTACCGGTCAGTGAGGTCGATGCCGAATATGAGATGAACGCGGTGGTGATCCTCGATGAAAGATGAGCTTTTTTTGCGCGGCGAGAAGGTGCCGATGACCAAAGAAGCGGTTCGCGCGCTGGCGCTGGCCAAACTTGAACTGCACCGGGCAAGCCACCTGATTGATATCGGCGCCGGTACCGGCAGCGTGTCGATTGAGGCGGCGCTGCAGTATCCCTCTTTGCAGGTAACCGCCATCGAACGCAACCCCGCGGCTCTCCGGCTGCTGGACGAAAATCGCCAGCATTTCACCTGCGGCAATATTGAGATCCTGCCCGGTGAAGCGCCGATGGTGATTACCGAGCGGGCCGACGCCATTTTTATGGGCGGCAGCGGCGGCCGTCTCGACGAACTGATTGACTGGTCGTGGCAGCAGCTCTATCCCGGCGGCCGTCTGGTAATGACTTTTATCCTGCAGGAGAACCTGAACGCGGCTCTCGACTATCTGCAGCAGCGGGGGATTACACAGATTGATTGCCTGCTGCTGAACGTTTCATCGCTGACCGCGCTGGGCAGCGGCCACTATTTCAAACCGAATAATCCCGTTTTTGTTATCGCCTGTCAGAAGGAAGAAAACCATGGCTGAGACATTTGACCCCCGTAGCGTGTGGTTCGTTGGCGCAGGGCCGGGCGACCGTGAGCTGATTACCCTCAAGGGCTACCGCTTGCTCCAGCAGGCCCAGGTGGTGATCTACGCCGGGTCGCTGATAAACACCGAGCTGCTGGAGTATTGTCCGCCCGGCGCCGAGTGTCACGACAGCGCCGAACTGCATCTGGAGCAAATTCTCGACCTGATGGAAGCCGGCGTTAAAGCCGGGAAAACGGTAGTGCGTTTACAGACCGGGGACGTGTCGCTGTATGGCTCGGTCCGCGAGCAGGGCGAAGAGCTGACCAAACGCGGTATCGACTGGCAGGTGGTGCCGGGCGTCAGCGCGTTTCTGGGCGCGGCGGCGGAGCTGGGCGTCGAGTACACCGTGCCGGAAGTCTCCCAGAGCCTGATCATCACCCGCCTTGAAGGGCGCACGCCGGTGCCGGCGCGCGAGCAGCTTGAATCATTTGCCAGCCACCAGACTTCAATGGCGATTTACCTTTCCGTGCAGCGCATTCACCGGGTAGCGGAGCGCCTGATTGAAGGCGGCTATCCGGCAACCACGCCGGTGGCGGTGATCTATAAAGCGACCTGGCCGGAAAGCCAGACCGTACGCGGTACGCTGGCGGATATCGGCGACAAGGTACGCGAGGCGGGGATCCGCAAAACGGCGCTCATTCTGGTCGGGAATTTCCTGGGCTCTGAGTATCACTACTCAAAACTCTACGCGGCGGACTTTAGCCATGAATACCGTAAAGCCTGAATCAATCGCACTTTTCTGCCTGACGCCAGGGGGCGTTCGGCTGGCGAAACGGCTGGCGACGATGCTGCCGTTAACCTGCTTTACCAGCGAGAAGCTGCTGGAAGAGGGTTTTCTCCCCTTTGAAAACGGTTTTGCCAGCGCCGCGCGGGAGGCCTTCAGCAGCTATTCGGCGCTGATTTTCATCGGCGCCACCGGGATCGCGGTACGCGTGCTGGCCCCGCTGGTCAATGATAAGTTCAGCGATCCGGCCGTGGTGGTGATCGACGAACGTGGCCAGCACGTCATTAGCCTGCTTTCCGGCCATGCGGGGGGCGCGAATGCCCTCAGCCGCTATCTGGCCGGGATGCTCGGCGCCGACCCGGTGATCACCACCGCCACCGACGTCAACGAGTTGGCGGCCCTGGATACGCTGGCATTCCAGCTTAATGCCCGGATGAGCGACTTCCGCGCGGCGGTGAAAACCGTCAACCAGATGCTGGTCAGCCATCAGCGCGTCGGTCTGTGGTGGGACGAAGAGCTGGATGAAGACGTCCGCCACTGCGACCGGCGGGGGTTTATCACCGTGGCCGATCTGCACCAGCTTCCCGAGCTGGATGCGCTGGTCTGCGTCACGCTGCGCAACGAACTGCCGCCGATCGCCGTGCCGCACTGGAAACTGGTGCCGCAGCGGGTGGTCGCCGGAATTGGCTGCCGCCGCGATACGCCATTCCCGCTATTAGCGGCGCTGCTGGCGCGCCAGCTTGAGGCGCAGCGCCTGGATCCGCTGGCGCTGAAAGCTATCGGCAGCGTCACGTTGAAGAAGCACGAGCAGGGGCTGATTCAGCTGGCTTCCTGCTGTCGCGTACCGTTCGAAACCTTTCCCGCTGATGCCCTGCGCGAGCATGAGCATCACTTTCCCGCTTCATCGTTCGTCAGAAAAACCGTCGGCGTGGGGAGCGTATCCGGTCCGGCGGCCTGGCTGCTGAGCCATGGGCAACTGTTAGGCGAAACCCTGCGCGAACAGGGCGTCACTATTACTTTGGGAGTTTCACACTGATGTTAAGCGTAATCGGAATCGGCCCTGGCTCGCAGTCCATGATGACCATGGAGGCCATTGAAGCGCTGCAGGCGGCGGAAATCGTCGTTGGCTATAAGACCTACACGCACCTGGTGAAAGCCTTTACCGGCGATAAGCAGGTGATCAAAACCGGAATGTGCAAAGAGATTGAGCGCTGCCAGGCGGCGATTGAGCTGGCGCAGGCCGGGCATAACGTGGCGCTGATCAGCAGCGGCGATGCCGGTATTTACGGCATGGCCGGACTGGTGCTCGAACTGGTCAGCAAGCAGAAGCTGGATGTGGAAGTCCGCCTGATCCCGGGGATGACCGCCAGCATTGCCGCCGCCTCGCTGCTGGGCGCGCCGCTGATGCACGACTTCTGCCATATCAGCCTCAGCGACCTGCTGACCCCGTGGCCGGTGATTGAAAAACGCATTGTCGCCGCCGGGGAAGCCGACTTCGTCATCTGTTTTTACAATCCGCGCAGCCGCGGCCGCGAGGGCCATCTGGCGCGCGCCTTTGAGCTGCTGTCGGCCAGTAAAAGCGCGCAGACCCCGGTGGGAGTCGTGAAATCCGCCGGACGTAAAAAACAGGAGAAATGGCTGACTACCCTGGGGGAGATGGATTTTGCACCGGTCGATATGACCAGCCTGGTGATCGTCGGCAACAAAGCGACGTATATCCAGGATGGCCTGATGATCACGCCGCGAGGCTACGTGCTGTGAGCCACGGCGAGGTGCTGGTGATGGGCGGAACCAGCGACGCGAGGGCGCTGTGTCAGCAGCTTGACGCGGCGCAGGTCCCCTACACCCTGTCGGTGGCGACGCCCACCGGTCAGCAGCTGGCGGGGGATATTCGCGGCCAGGTGCGCTGCGGGCGCCTCGAGCTGGAGGAGATGATCGCCTGGCTGAAGGCTAACCGGACCCGCTGGGTGATCGATGCTTCGCACCCCTACGCCGAAGCGGTAAGCCGCAATATCGTCCGGGCCTGTGAAACCGCCGGCGTGCTGCTGAGCCGCTATCAGCGCCCAGAGCAGCTGAGCGGCCTGACGCATCCGCTGCTCTATACCGTGGAGAGCATTGAACAAGCCTGCGAGGTGGCGCGGCGTTTCGGCCAGCGCGTGCTGCTCACCACGGGAAGTAAAGATCTGGCGCGCTGGCGGGCGGGATTAGGTGACAAAACGCTGCTGGCCCGGGTGTTGCCGGTCGCCGATGTCATCGCGCAATGCGCCGCGCTGGGGTTTGGCGTAGGCGAGATTTTCGCCCTGTGCGGGCCGTTCAGCGCCGCGTTCAACGCCGCTTTCTACCGCCAGTGCCGGGCCGACGTGGTGATCACCAAAGCCTCCGGCGCCGAAGGCGGCTATCAGGAAAAAGTACAACCCTGTCTGGATGCCGGTATCCCCTGCATCGTGATTACGCGCCCGGCGCCGCTGGTGACGGGTGAAGAGTTACTGGAAAGTCAGGCTGCCTTTGCCCGGCGCTTATCGCGCTGGCTGGCCGCTGCTTAAGGAGTCAGAAATGAAAAAAGCGCTTCTGGTGGTCAGTTTTGGCACCAGCTATCCCGACACCTGTGAAAAGAACATCGTCGCCTGCGAGCGCGAGCTGGCGGCCAGCTGTCCGGACCGCGACACGTTTCGCGCCTTCACCTCCGGGATGATTATCCGCAAGCTCAAACAGCGCGACGGTATCGAGATTGATACGCCGCTGCAGGCATTGCAGAAGCTGGCCGAGCAGGGCTACCAGGATGTGGCGATTCAGTCGCTGCACATTATCAACGGCGATGAGTATGAAAAGATCGTCCGCGAAGTGCAAAGCCTGCGCCCGCTGTTCCTCCGCCTGACGCTGGGGGCGCCGCTGCTGAGCAGCCATAACGATTATGTCCAGCTGATGCAGGCGCTGCGCCAGCAGATGCCGCCGCTTGCTGCCGATGAAACGGTGGTCTTTATGGGCCACGGCGCCAGCCATCACGCTTTCGCCGCCTACGCCTGTCTGGATCATATGATGACGGCGAAGGGATTTCCGGCGCGGGTCGGCGCGGTCGAGAGCTATCCGGAAGTCGATATTCTTATCGATAGCCTGCGCCAGCAGGGGGTGAAGGGCGTACACCTGATGCCGCTGATGCTGGTGGCCGGCGATCACGCCATTAACGATATGGCCTCGGACGAAGAGGACTCCTGGAAAACGCTGTTCAACGCCGCCGGTATCACGGCGACGCCCTGGCTGAACGGGCTGGGAGAGAATCCGGCGGTGCGCGCAATGTTCGTCGCTCACCTGCAGCAGGCGCTGAGCCTGGCAATGGAGGAGGCGGCATGAGCGGCAAACTATATGCCTTAAGTACCGGCCCTGGCGCCGCCGACCTGATCACCGTGCGCGCGGCGCGGGTGCTGGGCACGCTGGACATTCTCTACGCGCCCGCCGGACGTAAAGGCGGCGACAGCCTCGCGCTCTCCATCGTGCGCGAGTATATCGGCGAACGGACCGAAGTACGCTGCTGCCATTTCCCGATGAGCGCCGACAGCGCGGAAAAAGAGGCGGTGTGGGATGAGGTTGCCGCCGCGCTGGTTCAGGAAGTGGAAGCGGGCAAGCAGGTCGGCTTTATTACCCTCGGCGACGCCATGCTGTTCAGCACCTGGGTGTTCTTACTCCAGCGTATCGGCTGCCCGGAGTGGCTGGAGATTGTTCCCGGCGTCACCTCTTTTGCCGCCATTGCCGCGCGTTCAAAAACGCCGCTGGCCATGGAGCAGCAATCGCTGGCAGTGATCTCCTGCACCGCGCCGGAAACGGAAATCGAGCAGGCGCTGCGCCAGCATGAAAGCCTGGTGCTGATGAAAGTGTACGGGCGGTTTCCCCGCATCAAAGCGCTGCTGGCGAAAAACGGTCTGCTGGATGCCGCGCTGATGATGTCTGAAGCCACGCTGCCGGGCGAGCAGTGCTGGCGCCATCTCAATGACGTCAGCGACGACCAGCCGCTGCCCTATTTCTCGACCATTCTGGTCAATAAACAGTGGGAGTATGCAGAATGAAACTTGAACAACAGCTAAAACAGCTGTCTTTCAGCGGGTTAGCTGCGGCGCTATTGCTGATAGTGGTTCCCGAAAAGGCTTTCGCGATGCACATCATGGAGGGGTTTTTACCGCCGATGTGGGCCCTGGCATGGTGGCTGCTGTTTTTACCCTGCCTGTGGTACGGGCTGGTGCGCCTGCGCCGCATTGTGCAGGAAGATAACAATCAGAAGGTGCTGCTGGCGCTGTGCGGGGCGTTTATTTTTGTCCTCTCGGCGCTGAAAATTCCTTCCGTAACCGGCAGCTGTTCCCACCCGACCGGCGTCGGCCTGGCGGTGATTCTCTTCGGGCCTGGCGTGGTGGCGATCCTTGGCGCCATCGTACTGCTGTTCCAGGCGTTGTTGCTGGCGCACGGCGGGCTGACGACGCTCGGCGCGAACGGGATGTCGATGGCGGTCATCGGGCCGGTGGTTGGCTATATGGTGTGGAAAATGGCCTGCCGCGCGGGCATTCGCCGCGACGTCGGGGTGTTTCTCTGCGCGATGCTGGCGGATCTGGTGACCTACTTTGTCACCTCCGTACAGCTCGGCGTGGCCTTTCCGGATCCCGCCGCCGGCGCGACCGGATCGATAGTCAAGTTTATGGGGATCTTCTGCCTGACGCAGATCCCGATCGCCATTGCTGAAGGACTGTTAACCGTCATGATCTACGACCAGTTGACCAAACGTCAGCTGATTACCGCACAGGGGCATTAACATGAAAAAGACGCTGATATTGTTCGCCATGGTGGTGGCGCTGGTGATCCTGCCGTTCTTTGTCGATCACGGCGGCGAATTCGGCGGTTCAGACGGCGAGGCGGAGAGCCAGATTCAGGTGGTCGCGCCGCATTATGAGCCGTGGTTCCAGCCGCTGTACGAACCGGCTAGCGGAGAAATTGAGAGCCTGCTGTTTACGCTCCAGGGCTCTCTCGGCGCGGCGGTAATTTTCTATATTCTGGGCTACAGCAAAGGCAGACAGCGCCGTGATGACCGGGTTTGACCGACTCAGCTATCAGAGCCGCTGGTTTCACGTCGCACCGGAGCGCAAGTTCCTGTTCTGGCTGCTGCTGATGGTGCTGGCTTTTACCCTGCCTCCGTTGGGGCAGGGTATCGAAATGGCGCTGATTGCCGCCTTAACCTGCTGGCTGCTGCGGGTCTCGCCGTGGCGCTGGTGCCGTTGGATGGCGCTGCCGTTTGGCTTCCTGCTGATCGGTGTGCTGACTATTCTGTTCAGCGTTAGCCGCAATCCGCAGGATCTGCTGGTGAGCCTGCCGCTGGGCAGCGTCTGGCTGGGCATGACGTCGGAGGGGTTGACGACCGCCAATCAGACCTTCTGGCGCAGCCTGGCGGCGCTGGCGTCCACCTTCTGGCTGGTGCTGAATCTGCCGTTCCCGCAGCTTATTTTGCTGCTCAAGCGCGGACGGGTACCGCGGCTGCTGACCGAGCAAATCCTGCTGACCTGGCGTTTTATTTTTATTCTTTTAGACGAAGCGCTGGCGATTCACCGTGCGCAAACATTACGTTTTGGCTACCGTAGCGTGCCGAAGGGCTATCGTTCGCTGGCGATGCTGGTAGGACTGCTGTTTACCCGGGTGATGATTCGCTACCAGCAGATGAGCACCACGCTGGATATCAAACTGTATCAGGGTGATTTTCACCTTTAAGGATAAGTATGCTTGCCACGACCGATCTCTGGTTTCGCTATCAGGACGAGCCGGTGCTGAAGGGGCTGACGCTGGATTTTTCCCATCACGCCGTGACCGGACTGGTAGGGGCGAACGGCTGCGGAAAATCCACGCTGTTTATGAACCTGAGCGGTCTGCTGCGCCCGCAGAGCGGGGCGGTGCTATGGCAAGGAAAACCGCTGGACTACAGCAAGCGCGGCCTGCTGGCGCTGCGTCAGCAGGTGGCGACCGTTTTCCAGGACCCGGACCAGCAGATTTTCTATACCGATATCGACAGCGATATCGCCTTTAGCCTGCGGAACCTGGGCGTAGCGGAAGAGGAAATTGCCCGCCGGGTGGACGATGCCCTGACTCTCGTCGATGCCCAGGGGTTTCGTCACCAGCCGATTCAGTGCCTGAGCCACGGGCAGAAAAAGCGCGTGGCGATAGCCGGCGCGCTGGTGCTGCAGGCGCGCTATTTACTGCTCGACGAGCCGACGGCGGGTCTCGATCCTTCGGGACGCGCGCAGATGATCGACATCATTAAGCGTATTGCCGATCGGGGCAACCACGTGGCGATCTCCAGCCACGATATCGATCTGATCTATGAAATCAGCGATGCGGTTTACGTGTTACGCCGCGGCGAAGTGCTGGCGCACGGCGAACCCGGGGAGGTGTTTGCCCGCAGCGAACTGATGGCCCAGGCCGGGCTCACCCAGCCGTGGCTGGTGAAACTGCACGCGCAGCTCGGGCTGCCGCTGTGTAAAACCGAAGAAGAATTTTTTACGCGGATGCGAAGCAACGCGATGAAGGAGGCGTCATGACGCTGGCAATTATGTTACAGGGCACCGCTTCTGACGTCGGCAAAAGCGTGCTGGTCGCGGGGCTGTGCCGCATCTTTTATCAGGACGGACAGCGCACCGCGCCGTTTAAATCGCAGAATATGGCGCTTAATTCCGGTATCACGCCGGATGGCAAAGAGATGGGCCGCGCGCAGATTTTCCAGGCCGAAGCGGCGGGTATTATCCCGGATGTGCGCATGAACCCGGTGCTGCTTAAGCCAACCAGCGACCGCAAAGCGCAGGTGGTGCTGATGGGCAAGGTGGCGACCGATATGGACGCTGTGAGCTATCACGAATATAAACCGCGCCTGCGGGAACAGATCCTCGCGGTTTATAACAGCCTGGCCGCCGAACATGATGTGCTGGTGCTGGAAGGGGCAGGAAGTCCGGCGGAGATCAATCTGCGCGATCGCGACATCGTCAATATGGGCATGGCCGAGATGGCCCAGTGCCCGGTGATCCTCGTGGCGGATATCGATCGCGGCGGCGTATTCGCCTCTATCTACGGCACGCTCGCGCTGCTGCACGATCGCGAGCGCGCGCGGGTCAAGGGCGTGATTATTAATAAATTTCGCGGCGACGTGGCGCTGCTGTATTCCGGGATCGAGCAGATAGAAGCGCTCACCGGCGTCCCGGTGCTCGGCGTCATGCCGTGGCTGGATGTCGATCTTGAAGATGAGGACGGCGTCGCGCTGCAAAAAGGGAAATATCTGCGCACCGACAGGCGCGATATTGAGATTGCCGTGATTCAGGTGCCGCACATCTCCAATTTTACCGATTTCAACGCGCTGGCGGCGCAGCCGGACGTCCGCGTCCGCTATGTTCGCCAGCCGCAGGAGCTGGCGGGCGTGGATATGGTGATCCTGCCGGGCAGTAAAAATACGCTCGGCGACCTCGGCTGGCTGCGCGAGAGCGGCATGGCGCATGCGGTACTGCAGGCCCGGCGTCAGGGCGTACCGGTGCTGGGGATCTGCGGCGGCTATCAGATGCTCGGCGAAACCATTATCGATGAGGTAGAGTCGGGGCTTGGCACGCAGCCGGGGCTGGGGTTGCTAAATACCGTCACCCACTTTGCGCAAAGCAAGACGACGACCCAGGTAACGGCGACCCTGGCAACAGCGCTGCCGGCGTGGCTGGCGGCGACGGCGGGGCTGACCGTAAGCGGCTACGAAATTCATATGGGCGAAACCGAGCTGCGCGACGGCTGCCGTTCGCTGATGCAATTACATAAAGGCAGCCTGAGCGTGGCGGACGGCGCGGTCAGCGATGACGGCCTGGCGTTTGGCACCTATCTGCACGGCCTGTTCGATAGCGATGCATTTACCCGCGCGCTGGTTAACGGCCTGCGCCAGCGTAAAGGGCTGGCGGCGCTGGATAGCGATTTCGAGTATGCGCAGTATAAATCGCGCCAGTTCGATCTGCTGGCGGACGCGATGCGTCAGCATATTGATATCGAAAAAATCTACGCCATCATGCGCCAACATCAGGAGCCCGTATGCTGACTTTAGTGACCGGCGGGGCGCGCAGCGGTAAAAGCCGCCATGCCGAAGCGCTGATCGCCCATGCGCCGCAGGTACTGTATATCGCCACCTCGCAGGTCTTTGATGACGAGATGGCGGCGAGGATCCAGCACCACCGCGACGGCAGGCCCGCGCACTGGCGCACCGCCGAGCGCTGGCAGCAGCTTGATGAGCTGATCACCCCGGATATCGCCCCAGAGGAGGCGATTTTGCTGGAATGCATCACCACCATGGTGACCAACCTGCTGTTTGCGCTGGGGGGCGACAGCTCGCCGGACGGCTGGGATTATGCGGCGATGGAGCGGGCGATCGACGCCGAAATCGCGGTACTGATTGCCGCCTGCCAGCGCTGCCCGGCCCGCGTGGTGCTGGTGACCAACGAGGTAGGGATGGGGATTGTGCCGGAGAACCGTCTTGCCCGCCATTTCCGCGATATCGCCGGACGCGTCAACCAGCGCCTTGCGGCGGCGGCAGACGAGGTGTGGCTGGTGGTGTCGGGCATTGGCGTAAAAATCAAATAGGCCAGGCGCGCCGTAACGGGCGTTATTCTTCCTGCTGGCTCTGCTATGAGTCAGCCAACAAGACGAGAACCTCTATGCAAAGCTTAACCTCTCTACTGGGCGCGATCCCTGCGCCTGATGAAAACGCGATGGCGCGCGCCCGACTTCATATTGATGGTCTGCTGAAACCGCCCGGAAGCCTTGGACGCCTTGAAGATCTTGCCGTGCAGCTGGCGGGTATGCCCGGTCTTGAAGGCGTGCCGCAGGTGAAAAAAAAGGCGCTGCTGGTGATGTGCGCCGACCACGGCGTGTGGGACGAAGGGGTCGCCATTTCGCCAAAAGCGGTGACCGCAATTCAGGCGGCGAATATGACGCTGGGCAAAACCGGCGTTTGCGTACTGGCGGCGCAGGCGGGCGCGAAGGTGCACGTGATTGATGTTGGAATCGATGCCGAGCTGATACCGGGCGTCATCAACATGCGCGTGGCGCGCGGCTGCGGCAATATCGCCGTTGGTCCGGCAATGCGCCGCAGCCAGGCGGAAGAGCTGCTGCTAGAGGTGATGCGCTATACCCGGGGGCTGGCGGAGGATGGCGTCACGCTGTTTGGCGTCGGGGAGCTCGGAATGGCCAATACCACCCCGGCGGCGGCAATCGTCAGCGTCCTGACCGGCAGCGATGCCCAGGAGGTGGTGGGAATTGGCGCTAATCTGCCGTTGGCGAAGGTCGGCAATAAAGTTGAGGTGGTACGACGGGCCATCGCCGTTAACCGCCCCGATCCGCATGATGGTCTGGACGTGCTGGCAAAAGTGGGCGGTTTTGATTTATTGGGGATGACGGGTGTGATGCTGGGCGCGGCCTCCTGCGGTCTGCCGGTGGTGCTCGATGGCTTCCTCTCCTACGCAGCGGCGCTAGCGGCGTGCCGAATTGCGCCGCAGGTGAAACCCTATCTTATCCCGTCGCACTATTCGGCGGAGAAGGGGGCGCGTACGGCGCTGATGCATCTCGAGCTGGAGCCCTATCTGAATATGGGAATGCGTTTGGGAGAAGGCAGCGGCGCGGCGCTGGCGATGCCGATCGTTGAAGCGGCCTGCGCGATGTATCACGAAATGGGGATGCTGGCGGCGAGCAATATTGTGTTGCCGAAGGGCTGAGAAGGTGAGGGAGCGGCGCTTAGCCGTTCCCTGAATCAGGTATAAGATTTTGCGAATCGCAGAAACAAAAAAACACCCTTGAGGGTGTTTATGATGTTGGTTGCGGGGGCCGGATTTGAACCGACGACCTTCGGGTTATGAGCCCGACGAG